>CAYUAX010000176.1:0-10313 GCA_964442845.1 uncultured Bifidobacteriaceae bacterium | reverse complement strand
CCATGATCCGGCAGACCGGCGGCACGGCGGTGGGGGAGATCTCCACGAGGTCGAGGCCCTTGGAGCGGGCGATCGTCAGCGCCTGGGGCGGCGGCATGATGCCCAGCTGCTGGCCGGTTTCGTCGATCACCCGGATCTCGCGGACCCGGATGCGCTCGTTGGTGCGGACGCGGTCGTCACGACGACCCGAACGGTTACGGTCGAATGCGATACTCAGCCTCCCGGCGCAAAGATTCCTAGGATAGCCGCTTCTCGGCGACCTCGGCAAGGGCTTCGGCCACGAAGCGGTCGAGGGGGGTGGCGCCCAGGTCGCCGCGCGACCGGCTGCGCACCGCCACCGCCCGGTCGGCGGCCTCGCGGTCGCCGACGACCAGCATGTACGGCACCTTCTGGAGCTGGGCCTCCCGAATCTTGTAGTTCACCTTCTCCTGGCGGTCGTCGAGCACCGCCTTGAGCCCGGCCGCCTGGAGGGCGGCCAGCACCTCGGCGGCGTAGCCGGCGTGGCGGTCGGCGATCGGCAGCACCATCACCTGCACGGGGGCCATCCACAGCGGGAAGGCGCCGGCGAAGTGCTCGATCAGGATGCCGATGAACCGCTCGAAGCTCCCGAAAATGGCCCGGTGCACCACCACCGGGCGATGCTCGGCGTTGTCGGCCCCGATGTACTTGAGGTCGAACTGCCGCGGCAGCTGGTAGTCGAGCTGGATCGTCCCGCACTGCCACTTGCGGCCGAGTGCGTCGGTGATGTCGAAGTCGATCTTCGGGCCGTAGAAGGCGCCGTCGCCGGCGTTGAGGTCGTAGGGCTGCTCGGCCCGTTCGAGCGCCTCGCGCAGCCCGGCTTCGGCCAGGTCCCAGGTCGCGACCTCGCCCAGGAACTTCTCCGGCCGCGTCGACAGCTTGGCGGTGTATTCCAGGCCGAAGTCGCGGTAGACCCGCTGCACCAGGCGCAGCAGCGCCTCGACTTCCGAGCCGATCTGCTCCTCGGTGATGAAGCAGTGGGCGTCGTCCTGTGAGAACTGCCGCACCCGCGTCAGCCCCGACAGCACCCCGGACGCCTCGTTGCGGTGCAGCGGCGTCTGCTCGTGGAAGCGCAGCGGCAGGTCCTTGTAGCTGCGCATCTCGCTGCCGAAGACCAGCATGTGGCCGGGGCAGTTCATTGCCTTCAGCCCCATCTCTTCGCCGTCGCGCGACTCGACCAGGAACATGTTCTCGCGGTAGTGCGACCAGTGGCCCGACGTCTCCCACAGGCCCTTGTTGAACACGATCGGCGTCTTCACCTCGACGTAGCCGGCGGGGAAGAGGACGCTGCGCATGTAGTCGGCGAGGGTGTTGTAGAGCGTGGCGCCCTTGGCCAGCCAGAACGTCGCGCCCGGCGCCCAGTGGTGGAACGTGAAGAGGCCGAGCTCCTTGCCGACCTTGCGGTGGTCGCGCTTCTTCGCCTCCTCGATCCGCGCCAGGTGCGCGTCGAGGTCCTTCTGCGACGGGAAGGCCGTGCCGTACAGCCGCTGCATCGGCTGGTTCTTCGCGTCGCCCTTCCAGTAGGCGTTCGACGTCGCCGTCAGCGTGAACGCCTTGAGGCGGGCCGTGGAGGGCACGTGCGGGCCGACGCAGAAGTCCACGAACGTGTCGCGGTCCTTGATCGTGTAGACCGACACCTGGGCCTGCCCGACCGTCTTCTCCTCGATCAGCTGCACCTTCAGCGGCTCGCCGCGGCGGGTGAAGAAGTCGATGGCTTCCTGGCGATCCCAGAGCTGCCGTTCGAAGACCAGGTCTTGACCGGCTAACTCGCGCATCTTCGCCTCGATGCGGGCCAGGTCCTCCGGCACGAACGGCGTCGGCACCACGAAGTCGTAGAAGTAGCCGTCGTCGATGGCCGGACCGATGCCGCACTGGACGCCCGGATACAGCGCCGTCACCGCCGCCGCCATGAGGTGCGCCGTCGAGTGGCGCAGCAGCGGCAGGGCCTCCGGACTCTGGTCGGTCACGATGCGCACCCGGACGTCGCGGGTCAGGGGGTACGTGAGATCGACGAGGGTGTCGTCCACCACGGCGGCGAGCGCCGCCTTGGCCAGGCGCGGTGAGATGTCGGCGGCGACGGCGCTCACCGGAGCGCCGTCAGCCACCTGGCGGCGGCTGCCGTCGGGAAGCGTGACCGTGATCATGGTGGGGATCCGAACCGGGCGAGGTGGTAGGCACGGGCAGACTCGAACTGCCGACCTCCTGCGTGTCAAGCAGGCGCTCTAACCAGCTGAGCTACGCGCCTAGATGCGTTCGCCCGGCGTGCTGGAACGGGCAGTATAACACGCGCATTCCGTGCGACTTGGGCGGGCCGGCCCGGCCGTGCCGGCAACCGCGGCGATCAGGCCGCCTTCTTCGCGGCCGTGAGCGCCTCGATGGCTTTGTCGAGGACGGGGTCGCCGACCGGCGGCTCGACGCCGAAGTCGGTCGTCGGCATGTCCACCGCGACGTCGGGCGACACCCCGCGCTCCTGCAGCGCGGCGCCGCCGGGGCCGAGGTAGAGCAGGTGCGTGAGGAGCAGCCCGGCGCCGTCGGGCAGCGGCACCACCTTCTGTCGCCCGGCGCGGCCCTGGCTGCGTTCGCCGACCACGGTCGCGCGCTTGTTCCCGGTGAGTGCGGCGGCGAACACCTCGGCGGCGCCCGACGTGCCGTTGTCGGTCAGGAGGGCGACCGGCACCGTGACGGCGCCGTCGCCCGGCGCGGCGTTGACTGCCTGCTTCTCCTGACCGCGCGCCTGCCGGTAACCGAGCACGCCGCTCGGGACGAACAGCCGCGCCACGTCGTATCCGGCATCGAGGTCGCCGGTGGCCGTGCCGCGCAGGTCGATCACCACCCGTGCGGCGCCGCCGCGCGTCAGGCTGGCCACTTCGTTACGCACCTCGCCGGCGGTGGCCCGGGAGAACTCGGCGATCCGCACCACGCCGGTGCCGGGTGTCGCAACACGGCCGCGCGCCGGTGCCGCCGGCACGGCCTCGCGCACCAGCTCCACCTCGTGGGGCTCAGCGGCGTTGCCGCGCAGGATCGCCAGCTTGACCTTCGAGCCGGCCTTGCCGCGCAGCTTGCGCATGCCCTCGAACACCGTCGTATCGCGCGTGGACTGGCCGTCGATCGAGCGCACGTAGTCTCCCGGCTTGAGCCCGGCCCGTGCCGCCGGCGAACCGTCGCGCGCGGCGACCACGCGCAGGTAGTACTGCCGGGTGAGTTCGAGACCGGGGTGCGCGCTGTCGGCGCCGGTCTGGCCGACGCCCTTCATCTGCGCCGGGTCGAGGTAGGCACTGTCGGGATCGAGGCCGTCGGCCAGGCCGTGCATCGCGCCGTGCATCACCTTGTCGACGTCCACTTCCTCGACGTAGTTGTCGATGATCAGCCGGACGACGTCGTCGAAGATCCGCAGGTAGCGGTAGCTGTCCCCCTGCGCTGCCGCAGTGCGGCCGAGCACGCCGCCGACCACCGCGAACGCCAGCACCGGCAGCGAGACGAGAAACACGGCGACGCGAGTGCGTGACGTCATGGGCCCCTGCGCAGCCATTGTACGGGATTGACCGGGCGGCCATCGACGCGCACCTCGAAGTAGGCCGCGGCCTCGCCGGCCGGCGTCGCGCCCGAGGTGCCCACCGGCTGGCCGCGCGCCACCGACATGCCCGGCCGCAAGGCGGTGCCCGCCAGGTGACCGTAAACCGTGAAGGCGTTCTGTCCGTGATCGAGGATCACCATCACGCCGTAGCCCGTGAACGGCGCGGCGTAGGCGACGGTGCCGCCGTGGGCGGCGCGCACCGGCGTACCGGCCGCGGTGCCGATCTCGATGCCGTTGCGCTGGATCGTCGTGCCGTAGCTGCCGGTGGTGGCGCGGCCGAACCGGCTCAGCAGGGGGCCGGAGACCGGCCACGGGAGGTCGCCTTGGAACGGCCCGATCGGCAGATCGACCGGCGCCGTGCCGCCGAGGCCGTCGAGCGTCGCCTGCAGCCGCTGCCGGGCCTGCTCGAGTTCGCCGGCGTACTGCGCCGCCAGGTCGCGGCGGCGATCGATCTCGTCGAGCAGGCGCGAGCGCTCGGCCACCGCCTTCGCCGCCGCGGCATCGAGCGCCGCTGCCTCGGTGCGCAGGCGTTCGACCTGACGCTGCTCGGATTCGAGCTGCGTGCGGGCGGTCTGTTCCTCGGTGAGCAGCCGCCGGTGTTCGGCGATGCGCAGCTCCTCGATTCGCGCCAGCGACACGACGCCGCGCGTGGTGCGGGCGAGGTCGCGTTCGTCGTCGGTGTCGAGCAGCAGCCGGACGTAGCCGTGGCGGCCGCGTTTGTAGAGCGCCTGCAGCCGTTCCTCGAGCGCCGGCGTCCGATCGACGCGCTGCGCCTCGAGCGCCCGGACGCGCGCCGTCGACGCTGCGACCTTGGCGTTCAGCGCGTCGAGGCGGGCGGTGACCGCGGCCAGTTCCTCCGCGCGCAACGCGCGCGTCAGCTCGAGCTGTCGCAGCGCCGCCAGCGTGGACTTCGACTGCTGCGCCAGTTGATCGGCTTCGCGCTGGAGGGCGCGGATGCGATCGGCGGCCCGCTGCATCAGCGAGCCGGTGCCCGGGTCGGCCGAGGCGGTCGCCCGCGCCGCCGGCGGTGCCGTCTGGGCGGACAGCGTCATGCCGAGCGTGACCACGCCCGCCGCCACAGTGCCTCGGAGCCGCTGCCGGAACCGCACGGTCTCCTTAGACTAGCGCGGCGTCGGCCGCGACGGAAGGCCTGCGGCCAAAGAGCTGGGACCTGCGGGGTACACTGGCGGCGCATGTCCGAACCCGTTCCGCCCGCCGGCCCGACCGTCATCACCGCCGGGGAACTGCTGATGCTGTCGGTGGGGATGTGGTTGAGCGGCGTCTGCCTGCTGGCCCTGTTGCCGGTGGTGTTGATGCCGCGGCTCGGCCCGGCCATCGGGCTGGCGGTCACCTACTTCCTGTTCTTCGTGGCCTGGCAGCCGCTCCAGCGCGTGACCCAGCGGGCGCTGGGGCCCCGAGCAGCCTTCGTGCGGACCATGGGCCTGGTGGCGACGGCGGCGATCGCCGCCTATTACCTGCGCGAAGCCCTGCTGGAACTGCTGCGCCGCGCCGGGTAATCGCGGGTGGATTCGTATACTCGGGACGTGCGAGCGCTGGGCATCGACTACGGCCGCCGGCGCCTCGGCTTGGCGCTCAGCGACGCGACGGGCACGCTGGCCACGCCGTGGCGCGTCGTCGAGCGGCCGCCGTCCGAGCCCGAAACGGTCCGGCTGGTCTGTGGCGAGATTGCCCGGCTGGTCGCCGACGAGGACGGCTTGGCCGCCGTCGTGGTGGGCTGGCCGCGCCGCCTCGACGGCACGCCCACCGACCAGACGCCGCTCGTCGAGGCGTTCGCCGCCGCCGTCGCCCGCGACAGCGGCCTGCCGGTCGTGCTCCAGGACGAACGGCTCACGTCGGTCGAAGCCGAGTCGCGCCTGGCGCGCCGCGAACGCGACTGGCGCGCCCGCAAGCAGCGGCTCGATGCGGCGGCGGCCGCCATCGTGCTGCAGGATTACCTGGATACCCGGGCCCGTGGGTAAGTGGCTGCGCCGCGTCTTGACGCTGCTCGTCCTCGCGGGCGCCATCGCCGGCGTGCTGTTCTGGCAGGCGACGACCCGGGCCGGGACGCCCTATCGCGGTTACTCGGGGGACGCGCAGTTCGTGGACATCCCGGCCGGCCTCGGCCCGCGGGCGATCGCGGCACGCCTGGTTGCCGCCGGCGTCGTGCGTGACGAGACGACGTTCCGCGTCGCCCTGTGGCTCACCGGGCGCGCCCGCGAACTGAAAGCGGGCGAGTACCGCTTCTCGACCGCGCAGAGCGCCGTGGAGGTCGTCGAGATCATCGCCCGCGGGCAGATCTTCACGCAGCCGGTGACCTTCCGCGAGGGCTTGACGATCGACGAGATGGCCGACGTCTACGCCGAGCGGCGACTGGGCGACAAGGCCGCGTTCCTGACCGCCGCCCGCGACGCGTCGCTCGTCGCCGACCTCGACCCCGGCGCCGCCGATCTCGAGGGCTATCTGTTTCCCGACACCTATCCCGTGCCCCGGCACGCCCCGGCACCGGCCCTGGTCGCGCAGATGGTGCGCGGGTTCCGCGCCGCGCTGCCGCCGTCGCTGGTCGCCGACGCCGCCGCCCAGGGCCTCACCGTGCGCCAGGTGGTGACGCTGGCCGCGCTGGTCGAGAAGGAGACGGCCCAGGACGACGAGCGGCCGCTGGTCGCCGCGGTCTATCGCAACCGGCTGCGTCTCGGGATGCCGATGCAGGCCGACCCGACGGTGATCTACGCCCTGCAGAAGGCCGGGCGCTGGACCGGCAATCTGACACGCGCCGATCTGGCGTTCGACTCGCCCTACAACACCTATCGCTATCCGGGCCTCCCGCCGGGGCCGATCGCCGCGCCCGGACGCCGCGCGCTCGAGGCGGTGGTCCGGCCTGCCGCGGTGGACTACCTGTACTTCGTCAGCCGCAACGACGGCCGCCACGTGTTCGCGACGACGCTGCGCGACCACAACCGCAACGTCTTCGAGTGGCAGGTTCAGTACTTCCGCCGCAAGCGGGCGAAATGACCTCGGGAGTCGTTTCCGCCGCCGTCTGCCGAAAACGACTCCCGAGGTCGTTTCAGGAGGTGGGAGGGGGAACGTTTCGCGGCCACTGCGGCGTTGGCCGGCCCTTCCAGATCCAGGCGATGTAGTCGACCAGCGGTGGTTCGGCGCCGAGTTCGCGCAACCGCGCCAGCACCTGGCCGCGGTGATGGGCGGTGTGCAGCGCGAGATGCAGCGCGGTGTCGCCGAGCGCGGGATGGGTGAGCGTGCCGCCCGTGGGTGCGAACTTCTTCGCCCACGGCAGTTCCACGGCCCGCGCCAGCGTCGCGGCGTCGGCCGCCTCGAGGAACGTCCGCAGCTCGGCCAGGCCGGCCCGGCCCCAGGTCGCCATCGCCGGCAGGCCGTCGAAGCTGGCCGGGTCCACGAACGTCGGCGTCTCGCCGCGCCAGATGACGGTGAAGGCCCGCTGCACCGTGTGCAGATGGTGGAGCCAGCCGCGCGTCTTCTCGTCGTCGCGGGCGGCGCGCGACTGCAGGACGGTCGCCCACATCTGGGCATCGGCCCATTCCATGTGCGCGCCGAGGGCGGCTATTTCGTCGCGTGACGGCATCGGACGGCTCCTCCGTTGGGCGGCGGCGCGTCGCTCATCGCTCGCCCCACTTCAGCTTCTGGCGCAGCACCTCGAAATAGGTGCGCGTGGTGGCGCGTACCAGCCGCACGGTGCGGGCGGCGCGGCCGACGATCACGGTGTCGCCGGCGGCGAGCGGAAAGCCCGACTGCCCGTCGAACGTCACGTACACTTCGGCACCGCCGTCGTCGGCGCTGACCGTCACGCGGACGTCGCGCTCGGCGGGGACGACGATCGGCCGATTGCTGAGCGTGTGCGGCGCAATCGGCGTCAGCACGAACGCGGTCATGGCCGGGTGGACGATCGGCCCGCCGGCAGCGAGGTTGTACGCGGTGGAGCCGGTGGGACTGGCGACGATCAGCCCGTCGGCCTTGACCCGGGTCACGAACTGGTCGCCGACCCACACCGATAGGTCGATGATCCGCGACAGCGCGGTGCGCGTGAAGACGACGTCGTTCAGCACCGGCACCTCGGCGTCTCGGTGGCCGGCGCGGCGGGCGCGCGCGGCCAGCATCATCCGCTCGTCCACGGTGTAGCGACCGTCGAGCACGCCGGCGAGGGCGTCGAACAGCTCGGGCCGCGTGATCTCGGTGAGGAACCCCAGGCTGCCGAAGTTGACCGCCAGGATCGGCACGTCGCGCTCGCCGCGCGCGACCAGGCCGGCGGTCGCCAGCAGGGTGCCATCGCCGCCCAGCACCACCACCAGATCGACGGCGGCAATCAGCCGCTCGCGCGGCAGCACCGCCGCCGGCGGCGCCGTCAGGAGCGCCGCCGCTTCGGGGGCCCAGGCGGCGTCGACGCCGCGGTCGTGCAGCCAGCGGTCGAGCGCGGCCAACGTCTCGCGGGCGGCGACCAGGTCGGGCTTGGTGACGATGCCGATGCGCATTGGCGGGCCGCGGCGTCAGACCGGTGAGGTGCGGCGGAGGTGCATCAGGAACTCGCGGTTGCCCTTGCCGCCCACGATGGGCGACGGCGTCACCGCCAGGCGCGTCCATCCTATCGCAGCCGCCTTCACCGTCAGGTCGGCGACGACGCGGGCATGGACGGCCGGGTCGCGCACGATGCCCTTGGGGGCGTCGCGGCGGCCGGCCTCGAACTGCGGCTTCACCAGCGCAACGAGGTCGGTGTCGGCGGCGGCGAGCGCCAACAGCGGCGGCAGGATGAGGGCGAGCGAGATGAACGAGACGTCCACGGTGATGACGCCCGGCGGACCGCCGAGGGCGGCGACGTGCGCGGCGGTCAGGTGCCGGGCGTTCACGCCTTCGACGACGTGGACCCGCGGGTCGGTGCGCAGCTTCCAGTGCAACTGGCCGCGGCCGACGTCCACGGCGACCACCAGACGGGCGCCGCGGCTGAGCAGCACGTCGGTGAAGCCGCCGGTCGAGGCGCCGACGTCGAGTGCCGCGCGGCCGGCCACGGTGACGGCGAAGGCGTCGAGCGCATGGGCCAGCTTCACGCCGCCGCGGCTCACCCATGGATGGTCGGGGCCGATCACGCGGACCTCGGCGTGTTCCGAGACCATGGTGCCGGCCTTCACGGCGCCGTGGCCGTCGACGTCGACCTGCCCGGCCAGAATCAACGCCTGGGCGCGCTCGCGCGAGTCGACCAGGCCGCGGCGGACGATCAGCTGGTCGAGGCGGACCTTCATGCGATCAGGAGCGCCGCTCGACGATCCAGCGGGCGATGGCCGGCAGGTGACTGGCGTCGAGCCCGGCCCCGGCCAGCGCCGCGTCGGCGCGCGCTGCCGCTGCGGCGGCCAGTGCCTTCGAGTGCGCCAGACCGAAGAGCGCCGGGTAGGTGGGCTTGCCGGCGGCGGCGTCCTTGCCCGACGTCTTGCCCAGATCGGCGGCCGCGCCCTCCACGTCGAGCACGTCGTCGACGATCTGGAACGCCAGCCCGACCTCCGCGGCCCAGATGTCGATGGCCGCCTCGAGCGCCGGCGGCGCGCCGGCCATGACCGCGCCAGCCACCGCGGCGGCGCGGATGAGCGCACCGGTCTTGCGGGCGTGCATGTCGGCGAGCGCGGCGGCGTCGAGGGGCTGCGGCGCCCCTGGGGTGCGCCCGACCGCGGCCAGATCGACGGCCTGCCCGCCGACCATGCCGGTGGGCCCGGCCGCCGCCGCGACGCGCGCCAAGACCCGCAACTTGCGGGTGACCAGCGCCGGGTCGTCGCCAGCCGGTTCGCGCGCGAGTAGCGCGAACGCCTCGGCCTGCAGGCCGTCGCCGGCCAGGATGGCCATGCCGTCGCCGGCGACGACGTGCAGCGTCGGCCGGCCGCGGCGGAGCGAGTCGTCGTCCATCGCCGGCAGGTCGTCGTGGATGAGCGAATAGGTGTGGATCAGCTCCAGCGCGCACGCCGCCGGCAG
Source organism: uncultured Bifidobacteriaceae bacterium (assembly GCA_964442845.1). GTDB lineage: Bacteria > Acidobacteriota > Vicinamibacteria > Vicinamibacterales > UBA2999 > CAWAYR01. Next base: position 742 of record CAYUAX010000176.1, on the reverse strand, counting down.
GGCCAGCGCGCGGGCCGCGTCGGCCGATTCGCCGCGCGCCGTGGCGACGGCGTCGGCGGCGGCCAGGGCCAGAATCGGCCGTAGCCGCTTGCCGCCGGCCATCACGCTGTAGCGCATCGCGTCGGCCACCACCGCCGGACACGCCGGCGGGCGCGGCAGCAGGCGGTCGAGGGCCGCATCGACGGCGGCGCGGCTCGCCGCCGCGAACGCGTCGAAGGTCATCGGTCCTCGTCCTGGCTCACCTCGCCGAGGCCGGGCGGCGCGGCGCTCAGCTCGCCGCGCTCGTTCAGCACCTCGATGCGGCGATCGGCCTCGTCGAGGCGGGTGTGGCAGTAGCGCGACAGCTGCACGCCGCGCTCGTAGAGCGCGAGCGACGACTCCAAGGTGAGGTCGCCGTCCTCGAGCTTCCTGACCACCGCTTCCAGTTCGGCGATCGCCGCTTCGAAATCCTTGATGGTCGGGTCCATGCCCATGCTCCGAGTCACTCCGTCGTCACCTCGCCGGCGCCGTGCACTTCGCGGACGTCGCAGCCCAACTCGCCGCTGGCCAGCCGCACCCGCACGCGATCCCCGGCGGCGACGGCGTCGGCACGGCGCAGCAGGGCGGTGCGATCGTCGGTCCAGCACATCGCGTAGCCGCGGCCCAGCCCCGCCAGCGGGCTGAGCGCGGGCAGGTGGGCCGCCGCCTCGCGCCGCCGGGGGCGCCGATCGTGGCGGCGCCGATCGGGGGCGGCGCCTAGGCG
>CAYUAX010000175.1:0-10462 GCA_964442845.1 uncultured Bifidobacteriaceae bacterium | reverse complement strand
CGACTCCACCTCGCCGACCTCGCCCTCGACCACCGACACCACCACGACGACCACCGATCCGACCGTCGCGGAACACTTCACCGGCACGATCGGCCCGAACGGCAGCCGCTTCTACTCGTTCGAGGTCGCCGCGTACGGCACCGTGAACCTCACCCTGCAGAACGTCGGCGGCGTGACCGGCGTGCCGGACAGCGTGTGGGTGGGCATCGGCCTCGGCGTGCCGGACGGCACCGACTGCAGCACCACGACGTCGTCCAACGTCCAGGCCGGCGGCGGCCCGCACGTGTCGACGTCGCTGACGGCCGGCACCTACTGCGCGCGTGTCTACGACATCGGCAACCTGGCGGCGACGACGCCGTTCGCGGTGCTGATCGACCACCCGTGATGCGGCGCGTCGTCCTCGTCCTGCCGCTGGCCGCGGCGCTGGCCGGCGCCGCGTGCGGCGACGGCGCGGCGGTCACCCCGACGTCGGCGACGCCCGAGGCCGCGGTGGAGGCGGCGATGCGGCTGTTCACCGGCACCTTGTCGCCCGGCGGCACGGCCTTCTTTTCGTTCAGCGTGCCGCAGGCCTCCGGCGTGTCGCTCACGCTGGCCAGCCTCACGCCGACCACGGAGCGCGCGGCGAGCCCGGCGCGCCTCACGCTGGGCCTCGGCGTGCCGCGTGGCACCAGCTGCGCGCTGACCACCAGCGCCACCGTGGGCGCCGACCTCGCCGCGCAAGTCCGCGAGTGGCGGCCGGGCGGCATCCTCTGCGCGTCGATCGCCGACGCCGGCGAACTCACCGGCGACGTCGCCTTCGCGGTGCGCATCGGGTATTTCCAATGACCGCGCGCGCCGTGCTCGCCGTGCTGGCCCTCGCCGCGACGACCGCCTGCAGCAACAGCCCCACCTCACCGACGACGTCAGCCGATTTGCCCGATCTCATCACCACGCCCGTCACCGTCAACTATCCGGGCGTCCTCGGCGCGGGCGGCACCGCCTCGCGGACTTTCACCGCCCAGCTCGCCGGCACCGCTCGGGCCACCGTCAGCGGCATCACGCCGGCGACGCCGCTCGTCATTGGTCTGGGCATCCCACGAGCGGATGGCAGCGGCTGCCTGCTGGCTCGCTCGGCCACGGCGGCCGACGGCAGCTCGGCCACGGTCTCGGCCAACGTGGACATCGGCACCTTCTGCGCCCAGGTGCTCGCCCCGGCGGCCCTGTCCGGCACCGTCGGCTTCACCGTCACACTGGAGCATCCGTGACCCCGCGTCCCAGGTGGCAGTGCCGCCCCCGGGCTGATAGGCTCAATAGGTGATGACTCGAACGCTGTGCGCCGTCTCCATCGTGGTCGCGGGCGCGGTCGCACTCACCGGGGGGGCGCCTGCCCTGCGGGCGCAGCAGCCCACGTTCCGGTCGGGTGTGCGGACCGTACCGGTCTACGCCACGGCCGTGGACGGCACCGGGCGGCTGGTGTCGGACCTGGAGCAGGAGGACTTCGAGATCCTCGACAACGGCAAGCCGGTGACCGTGTCGTCGTTCTCGAACGAGCCGCAGCCGTTCACCGCGGTGGTGATGCTGGACACGAGCGCGAGCATGACCGAGCACCTGAAGCTGCTCAACCAGGCCGCGGAGCAGTTCCTGCTGCGGCTGCTGCCGGTGGACCGGGCCCAGGTGGGCGCGTTCAACGACAAGCTGCAGCTGTCGGGCGAGTTCAGCAACGACCGCGACGCGCTGATCGCCGCGCTCGACGATCTGCAGTTCGGCAACGCCACGCGGCTGTGGGACGCCACCGCGTTCAGCCTCGACGCCCTCAAGGGCGTGGACGGCCGCCGCGTGATCCTGCTGTTCACCGACGGCGACGACACCGGCAGCCGCGTCCGTTTCGGCGACGTGCAGAACCGGGCCCGCGACGAAGAGGTGATGGTCTACACGATCGGCCTGTCGGTGAACTACTTCAACGGCGTCCGTCAGGTGCAGACGCGGCCCGATCGTTCGCTGCGGCGCATCGCCGAGGAAACCGGCGGCGGCCACTTCGAACTGCAGAAGAGCGACCTGCTGGCCTCGACCTTCACCCGGGTGTCGCAGGAGCTGCGCAGCCAGTACCTGCTCGCCTTCGCGCCCGAGACGCTCGACGGCAAGGTGCACAAGCTCGACATCCGGGTGAAGCGCCCCGGCATCAGCGTGCGGGCGCGGCGCAGCTACCTGGCGTCGTCCGACGCGCCGAGCATGGCCGCGGGCCGGTAGCCCCCGGCGCCTCCCGTACACACGAACGCCTGGAACGAGTCCACGAGATCGTGGGTCGTGCCAGGCGCGTGCGCCCCGAGGGGCGAAGCCGCTCGTCTAGAGCAGCGCGATCGAGAGCACCAGGGTCGCGAGCAGCAAGCTCGCCACCACGGGCTCCGCAGTGCCGGAGAAGTTCCAGTCGAGCACGCGGAACATGGTGACGCTCCTTTCCGACGGCCGCGTCCGCGCTGTGCGTCCGCATCGACCGTCACCAACTTGGACGGCCGGCATCGGCATTTGGTTCAAGCGCTAACTTATTGATTCGACGAATGTTAAACCTGTGTTAAGGCGTCTCGACGACGGACACCGGCGTCCCGGTTCCGGGACGCGCAGGTGCCGTAGAATGACGCCCATCTCACCCTCATGAGCAGCCCCGCCCCTCGCCGCTCAGGCGATCGTCCCGCCGGCGTCGTGGACGCCACCCGCTCCCCCGCCGTCGGCCGTCGCGGCATGATCGCCACCAGCCAGTCGCTCGCCTCGGCGGCCGGCCTGCGCGTGTTGCAGAGCGGCGGCAACGCCGTGGACGCAGCGGTGACGGCGGCCGCGGTGCTGGCCGTCGTCGAGCCGTCGATGACGGGCATCGGCGGCGACCTGTTCGCGCTCGTGCACGACCCGGCGACGGGGCGCATCCACGGCCTCGACGCCAGCGGACGCGCCGCGGCGGCAGCCACGCCCGCCGAGTTCGCCAGACGCGGCCTGACCGAGATGCCGGGCAGCGGCCCGCTGCCGGTGAACGTGCCAGGCGTCGTGAGCGGGTGGGACGCGCTGCTCACGCGCTTTGGGACGATCACCCTCGCCGACGCGCTGGCGCCGGCCATCGGCTACGCGCGCGACGGCTTCCCGGTGGCCGAGCTGATGGCCGCCGAGTGGGCCGAGTCGGCGCCGCGGCTCGCCGCCGACCCGGCTGCTGCTCGCACCTTCCTGCCCGACGGCCGGGCGCCGCGGATGGGCGACGTCTTCCGCAACCCGCGCCTCGCCGACAGCCTCGTGCTGGTCGGCACCCACGGCCCCGACGCGTTCTATCGCGGCCCGATCGCGCAGGCCATCGCCGCCGACCTGCGCGCCCGCGACGGGCTCGTCGCACTCGACGACCTCGCCGGCCACACCGCCGAGTGGGTCGAGACGATCAGCACCACCTATCGCGGCGTCACCGTGCACGAGATGCCGCCGAGCACGCAGGGCTTCGTCGCCCTCGAGATGCTCAACGTCCTCGAGGGCTTCGACGTCGCGGCCCTGGGCCACAACAGCGCCGACCTCCTGCACCTGGTGAGCGAGGCCAAGAAGATCGCCTTCGCCGATCGCGGCGCGCACCTCGCCGATCGCGCGTTCGTGCCGCCCGACGTGCTGGCGATGCTGCTGTCGAAGGAGTACGCGGCGGCCCGCCGGCGCGAGATCGACATGAACGCCGCCGGTACGTATCGGGCCGGCCGACCGGCCGGTGCGACCACCAGCCCGGGACGCGACTTCGCCGGCCGCGATCGCGGCGACACCGTGTACCTCGCCGCCGCCGACGGCGAAGGGCGCGTGGTATCGCTCATCCAGTCGCTCTTCGCCGGCTTCGGCGCCGGCATCGTCGCCGGCGACACCGGCATCACGCTGCACAACCGCGGCTCGGGCTTCGTCCTCACTCCGGGCCATCCCAACTGCATCGGCCCGCGCAAGCGCCCGCTGCACACCCTGGTGCCGGCCATGCTCGCGCGCGACGGCCGGCCGTGGCTGGCCTTCGGCGTGATGGGCGGCGACAACCAGGCCCAGGCCCACGCGCAGGTGGTGATGAACGTCGTCGACTTCGGCATGCACGTGCAGGCGGCCGGCGACGCGGCGCGCCTCCGCCATCTCGGCGACCAGGTGGCGCTCGAAAGCGCCATCGGTGCCGAGGTCCGCGACGCGTTGGTCCGGCGCGGCCATGTCGTCACCGATGGACGCGGCCAGATGGGCGGCTATCAGGCGGTGCTCGTCGACGGCGAGCGCGGCGTGCTCCTCGGCGGTTCGGATCCGCGCAAGGACGGCCTGGCGATCGGCTGGTGACCGCGGCCGCTCCGTCCCGTCCGTCGTGGATCGGGCCGCTCGCCGGCGGCGCGGTCGGTGCGGCCTTCCTCCTCGCGCTTTCGGGCCTCCGCCCGCTCGACCCCACCGAGGTCGGGTGGGTGATGAAGTTCGACTGGGTGCCGCACTATTTCGGCTGGTACTTCTTCCGTGTCGAGCCGTGGCACTGGCCGCCGGGACGCATCGAGGGCTACTACGCGCCATTCGGCACCGCCGTCGGGCTCACCGACGCGATTCCGCTGGCGGCGTACTTGCTCAAGCCGCTCGACCCGTGGCTGCCGCGGCACTTCCAGTACATCGGGCCGTGGTGGCTGCTGTCGTTCACGCTGCAAGGCGCGTTCGCCGCGCGGCTGCTCGGCCGATGGGTCGCCGTGCCGCACCAGGTGCTGGGCGCGGCCCTGTTCGTGCTCCTGCCGACGCTGCTCGCCCGCGTCGCCCACGCCGCGCTCTGCTCGCACTGGCTGCTGTTGTGGGCGCTGCTGGTGGCCACGCGCGAGCCGCCGCGGCGGATGCGCGCGACGGAGTGGGCCGCCCTCGGCCTGCTCGCCGGGATGATCCAGCCGTACCTGGCGGCCATGGTGCTGACGCAGCTCGGCGCCGTCGTGCTCGCCGGCGCTCCGGTGGCGTGGCCGGTACGGCTGCGCGCCCTGGCGTCGGCGCTGGCAGCCACGCTGCTCGGCTGGTGGGTGTCGGGGCTGTTCAACTTGACCGAGGGCGGGGCCCTGGCGGCCGAAGGGCTCGGCGTGTTCTCGATGAACCTGCTGGGCTTCATCAACCCGGCGGGCTGGTCGCGGGTGCTGCCGTCGTGGCCGATCGCCGGCGTCGGCCAGGAAGTGGAGGGCTTTCACTATCTGGGCCTCGGGGTGCTGGCGCTCCTGGTCGCGGCGACGACGCTGCGCCGGCGCGGCGGACGCGAGGCCGCGGCGCCGCTCTGGCCGCGGCCGCTGATCGCCGTGTGCCTGGTGATGACGGCTTTCGCGATCAGCCCGCGCGTGACGCTCGGCGCCGACGTGATCGCCGACCTGAACGGCGCGTGGAGCGCGCCGTTGGCGCTGTTCCGCTCCTCGGGCCGATTCGTCTGGCCGCTCACCTACCTGCTGGTGACATGGGGGATCGTCACGGTGGCGCGGCGCCTGCCGGCCCGCGCCGCGACCGCGACCCTGGCGCTGGCGGTCGGCGTTCAGCTGGCCGACCTCCATCACATCCACGTCGATCGCCGGAACGCCACCCACGACCCGGCCTTCTACGCCTGGGAGCAGCCGTTTCGCGACGATCGGTGGCCGGCGATCGCCCGCCACTACCGCCACGTGGTGCTGGCCCCACCGCCGCAGTGCCGGCCAGCCGCGGTGCCGGCGCTGGCGCCGTCGATCCGCTTCGCTGCCGAGCACGGGCTCACCATCAACAGCGGCATCCTGTCGCGGCACGAAGAGGTGACGCGGGCCCGCTACTGCGAGGGACTCACCGCCGACCTGGATGCCGGCACTCTGGCCGACGACAGCCTCTACCTGGTACCAACCGACCGGGCGCCGGCGTTGCGCGCCGCCGGCCGCGGCGCGGTCGTCTGCGGCACGCTCGACGCCGTGACGATGTGCTCGACGGCCGCCGCGGCGGCGCCGTGGCGCGACCTCCTGCCGCTCGACTGATTGGCGATCACCGCCGCAGCTGTGCCACGAGGTCGCCACTGGCGACGGCTCGAGCGGGCACGAACGCGGCGACCGCCGAGGTGACGACGACGGCCAGCGCGGCCGCGCCGATCGCCCACGGATCCGCGGTGGTGACGCCGAACAGGAACGTCCGCAGCAGCTGCGCCACGGCCACCGTCGCCGCGGCGCCGATCGCGATCCCCGGCAGCCCCCAGCCGATCGCCTCGCGCACCACGGCGCGACGGATCGCCGCCGGCGCCGCGCCGAGCGCCACGCGGAGGGCGAACTCCCGGCGTCTGGCCGCCACGCCGTAGGCGGTCACGCCGTAGGTCCCGGTGAGGAACAGCAGCAGCGCCAGCGCGCCGAAGCCGCCGCTCAAGACGCCCATGGCGCGGGCGGGAAACAACGCGTCGGCGCGCAGGTCCTCGTAGCGGAGCGCGTTGACGACGCGGACGCGTGGGTCGAGCCGGCGCAGCTCGGCGGTGAGCGGCCGGGTCAGTGCCAGGCCGTCCGACGACGCGCGCACGTGGAACGTCAGGCCGTCGGAGAACGCCACCGGACCGAACGGCACGTAGAGGTACGGCAGCGGCGGCTCGCCGAGCGTGTAGTAGACGCTGTCGCGCACCACGCCGACGACCACGGCCGGCGTGTCGCCGAAGCGCAGCGGCCGGCCGACGGCGTCGCCGTTCGGCCAGTACGCGCGAGCCATCGTCTCGTTCACGACGGCGGTGAGCGGCGCATCGGGCCGACCGTCGGCCGGGACGAAGGCGCGGCCGCGGGCCAGCGTGAGGCCCATCACCTCGAAGTAGCCGGGCCACACGACGTTGGTGGCCACCGGCACGACGGCGTCACCGCCGGGCGGTGTATAGCCGTCGATCGCCACACCGCGCCGTTCGTCGTTGCCGCCGAGCGGGACGACCGCGGCGGCGGTCGCTGCCGCCACGCCCGGGAGCGCGCCCACCCGGCGCAGCGTGTCGTCGTGCCAGGCGAACGACTGCGCCTCGTCGAGGCCGAGCGCGCTCGTGTCGGCGGTGGCCACCACCAGACGCTCGGCGTCGAAGCCGAGGTCGAACCACGTCGATGCCGCGACGCTGCGGCCGAGCAGCGCCGCCAGCGCGATGAGCAGCAACGAGACGCCGGCCTGACCCGAGACGAGCCCGCCGGCCAGCCAGCGGCGGCCCGGCGTGCCGACACTGGCCGTCGCGCCCTCCTGCAGCGGACGCGCCGGATCGGTGGCGGCGGCGCGCAGCGCCGGCAGCACGCCCGAGGTGATGGTCGCGGCGGCCACGAGCCCCGCGGCCCACAGGCCGCTGCGCCAGTCGAGATCGACCGACGGCGCGAAGTTGGCGCGGCCGCTGAGCGGCTGCAGACCGAGGAAGCCGTCACGCAGCCAGAGCGCCGCCAGCAGCCCCACCAGCGCGCTCAGCGTGGTCGTGACCAGGCTCTCGACCAGCCACAGGCGCGCCACGGCCCAACGTGACGCGCCCATCGCCATGCGCAGAGCGATCTCCGTCGCGCGGTCGGCCACCGTCGCGAGCTGGGCATTGGCGACGTTGGCGCACGCGGCGACCAGCGCCAGCGCGGTGACGATGAGGGCGAAGGCGAGCACGCGCCGCAACAGCGGCGTCATCGCCTCGGGCGCCGACGACGCGGCGATCGCCGTCATGCGCAGCCCGCGATTCTCGGCCGGGTACTCCGCGGCCAGCGCCGCGCCGATGGCCTGCACTTCGGCGCGTGCCGAGGCCAGGGTGGCGCCCGGCGCGAGCCGCGCCGAGGCCTGCAGCCAGCCCCAGGTGCGGCGCTGCACGTCGACGCCGCGCGGCCGCACCGTGCCGTAGGTCATGAGCGGCACCCACAGATCGGTGGGCGCGGCGTCGTAGCTGCCGCGAAACGCCGGCGGCGCGACGCCGACGACGACGAAGGGCGCGCCGTTCAGGTGGACGACGCGGCCCAGCACGTCGGGCGCAGCTCCCAGGCGAGCGCGCCACCAGCGGTCGCTGACGACCACGACCGCGGCCGCGTTGCCGTAGACGTCATCAGCCGCCGCGATCGTCCGGCCACGCGCCGCCGGCACGGCGAACGTGTCGAAGTAGCGGCCGCTGACGAGTTCGACCGCCGCCGCGGTCGTCTCCTCGCCGAGGCCGTAGGCCGCGAACGCCTGCTGGTGGATCGCGAAGTCCACGAACGACCGGGCCCGATCGCCGAGATCGCGCAGGTTGGGATACGAGGCGATGCCGAGCGTGCGGTCTTCGGTGGTGCCGAACACGCGGACCACGCGGTCGGGTTCGGGCACCGGCAGGGGCCGCAGCAGCAGTGCGCTCGCGATCGAGAACATCGCCGTGGCGCCGCCGATGCCCAGCGCCAGGGTGACGACCGTCGTGGCAGTGAGCACCGGCCGGCCGGCCAGCACGCGCAGCGCGTGGCGCACATCGCGAATCAGGTGGCGCATGCCGCCGCGAGAGCAAGTCGCCTGCCAGTGATCGCCGGGAGTTCCGGCCGGATCGGGGCCCGCTCGCGCGGCGGCGGACGCCCAGTGTGCGCCTCTGGGACACCGGCGTTCGCCGACGTGACGACTTGGCAGTGCCGGTCAGCCGCTGGCCTGGACCCGAGCCGCCAGCCGCTAGCCGCTAGCCGCTAGCCGCTGACGCGACGATCGTCGTGCCCGTCAGGGCACGACGATCGTCACCTCGTTCCCCGCCGGCCCGAGCTGGCCGCACGAATTCCGGCCGCGGACGCGCGCGTAGTAGGTGGCGGGCGGCACCGCGCCGCCGGTGCCGAGCGCGGCGCCGACGTTGAGCACGGCGGCGTTGCTGGCGCCGGGGCTGTACCCCGCCTCGAGCACGTAGGCCACGGCGCTGGACGCCGGTCCCCAGGCCAGCGACACCGTGCGGCCGGAGCGCGAGAACACCAGCGTCCCCGGCGCGGTCGGCACTCCGCAGCCCGACGGCACGTCGAGGACGATCTCGTTCGACGACGGGCTCATGCCGCACGCCGATCCGGCGCGCACGCGCACGTAGTAGCGGCCGGCCGGGGCAGTGGCGGCGAACGACGTCGCCGGCGCACCGATCGGGAACGAGCCGATGTTGGTCGCGCCGGGCCCGGAGCCGACGTCGAGCACGTGGCCGGTGAGCGTGCCGCCCGGGGCCGTCCAGCCGAGCCCGACGGTGAAGCCGGTGACCGACGACCACAGGTTGGACGGCGCCGCCGGCACGGTGCACGGCGGCGGTGTCGGGCCGGTGCCGCCGCGCCAGCCGAGCTGGACCACCTCGAAGTCGTTGGCGTAGAGCGAGTGGAACGCCGGGTTCAACACGTCGTTGTTCCAGCGCGGGTCGAAGGCGCCGCTCACGTACATGTCCGAGCCGTTGTCGGCGACGATCAGCCCATAGCGTTTCATCGCCCGGAAGATCTTCTGCATCGCCGCCGGATAGCCGGAGATGTCCTTCGACGCCTTCATCCGCAGGCGTGTGCCCAGCGGCGGCGCCGACGCGTTCGATCCGGCGCGATGTGAGGCCGGCCACACGTAGAAGCTGTTGGTGGCCCGCACGGTCACGCGCAGAGCGTGCGTGATCTCGTTCGGCCCGTAGACCTCGTCGTAGCGCACCAGCCCGGGCAGGATCGCCAGGCCGGCGGCGTCGGCCGAGGTCCAGCCGTCGGGACGCCGGGCGTTGCTCTGCAGATCGAAGAAGGCCCCGGAGCCGGCCGTCCACCCGCTGCCGTTCCAGCGCAGGTCGAACAGCTCGTAGAGGTGCTTGTTGTCCTTGTCGACGATCAGCATGTGGCGATCGCCGCCGGGGTTCTGGTTGCCGGGCGGGCCGCCTTCGATCCAGTACGGCTGGGTGATCGCCTGATCCGGAATCGGGTAGAACGGCACGCCGACGCCGTCGCTCTCGCCGGGATAGTAGAACTGCACCTGACGCTTCGGCTGATTGCCGGCGACGACGACGTAGGGAATGCCGTACGTGCCCTGCCCCTCGCCGGAGTAGCCGCCGAAGTCGGGATGCAGGCGGCGGTTGCCGCCGTTGTTGATGAACGACAGGATGGCGGCGCCTTCGGGCGCCAGCGGCGCCGCCGAGACGTCCTGGTTCCACCAGTTGTCGGCCGGAAAGAGCGGCGGCACCGCCCCGCCAATCGTCGCCGGCGACGATTGGCCGAGCGCGGTCGCGCCGGCGGCGACGACCAGTGCGAGAGCGAGCAAACGTGCGGCGGCGGGTCGCATCACGTGGCAGGGAATCGCAAAGTCCTTGCCGCGCCGGAGCCGGGCCGCCGACGGCGCTTTCGCGCCGAAAACAGCGACACCTTCGCCGAACCGGGCCGCCGGGCGCTGACCGAATTGGGCGCCGCTGTCGCGAATCGCGTCAGGCCTGAGCGGCTACTGCGGCCAAGAAAGGGTCACCCGGTCACTGGCGGCCGTGGGCCACTGCACCTGCCAGCGGTCCTGCGGCCAGCGCAGTTCGTAGCGGGTCGGCGGGACCGGGGCCGCGGCCGCGCCCCGCGGCGGCGTCCCGGCG
>CAYUAX010000174.1:0-10560 GCA_964442845.1 uncultured Bifidobacteriaceae bacterium | reverse complement strand
ATCCTGGGGCGGTGGCGGTCGACGCGCTGCTCGGGGCGCTGTATCCCGAGCCGCATCCGCTGGGCCGGCCGGTCCGCGGCCGCTCGGCGGCCGTGACGGCGCTGCAGCGTGTCGATGTGACGGCGTTCCACGCCCGCTGGATGACGCCGGTGACGACCACCGTCGTGGCCGTCGGCGACCTCGACCCGCCGGCAGCGCTCGACCGCCTCGCGGCGGCGTTCGCCGACTGGGCGTCGCCACCCGCGGCCCGGCCGATTCTGCAGCCCGAGGCGCCGCCGCCGATCGGCGAGCGCCGCGTGGTGCGTCGGCCGATGCCCGACAAATCACAGGCCGACATCGCCTACGGCTTCGTCGGGCTCGCCCGTCACGACCCCGACTACTTCGCCGCCCTCGTGATGAACAACGCGCTCGGCCAGTACGGCCTCGGTGGCCGGCTCGGCGACAGCATCCGCGAGCGTCAGGGCATGGCCTACTACGTGTTCAGCAACCTGGACGCCGGGCTCACCGCCGGACCGCTGATGGTGCGGGCCGGCGTGGCCGGCGACAACGTGGCGCGGGCGGTCGCCTCCATCGACGACGAACTGCACCTCGTGCGTCGCGACGGCTTTCCGCGCCCGGACATCGACGACAGCAAGCAGTACCTCACCGGCTCGCTGCCGCGCCAGCTCGAAACCAACGCCGGCATCGCCGGCTTCCTCCTGTCGGCCGAGCTGCACGGCCTCGGCCCCGACTATGACCGCCGCCTGCCCGGCCTGATCGAGGCGGTGAGCCACGACGACGTCGCGCGCGTGACCGCCCGGCTGCTGGATCCCGCCCGGGCGGTCGTGGCGGTGGCTGGCCCCCTGAGCGACGACGTTCCGTGACGAAACCCGACCGCCCGCTGCGCGCGGTGTTCTTCGACGTCGACTTCACCTTGATCGAGCCGGGGCCGCGCTTTCTCGGCCCCGGGTACGCCGCCGCCTGTGCACCGCACGGGCTCACGCTCGACCCGGCCGCATTCGACGCCGCCGTCGCCCGCGCCCTGCCGCTGCTCGACGCCCACGCCGGCGCCCCGTACGAGCACGACCTCTTCATCCGCTACACCGCGGCGATCATCGAGCACATGGGCGGCCGCGGCGCCGCCGCCACCCGCGCCGCCACCGAGATCTACGACGCCTGGGCGGCCAACCACCATTTCGACCTGTACGACGACGTCCACGACGTGCTGCCGCTGCTCGCCGAACGCGGGCTGACCCTGGGCGTGATCTCCAACTCGCACCGCTCGCTCGAGGCGTTCACCGCGCATTTCGCCCTCGACCGCTTCGTGCGCACCCACATCTCGGCGCATCCCGGCCGCCACATGAAGCCGCACCGCAGCATCTTCGACGCGGCGTTGGCCGATGCCGGTGTCCGCGCCGACGAGGCGCTGATGGTGGGCGACAGCCTGCATGCCGACGTGCACGGCGCACTGGCGGCCGGCCTCCGCGCGGTGTGGCTGCGCCGCGGCGGCGACCTCCCGGCCGAGCGGCCCGGCGAGGTGCCGGTGATCCACCGGCTGCACGACCTGCCGCGCCTCATCTGGCCCGACGGCGGCGGCGTCCGCTGACCGAGCCGCCGTCATCGACGGGTTACACTCGTTCCCCGATGTCCGAGCTGCGTTTTCGCGATCTGCACACCGCCGACGAGTTCCGCCAGGTGATGGCGCTGGAACAGATCGTCTGGGGGTTCACCGACCTCAACGACATGGTGACGGTGCCGGTGTTCACCATCACCACCAAGCGCGGCGCGATCCTGATCGGCGCCTACGACGCCACCGACCGGATGGTCGGCTTCGTCTACTCGATCGTCGGCATGAAAGACCGCCAGGTGCTGCAGTGGTCGCACATGCTGGGCGTGCTGCCGGAGTACGGCAACAGCGGCCTCGGCCGGCAGTTGAAGCTGGCCCAGCGCGACCGGGCCCTGGCGCGCGGCTACGACCTGATCGAGTGGACCTTCGATCCGCTGCAGACCCTGAATGCGCACTTCAACTTCACCAAGCTCGGCGTCGTCGCCGAGGAGTACCACCGCAACGTCTACGGCGAGTCGACCAGCGTGCTGCACAAGGGCACGCCCACCGACCGCCTGGTGGCCCAGTGGTGGATCCGCGAGCCGCACGTCGAACGGCGCGTCGCCGGCGACGCCGCCCTCACCGTGCGCGCCGCGGACCTGAACGACGCCGCGCCGATCAACGCCACGCGTCCGGCGGGGTCATGGCTGGCCAATGCCGACCTGTTCCTCGCCAGGGACGACCGCCGGCTGGTGCTCGAGATCCCGATGGGGTTCACCGCGATGCAGCGCGAGGCGCCGGAGCTGGCGCTGCAGTGGCGGATGCAGACCCGGGAGCTGTTCGAGACCTACTTCGCGCGCGGCTACCGCGTGGTGGACTTCTTCCTCGACCGGGCCGCCGGCCGCGGCCGCTACCTGCTGGCCCGCCGGGACGCCTGAGGCGAAACATTACGGCCGACGGGCCCGTCTGAGTGCGGCATGGGCTCCTGGCTCGGCGACTGTCGCTACGCGCTCCGCCAACTCGGCACGGCACCTGGTTTCGCCATCGCGGCGGTGGCGGTGCTGGCCCTCGGCATCGGCCTGAACGCCGCGATGTTCAGCGTCGTGCACGCCATCGGCTTCGCCGGGCGGGCGTTCGCCCAGCCCGACCAGGTCGTGCAGGTGTACTCGAGCCGCACCAGCGAGCCCGACTCGTACCGGGCGTTCTCCCACGCCGCCTATGAGCAGCTGGCCGGTAGCGACGCGTTCAGCGGCGTGCTGGCCCACGTCCCGGCGCTCGTCGGGGTCACCGAGGGCGACGCGGCGCGCCGCACGTTCGGCGCGATCGTCAGCGGCAACTACTTCGACGTCCTGGGCGTGCCGCTGGCCGCGGGCCGCGGCTTCACCGCCGAGGAGAGCCGACCCGGGCAGGACGTGCCGGTCGTCGTGGCGACCTGGGCGTTCTGGCAGCGCCGCAACTTCGACCCCGCGCTGGTCGGGTCCACCCTCCGCATCAACGAGCGGGCGTTCACCGTCGTCGGCATCACCCCCCGCGGCTTCACCGGCACGATGTCGGTGTTCGGACCCGAGCTGTTCTTCCCGCTCGGCGTGTTCCACTCGGTGGCCAACGTCTTCGACGGCGGCGTGGCGCCGCGGCTCGAGCGGCCCGATGTCTTCCAGCTGTTCCTGGTCGGCCGCCTGGCGCCCGGCGTCTCACTCGCCGCCGCCGAGGCGCGCCTGCAGCCGGCGGCCGCGGCGCTCACCGCGGCCATGCCGGTCGAGTACCGCGACGCCCGCCTGACCGTGGCGCCGTTGCCGCGTTTCGGCACCAGCACCTCGCCGTCGAGCGAAGGCGCGGTGGCGCTGCTCGGCGCCGTGATGCTCGGCCTCACGGCGGCCGTGCTGCTGACCGTGTGCCTGAACCTGGCGGCCATGCTGCTCGCGCGCGGCCGGGCCCGGCGCAAGGAACTCGCCGTGCGCCTGGCGCTGGGCGCCAGCCGCGCCCGTGTCGTCCGGCAGCTGCTCGTCGAAGGCCTGATCCTGTCGGCCGCCGGCGGTGCGATCGGGGCGGCACTGGCCCGTTGGGGCGTCGGCGCGCTGCACGCCGCGTTCACCGCCGTGCTGCCGGTGTCGATGACGTTCGACGGGTTGCGCTCGCCGCTGGCCGGCGCCGCCACCGCCGGGTTCTGCCTGCTCGCCACGCTCTGGTTCGCGCTCGGCCCGGCGCTGCACCACTCCCGAGCCGACGTGCTGAGCGACCTCAAGGCCCAGGCTGGCGCGGATCCGGCGCCGCGCCGCCGCTGGCGGCCGCGGCATCCGCTGGCCGCCGCGCAGGTTGCCCTGTCGGTGGCCCTCCTGATCGCCGCCGGCCTGTTCGTGCGCATGGCCCGCACGGGCATGGCCGTCGACCTCGGCTTCGATGCCGACGCCACCGTGCTCGCCGAAGTCGATCCGTCGCTGGCCGGCTTCGACGCGGCCCGGTCACTCGCCGTGCTCGGCGACGTCGAGCGCCGGCTGGCGGCCCTGCCCGGCGTCGAGGCGGTGGGCGTTGCGCCGATGGTGCCGATGGGCGTCATCCATCTTGGCCGCGAGGTGCGGCGGGCCGGGCCCGATCTGCCGGACGGCGCGCGTCCGGCGACACCGGAAGCGGGGCGGGCGTTCGACGCGCCGTTCAACGCGGTGAACGCCGGCTACTTCGCCGCGATGGGCATCCGCCTGCTCGACGGTCGCCTGTTCAACGACGTCGAGGCCTACGACGCCGCGGCGCCGCCCGTGGCGATTCTCGACGAGGCGCTGGCCCGGCGGCTCTGGCCGGCCGGCGGCGCGCTGGGCGAACGGGTCCAGTTCGAGACTGGCGAGGGCGATCGCACCGCGTACGTCGTGGTGGGCATCGTCGCGCCGTCGCACTGGACGCTGTTCGAGGCCGAGCTTCCGGGGGCGGTCTTCGTGCCGCTGGCCCGCGGCCCGCACAGCCCGGCGTTTCTCCACGTGCGTGGCCCGGCGGGAGCGCCGGTCGCCGCCGCCGCCGTCCGGCAGGCGATTCGCGAGGCGGCGCCCGGGCTGCCGCTGTTCAGCGCACGCCCCTTCGTCGACCATCTGGACGCGTCGATCGAGTTCTGGGCCCTCACTCGCGCCAGTGTGCTCTTCGCGTCGTTCGGCGTCGCGGCGATGGTCGTGGCGCTGGTTGGCCTCTACGGCGTGATGGCCCACGCCGTGGCCCGGCGCACCCGGGAGATCGGCATCCGCATCGCCGTCGGCGCGGAACCGCGCACGGTCCGGCGGATGATCCTCGGCGAGAGCCTGGCGACGACCCTGGGCGGCGTGGCCGCCGGCGTGCTGCTCGGGCTGGCGGTCGGCCGGGTGATGGCCAGCGTGTTCGTGGACGTCGCGGCGTTCGACCTGGCCGTGTTCACCGCCGCCCCGCTGGCGTTCGTCGGCGCGGCGCTGGCCGCGGCGTGGGGCCCGGCGCGTCACGCGACGCGAGTGCAGCCGACGACGGCGCTGCGCGCCGAGTGACGGCCAGGCTGACGCTCGGCCTCGCGAAGTCCGCTATCCCGGCGGCCAGGTCAGCGGCCGTCCACCCAGCACGTGCAGATGCAGGTGGAACACCGTCTGCCCGGCCTCGGCGTTGCAGTTGAACACCGTTCGGAAGCCGCGCTCGGCGTAGCCGCGTTCGGCGGCGATGGCCGCTGCCCGCCGCACCATCGTGCCGACCAGCCCGTCGTGCGTGGCGTCGAGGTCGTTCAGCGTGGCCACGTGCTGGCGGGGCACCACCAGGACGTGCATCGGCGCCTGCGGGTTGATGTCCTCGAACGCCACGACGCGCTCGTCCTCGTGGACTTTCTTCGCCGGGATCTCGCCGGCGACGATGCGGCAGAACAGGCAGCTCATGCCGGCAGTATGCCGGGAAGGGCAGGGAACAGGGAACAGCGAACAGGGACGGCTCAGGTGTCATCGCGGCGGTGCGCCTGGTGTGACACTTCGTCGTAAGGGCGTGACATGATGGCGGGATTGCTCCCCCTGGCCCGAACCCTGGGTCGCCGGGACGCCAACGGCGGCCGCGTGAAGGAGATTGGATCATGCTGCTCGACAAGTACCGCGATCTGGAGACGCTCGCCGGCAAGCTCGGCGTCCGCGACTTCTCGATGAAGGAAGCCGGTGGCAAGGTGCAGGTGTCCGGCAAGACGACCTACGCGCTCGAACGCGACCTGCTCTGGGACGCCATCAAGAAGCACAGCGGCTGGGAGAACGAGCTGGCCGCCGACGTGCGTGCCGAGCGCAGCGACATCCACGGCATCCATACCGTGCAGCCCGGCGAATCGCTGTCGAAGATCGCCAAGATCCACCTCGACGACGCCAACCGCTACATGGACATCTTCAATGCCAACAAGGACAAGCTGAAGGACCCGAACCTGATCCACCCCGGGCAGCAGCTCGTCATCCCGAACCGCTAGCGGCGGCCACGGGTGGAGGGCCTGGCCCTCCACCCGCGCTCCGTTCGTGCTCAGCGCCGCGCCACGACCACGCGCGGGATGCCTTGCAAGTCGTCGCGCACCCGCATCGCCGCGAACCCCGCCGCGCCCAGCACCCGCCGTACCTCCGCCGCCTGGCCGACCCCGATCTCCATCACCAGCGTGCCGCCGGGAGTGAGCACGGCCCAGGCCTCCGGAGCCAGCGCCCGCACGACGTCCAGGCCGTCGCCCCCCGCGAAGAGCGCCGACGCCGGCTCGTGGCGCGCCACCTCGGGCTGCAGCGAGTGACGATCCCCTTCGCGCACGTACGGAGGATTCGACACCATCAGGTCGAACGGCCCGGCGAGATCGCCGGTGCCCGCGGCGAGCAGAGGCGTGACCCGCGACGCGACGCCGAACTGGCCGGCGTTGCGGCGGGCCCAGTCGAGCGCGGCCTCCGACACATCCGTGGCCCAGATGCGGGCCGACGGACGCTCCAGCGCGAGGGTGACCGCCAGGCAGCCGCTGCCGGTGCCGATGTCGAGGACGCGCGGCTCGGCCACCGCGGCGATCGCCGCCAGCCCCTCCTCGACCACCAGCTCGGTTTCCGGCCGCGGGATGAGCGCCCCTGGACCGACGGCGAAATCGCGGCCGTAGAACGCCTGCACGCCGCGGATGTAGGCCACGGGTTCACGCCCGGCCCGGCGGGTGACGAGCGGCGCGAACCGCCCGTCGATGTCGCCGGCGGCGGCCTCGTCGCGACGGGTGAACCACGTCGCGCGGTCCCAGCCGAGCACGTGCCGCAGCAGCAGCTCGGCGTCGAGGCGGGCCTCGGCGGCGGGAATGCCGGCGGCCGCGAAGACCCGCTCGGCGCCGGCCGCCAGATCGCGCAGCCGCATGGCCCGGCTACTTCCGCGGCTCGGAATCCGGATCCAGGCCGCGGTCGCCGTCGGTCACCTGCTTGAGGCGCTCTTCCTGGTAGTGCGCCGACACGGCGTCGAGCAGTTCACTCAGGTCGCCGTTGAGCACGTTGGTGAGCTGGTGCGTGGTGAAGTTCACGCGGTGGTCGGTGATGCGGCTCTGCGGGAAGTTGTAGGTGCGGATCTTCTCGGAGCGGTCGCCGGTGCCGACCTGGCCGCGCCGCTCCTTGGCCAGCGCGTCCTGCTGCTTCTGCAGCTCGATCTCATAGAGGCGGGCGCGCAGCACCTTCATGGCCTTCGCCCGATTCTTGATTTGCGACTTCTCGTCCTGCTGCGACACCACCAGGCCGGTCGGGATGTGCGTGATGCGCACCGCCGAGTAGGTGGTATTCACGCTCTGGCCACCCGGACCGCTCGAGCAGAACGTGTCGATGCGCAGGTCCTTCTGCTCGATGTGCACGTCGACGTCCTCGGCTTCCGGCAGCACGGCCACCGTCGCGGTCGAGGTATGGATGCGTCCGCTGGCCTCGGTGTCGGGGACGCGCTGTACACGGTGGACGCCGCTCTCGTACTTCAGCCGGCTGTAGACCTTCTGGCCCTCGATGTTGGCGATCACCTCGCGCACGCCGTGGCCGATCTCGCTGAGCGACATCACGTCCATCTTCCAGCCCTGCTTCTCGGCGAAGCGGCTGTACATGCGGAACAGATCGCCGGCGAAGAGCGCCGCCTCTTCACCGCCGGTGCCGGCGCGGATCTCCAGAATGACGTTCTTCTCGTCGTTCGGGTCCTTCGGGAGCAGCAGAATGCGGATGTCGGCCAGCAGCTGGCCGCGCCGGGCCGTCAGGCCGTCGACCTCCTCCTTCGCCAGCGCCGCCATCTCGGCGTCGGCGCCCTTGGCCAGTTCCTCGGCCTGGGCCAGGTCGCCGACCACCTTCTGGTAGTCGCGCCACGCCAGCACCAGCGGCTCGATCTCGGCCAGCGCCTTGGCCTGCTTGCGGTACTCGTTGGCGTCGCTCTGCACCGCCGGCGAGCTCATCGCGGCGGCGATGGCCTCGTAGCGCTGTTCCACGCTGACCAGCTTGTCGAACATCGCGCTCCCGTCCTCAGTGCGTCCCGCCCGAGACCGGCGGCAGAAACGCCACCTCGTCGCCCTCGGCCACTGGCGCGGTCATCCGCGCGTAGTCGAGGTTCACCGCGCACGACATCGACCGCTCGTAGGCGGCGACCGCGGGGTGGGCCGCAACCAGCGCCGCCCAGACGTCGTGCACCCGCGCCCCCGGCGCCACGTCCAGCGCCAACTCGCCGGTGCCGGCCAGCTCGCGCAGCCGGGCGAACAGCTTCACGGTCACGCGCATGCGACCTTCAGCGCGTGGGCCCGCGCCGCCTCGTCGTCGGGGTCGGCGGTGGCGCCTTCGATCCAGACGTCACCCCCCGCGAAGTGCTCGTGCTTCCAGATCGGCACGATCTGCTTGATGCGCTCGATCGCGTAGCGACAGGCCGCGAACGCGTCGGCGCGGTGGGCCGTAGCCACGGCGATCACCACGCTGGCCTCGCCGATCTCCAGCCGCCCGGTGCGATGGTGGATGGCCATCCGCGCCCCCGGCCAGCGCGCCTCGGCTTCGGTCACGATGCGCGCCAGCGCCTTTTCGGCCAGCGGCGCATAGGCCTCGTAGTCGAGCCACAGCACGCGGCGGCCCTGGTTGTGATCGCGGACCAGGCCGAGGAACGTCGCCACCGCGCCGGCGCCGGGGCCGTCGACGGCGCGGACGACGGCGTCGAGGGTGAGCGGTGCCGCCGTGACGGCCGTGACGGGAGGCATCAATCGCCCAGTATACCGGCCAGCCGCGCTTTCCAGAGGTGGTCGAGCGGGCGATGCCCGGCGCCGAGCGGCACGCCCGCGCGCATCGCTTCGCGCACGTAGGCCTGCGCCGCGCGCGTCGCCGCCTCGATGTCGTCGCCGAGCGCCAGCCGGGCGGCGATGGCCGACGCGAAGGTGCAGCCGGTGCCATGGGTGTGCCGGCCGGGCACGCGCTCGCCGATGATCTCGACGTCGCGATCGCCGATCACCAGCACGTCGACGATGTCGGCGCGGTCGAGGTGGCCGCCCTTGACGACGACGGCGCCGGCGCCAAGGGCGCGCAACGCGTGCGCCGCCCCGAGCGCGTCGTCGCGGGTGCGGATGGTGAGGCCGGTGAGCGCCTCGGCTTCGGGCACGTTGGGCGTCACCACCGCGGCCAGGGGCAGCAGGACGCGCTTCAGCGCGTCCACCGCGTCGGCGGCCAGCAGGTGGTCGCCGCTCTTGGCGACCATGACCGGATCGACGACCAGATGCGGCAGCGACCAGCGGGTGACCGCCGCGGCCACCGCCGCGACGATCTCGGCCGTGGCCAGCATGCCGGTCTTGACGGCGTCGCAGCCGAGGTCGCCGGCCACCGCGTCGATCTGGGCGACGACGAAGGCTGCCGGCACGGCGTGCACCGCGGTGACGCCGACCGTGTTCTGCGCGGTGAGCGCCGCCACCGCCGACGTGCCGTAGACGCCCAGCGCCGCGAACGTCTTCAGATCCGCCTGGATGCCGGCGCCGCCGCCCGAGTCGCTGCCGGCGATTGTCAGCGCCGTTCGCATGTTGATACCATCGCGACCCTATGCATTATCGCGCCACCCCCGGCTCCGGAGCGTCGCTGGCCGACTTGGTTTCGCCGGCCGGCTCGACCGCCGCGTTCGGCGCGCGCGCCGGCGCGGTGCTCTTCGCCACCGTGCTCACCGCGCTGGCGGCGCAGATCAGTGTCCCGGTGCCCTGGACGGCGGTGCCGTTCACGATGCAGCCGGCGGCCGTGTTGCTGGCCGGCGCGGTGCTCGGCGCCCGCCGCGGCGCGCTGAGCCAGGTGCTCTACCTGCTCGGCGGCATCACTGGCGCGGCGATGTTCGCGTGGTCGCCGGCGCTGGCGCCGGGCCTGGCGCGTCTGGCCGGGCCTACCGGCGGATTCCTGCTCGCGTTCCCGGCCGTCGCGTTCGCGGTCGGCGCGCTCGCCGATCGCGGCTGGACGCGTACCTCGCCGCGGACCGCCATTGCCCTGCTGGCCGGCCTCGGCGTGCTCTACGCCGGCGGCGCGTCGTGGACGGCGCTGCTGGCCGGTCCGGCGGGCGTCGTCGCGTTGTGGCCGTTGGCGGCGAGCGATCTGGTCAAGGTGGCGATCATCGCCGCGGTGCTGCCGGCCGCCGCACGGGCCCTCGACCGCCGCTCGTAGCCGCCCCGGTCGGCGGCTCGCCGGCTCCGAAGATCAGGAAGTACTGGAACGGCAGGAAGGTCTCGCGCCGGATCAGGCGCAGGCCGGCGCTGGCCGCCTCGCGTTCGATCGTCTCGGCCGGGACCCGTTCCGCGGCGCCCGGCCCCGGTCCCGAGTCGCCCGGCCGGAAATCCACCACGCCCAGGCGCCCGCCGGGCTTGAGCGCGCGGCCGAGGTTGCCGAACAGCGCGATGCGGTCCTCGATCTCGTGCACGACGCCGACCAGGAGCACCGCGTCGCAGCACGCCGCGTCGAGGCCGGAACGGCTGCCGCTGCCCTTCACCGGCACGACGTTGGCGAGCCCCTCGCGCTGCACCCGGCGGGTGATCGCCGTCAGCATCTCGGGCTGCACGTCCTGGGCGTAGACGCGGCCGTTGGGGCCGACGCGGCGCGCCAGAC
>CAYUAX010000173.1:0-10625 GCA_964442845.1 uncultured Bifidobacteriaceae bacterium | reverse complement strand
TGATTCGTAATCAGCAGGTCGTCGGTTCAAGTCCGACCGCCGGCTCCAAGATTCTTCTGGATAGGCACAGGTCGGCAAGGTCGAGTCGCTAAGGTTCGACTCCGGCCCAGCGCGCGAGCGCGACCCGCACCTCTTCGCACTGGTGGTCGAGCGTCGGATCGGGCGGCTCGTGTTCCGCGAGCACTTCACCCCATCCTTCGGGAGAGGGCTCCAGGCGGTGCACGAGCGTAATCGTTCGCTGCCGCAGGCTGTCGACGACCGCTGGTGACGGCATCTCCCTCGGCAGTGGACCGAACGCACGCGGTGGCGCATCGCGGAGCACGACCTCGATCGATTGCAGCGCCACGCCATCGCCGCGGAAGATGCCGGCGCCGGTCGCGTTGATCACCGTGGCGCGGGCGGCGCGGGCGGCATTCAACAGCCCGTCGCGGAACTGGACGAGATGCGGCGCGGTCGCCACGACGTCGTCGCCGTGGCGCTCGGTAATTACGGGATGCAGGGCGATGGTCTCACGCCAGACAGTTGCCAGCGACTCGCCGGCGGAGACACGGCGACGCCAGTCCTCCTCGTACACCGTCCCGCGACAGTACGGTTGCCCATCGGTGAACGCGAGGTCCGCGCCGATGGTGATCAGGGGGTCGCCGCCCAGCTTGACGCCGAGATCGAACGCGGTGACCAGCACCGAGCCCCAGGCCGCCAGCACGCCGACATCGAGGCCGGAGGGGTGGAGCCACGGCCACGGATGGTGCCGCGCGACGCGGAACAGGAAGCATCGACCGGCGAACGCCTCGATGGTGGCCCGCTGCACGCTGGCTTCGGCGACGAGTGCGGTGCGCACGCCGACCGGCAGGTTGGCGAGGTGACGGGCGTTGGCGACGGATGGATCGACGGCGACGACGAAATCGGGCTCCAGGCCCGCGGCAAGCAGTGGCCGCAACGCCGTGTCGGCGGCGACGAGCACCACGCGATCACGGTAGGGCGCGAGCGCCTCGGCGTTCCGGTTGAGCGAGGGACCAGCGCCGGCAATGACGACCGGCACGCCGGCGCGCCGTCCGGTCAACGCGCCGGCATTCGCTTCTGTGGCGAGCGACGGCACGTTGCGCAGTGTGTTGAGGAGGTACGGCGCGGCGAAACGCCGCCGCGCATGCTCGTTGGCCCGGGCGCCAGCGATAGCGGACTTCGCCAGCCGGGTCGCCGCGATGGTCGACGCGCGGGCGGCGACGGCGATCACGGGATGGATCAGGATCGGAGGGTCGGCCGAGATGCGCCCGAGCAATCGCCAAGCCGTTGCCCCGCCGTCGAAGTCCGGACCGGACACGACCATGAGCCGGCCGGCCTCGATGAGGGCACGCAGGTCGCGTCGGGCGAACATGGCGACGACACAGGCCGGCTCCGGCTCGAGCACCAGGAGGCGTGTCGCCGCCGGCCATTCTTCGACGGCGTCGACCACCCACCCCGCGCCGGCGCCGATCACGCACACGACGGCCGGCGGCGCGGCGCTGGCGGCAACGGTGGCCAGCCATTGGCGCGCCTCGTCGAGCGGGCGATCCGGCGCGTGCACCGAGCACCAACGACCGTCGGGTAGTCGAACCTGCAGCGGCTCGACGACGCCCGCCATGACCGCTGTCGAGATTCCGACCCCGGGCGACCGGCCGGCCGTCCCCCTGGCGCAGGGGTCGGTGCCCCACTTGGTCAGATGGGCCCGGGAATTCGCCCGCAGCACCGCAGACAGAGCGGCAGGTTCGGGTGTGGGCATCGGCGCTTCGATGACCCTCGCAAGGGTCGTTCCGAACTCGCGGGCACGCACCTTGCAGCGCCTGGTCGCACCGGCCGCGCGCCTCCACAGCAGCCCGTCAATCGCATGTCACAGCCTCACGCTACCCCCGCAGCCACGCCCCCGACGGTCGAACCACCGCGCGCCCCGGCCGCGGCCGACCTCGATCGCGCATTGGACGCCCTCCGCCTCGTGTCGCAGGCGGTCGACGGCGGGCGCACTTGGAACACCATCGTCGCCGCGCTCGCCACGCCGAGCACCGTGGACGCCCGACTGGCCCGACTCGAACGCGATCTCCTGCGCGTCATGTCGATCGTCGCCAATCCCGCGCCGCGCGCCACCTACCTCGGCAACGGCGAGATCTTTCTGCCGACCGCCCACGGGCTGCCGCTGATCGGGTTCGCCGACGATCTGCAACTCACGCCGGCGCTGCTGCAGCGGCGCACCTGGGACGCGCCAACGACGCGGGTCCTCGAGCGCCTGATCCGGCCAGGCGATCGCCTGCTCGACATCGGCGCCAACATCGGCTACTTCACGGTGTACGGCGCCGCCCTCGCCGGCGGCACCGGGCACGTGCACGCCTTCGAACCCAATCCGCGCACGCACGCGGTACTCGCCAGGAACGTGCGGATGAACGACTTCAGTCACGTCTGTACGCTCCATGCGACGGCGCTGGGCAACTGCGTCGGCGAGGTAACGCTGCACACCTTTCGCGGCAATCAGGGCGGTTCGACGCTGTCGCAGCTGCCGCAGCGGCTGCTCGACCAGTGGCACGAGGCGCCGGTGGATCAGCGCGTCCCGATCACCACGCTCGATGACGTGTTCGCAGACACCATCGTCCCGTTCTCGTGCATCAAGATGGACGCCGAGGGCAGCGAAGCGGCCATCTGGGCCGGCGGCCGTCGCTTCTTCCGCGAGTGCGTCACCGACCGCACGGTCGTGCTGATGGAATGGAACCCGCCGGCCCTGGCCGGTGCGGGTGCCGACGCCACTGCTCTGCTGACCATGTTCGGGGCGTACGGCTTCAAGGTGTGGCGCCGCGTCGACGACACGGCGCCGGAACACATCTCCACGGTCGACCAGCTCGACGCCTGGTGCAATGCCGAACTGGTCCTGGCCCGCGATGCCTCGCGCGTGGCCGAGGTCTTCGGGTGAGCGTCGCCCTCGTCAGCCTGCTGCCACTCGACGTCACCGGCGGCGGCGAGCTCTACAGCGTGGAGACCGCTCAGGCCATCGCCGCCGCCGGCGAGCCGGTACGGCTGGCGGCTCCGGTCGACGTGCCGCCGCCGGGCGCCGACTTGGCCGCCCGTCTCGCGTCGCCGTTCATCTGGACGAATCCGGCCGACGAGGACACGCCGGAGGTCCTCGCATGGCGCGACGTGCTGATGCGGCTGGCCGATCACGATCATGTCTGGGTGCACCAGTACCTCGCAGCGGACCTGGTGTTCGACGTGATCGCAGCCACGGCGTCGGATCAGCGCCTGCTCTTCACCTCCCTGGGCTTCGAGCCGGTCCGGCCCCTGTTCGCCGACCTCTATCAGTGCTGCGCCGGCCATCACTTCGTCGAGATCTCCGCCTACGCCGCCGGCCGCGCCGCCGCCTATGCGCCGACCGCGACCTGGGCGCACGCCGCCGTCTGGCGCCGGGACTGCCGTCCGCTCGCGTCATCGCCGCCTCGCCGCGAGTTCCTGGCCCTTGGTCGCGTGCTGCCGCACAAAGGCCTCGAAACCACCATCGATGCCCTAACCACCGACGACACGTTGCACGTCGTCGGCCCGTCTCCCGACGAGGCCTATGTGTCGTTCCTGCGCGAGCGCGCCCGCGGCAAACGGGTGCAGTTCCACGGCTGCCTGCCCCGCCCCGCGGTGCAGCAGCTCTTCGACGGCACGACCGGCTTGATCAGCGCGTCCACTCACCAGTTGTTCGACGGCCGTCGTATCGACCAGCCGGAGTTGCTCGGCCTTGTCCTGTGCGAGGCGCTGCGCGACGGCACCCTGCCAGTGTCGTCCGACGTGCCGGCCTTCCGTGAGGTCATGGGCGTCCTCGGGCTGGCGCAGTGGACGTTTCCCGAGGGTGACGCGGCGGCGCTCCGCCTGCGGATGGCCCGCCTCAGCACGCTGCCGTCGGACCAGCGTCACGATGCGCTCGTCGCCGCCCGCACCGCGCTCTGCGCCCGGCTGGCCTGGGACGATTACTGGCCGCGCGTGAGGGCGCACGTCGAGGAGGGTCGGCGATGCGCGTGATGGTCGTGTCGAACCTGTTCCCGCCGCACGTTCGCGGTGGCTACGAACTGGGCACCCTCGACGTGGCGCGGGCCTTCGTCGGCGCGGGACACGAGGTCGAGGTCGTCACGTCGGCAGCCGTCGGAGTGCTCAAGAAGACCCGCCCGGCCGATGGCGTCACGGTGCGGCCGATCTTCGGCCCGGTGCTGGCCTACGAGTCCGACCTCGCCGAGCGGCTCGAACGTTCATCGGCGTGGCGCCGCCAGCGCACTGACGCTCTCGGCGGAGTGGTCCCGGAGAACATCGTCGCCTTGCAGGTCGCCCTGCGGCGATTCCAGCCGGATCGTATCTGGGTAGGCAACCCTCTGGGCGTCGGCCCGGTCGGCGTGCTCGAAGCGGTCCTCAGCGCCGGGGCGCCGGTCGTCATCCATCTCATGGACGACATCGACCGCTACCTGCTCGGGTATCGGCGGTCGCTGCACTGGCTGCCGCGCGTCGCGCGGCTGAAGCGCGCCATCACCGCAATCTCGTGCGCGTCACACGTGCGGGACATGAACTCGGTCGTCGGCGGCTACGGCGAACACCATGTGATCCTGAACGGCGTCGATTTCGAGGCGTCGCCGCGACTGGCGGCACCAGGACAGCATGACGGCCCGCTGCGCTTCGTGTACTTCGGCCAAGTGGAGCCAATGAAGGGTATCGGGGCGCTGATCGACGCCGTCGACGACGCGTCGACCGCCCCAGGTGCCGGGCCCTTCACGCTCGACATCATCGGCCCGGCGTCGGCCTCGTACGCCAACGAACTCCGCGTCGACCTCGCGCGACGCGGACTGAACGAACGGGTCCGGCTGGTCGGCGCCCTCGAGCGCGCGAGCCTGATGACGAGGCTGCCGAACTACGATGCCGCCGTGCTGCTGCTCAAGCACGAAGAGCCCTTCGGCTACGCCTGGCTCGAGGCCGCCGCGGCTGGACTACCTGTACTCGTCACGCGGGGACGGGCCGTCGCCGACGCGTTCCGAAGCGACTATCCGCTCTTCGTACACGATCGCGACGACCGTGCGGCATTGGCCGCCTTGCTGACTTGGTGTGTGACGCATCGCGACGCGCTGCCGGACATCGGGGTCACCCTGCGACGACATCTGCACGCGACCTGCGACACCGTGTCGGCTGTGCATCCGCGCTACCTCGACATTCTCGAGCACGCGCGGGCGCCGCGGGTCGCGACCGACCTTGAGTCGCTGCTGGCCTCGGCGTTGACCATGGATGCGTTCGACCTCGCCACAGAGGCCGCGTGCGCATGACCGCGCCGGCGACGCTCCCGGGGCGCGACTCGCACAGCGCGGCGGCGCTGCATGCGCGGCTGCAGACCGCGACGCGCGAGGCCCGACAAGCTGCGACCGCGTCACTCTCCGGCCCGACACCGCGGCGCCGGCGGCTCTCGGCTGCCGAGCCTTGGGCAATGCTGCAGGCCCTCCAGGCCCTGGCACCGGCCGAGCGCACCCTGTCAATCGACCGCGCGATGCGCCGCCTGGTGGACGCCCTGCTGCGGGACGGCGGACAGGCCTCGACCGAGGTGAGCCTGGATATCGTTCGAGGACCGGTGCTGGTGATCAGGTCGGGCCCGTGGCCGGTCCTGCGCGCATTGCTGACCCGCTTGTCGTCGAACCAGAGCCTCCACGGCCAGCCCATCACCGTGCTGTGCCATCACAGAGATGCAGCGCCGCTCGCTGCCCTGGCTGGCGATGTCGCGCTCGACCTTCGCCCACTTCATTACCCCAGGTTCGAGGCCTTCAATCCCGCGACGCTGCGACAGTTGCTGGAAGGCGGCACGTGGAACACGACGATCGTGCTCGACGCCGCCAGGGACGGCCGCGGCGACGCACTCGAGCACGTGACGACTGCACTACGAGCCCGCCGGTTTCTCGTGTGGAACGCCGGCGGCACCAGCTGGCAGCAGCGGACGTTGCGCTCGCGCCTCGGCCGCGAGCAGTACGCTCTACTTCGCGGTCTCCTCCGCTGGCACGCGCGGCGCCTGGCGACGGGCTAACGCGTCTGGCCGTGCGGGTAATGTCCCGCGGGGCCGACGAACGGCTGTTCATCTCGGCGGTAAATGCCGGATAATCCTCTGGGGCGGCACCCGGCTCCCCCCGCGCACTAATTGAGCCTGGGTGCCGAGCACGCTCAACCTCGTGGCGGGCTGTTCCCCTCAGGGAGCATCGAATGAGCAAGAAGGCTGGCGACAGCACGGTCGCGGATCAGATTGCGGTGTTCATCGGCAAGTCGATGGGCGAGCTGGTGAACAAGAAGCAGGCGCTCGAAAGCCAGCTCGCCGAGGTCGAGAGGCAGATCGACGGCGTCCGCAAGAGCGTGATGAAGCAGTTCGGCGGCACCGCCAAGGCCGGCCGCAAGGCCAAGAAAGCTGCCAAACGAGCCGGTAATGCGGTGCGCAAGCAGCTCTCCCCGGCCACGCGCAAGAAGATGGCCGCCGCGGCCCGCCGCCGCTGGGCACGGGTGCGCAAGGCCGCCAAGGAAGCCGTCGGCGCCTGACCGCAGCCTCGTGCTAGGCTGACCGGAACTTGCCGCACGGCCGACTCGGCCGTGCGGCGGTTCGTCGTCGGGAGGTCCTCATGCGATCGCGCCGCGTTGCGCTCGTCCTCGCCGCGCTGTTGTGGCTGCCGGCACTGGGGTTCGCCCAAGGCGATGCTCAGCAGTCCACCACTCCTCCCCCACTCGGCTACCCCTCGGATTTCTTCCTCGGTCGCCCCCACGGCCTGCTCGCGCTGCGCGGCGGCTGGCTCTTCGCCAACACCGGCAGCGACTTGTACGACTTCATCGGCGATCAACTCACCGTCGACGGGAAGTCGTTCAACACGTCGGCGTTCGCCGGCGACTTCGGGATTGCCCTGGGGCCGCGCTTCGACATCATCACCTCGCTGGAAAAGGCGGAGACGCGCATCGGCTCGGAGTACCGGGACTTCGTCGACACCGCCGGCGTGCCGATTACCCAGACCACTCGGCGCGAGGAATGGACCGTGTCGGCCACGGCGCGCATGGCGCTCTTGCCGCGCGGCCGCCGCATCAGCCGCTTTGCCTGGGTGCCGCGTACGTTCACGCCGTATGTCGGTGTCGGCGGCGGCGCCGTGAAATACGACTTCCAGCAGTTCGGGTCGTTCGTGGATTTCCAGACGCTGCGCGTCTTCAACGACGATTTCAGCTCCAAGGGCTGGGCGCCGACCGTACACGCGCTCGGCGGCGCCGACCTGCGGGTGTTCCGGCGCCTGTATCTCACCACCGAGGCCCGCTACACCTGGAGTTCGGCGACGCTCAGTCAGGACTTCGTGGACTTCGAGCCGCTGGCGCTCGGCGGGCTGCGCCTGTCGGGTGGCCTGCAGGTGGTGTTCTAGATCACGGGAGCGTCCCATGACCATCTCGCTTCTCACCGCGCTGACCTTGCTGGCGGCGGCCCAGGCACCCGCGGCGCAACCGGCCGCCGACGCTCGCTGGCAGCCGTGGCTGGGCTGCTGGGTGGCGGAAGACGACCGCGCCGGCACCGGCGCGCGCACCTGCGTCACGCCGGGCCCCGATGGCGGCGTCACCATCGTCACCACGCTCGGCGTGCAGCCGATCAGCCGCGAAACGCGCATCGCCGACAATCGCGATCACGCCGTGGCCGTGGACGACTGCCGCGGCCGCGAGCGGCACCAGTGGGCGCCCAATGGCCGACGCCTCTATCGGACCGCGACGGTCACCTGCGGCGCCGAGGCCGAGCGCACGCTGACGAGCACGATGTTCATGCAGCCGGGTCCGACGTGGGTGGACGTCCAGGCACTGCAGCAGGGCGCCGACACCAGCGTGCGCGTGCAGCGCTACCGGCTCGCCGCCAACCAGCGGCTCGACGACGGCCGCCTCGCCCGCCAGGCCGCCGCCGGCGCCTACGACCTGACGGCGGCGCCGTGGACGGTGACCGACGTCGTCGAGTTGAGCGGCGTGCTGCCGCCGGACGCGGTGCAGGCCGCGATCGGCGAGGGCGACACGGCGTTCGACCTCAACAAGCGGACGCTCGTGGCCCTGGCCGACGCCGACGTCGCCGAGCGCGTGATCGACCTGATGGTCGGCCTCACCTATCCGCAGCGGTTCGTGGTGCAGCCGGGCGGTGGTGGCGGAGGCGGCGGGTTCGCGGGCTTCGGCCCGATGGGCGCCTACGACCCGTTCTTCGCGCCGATCCTTGGCGCCGCCAGCCTCTACGGCTGCATGTCGCCGTACGGCTGGGCATCAGCGGGCTACTTCAACAACTGCGGCGGGATGAGCCCGTACATGCTCGGCCTGGGTCCCGGTTACTGGAACGGCTATTACAACTCCGGGTGGTTCCTGACCAACGGCATGGTCAACCCGCCAGACGGCGGCGGCGCCGCGCCTGCGGGAGAGGGGCGGCTGGTGAACGGCCGCGGCTACACGCAGGTCACGCCGGTCGACACCTCGGCCGGCGGCAACGGCGGCAACTGGTCGGGCGGCGCCGGCACCAATTCGGGGAACAGCAGCGGCGGGTCGAGCGGCGTCTCGTCGGGCGGCTACTCGGGTGGCGGCATGGGCGGCGGCGGTGGCGGCGATCGCATGGCGATGCCGCGCCCGCCGGGGTCGTAGGCGTCTGCAGGTCTAGCGCGCGGCGTGGCGCGCCGCCACCGGGGCCGGCGCCAGCGCCAGGCGGCGCCACGAATCGAGCCCTGTGGGCGGCGTCTGCCACCCCGACGCCGAACGCGACACCAGCTCCACGAACGGGTCGACCAGGTCGGCGCTCATCGCGCCGCGGCTCACGTCGCGCTGCAGTTCGTCGATGGCGCGGTCGAGGCCCAGCGCCGAGCGGTACGGGCGATCGGTGGTCATCGCGTCGAAGGCATCGACCACGCCGATGATCTGCGCCAGCACCGAGATTTGGTCGCCGCGCAGCCCGTCGGGATAGCCCGAGCCGTTCAGCCGCTCGTGGTGCTGGCGGATGATCGGCCGCACCGCCGACAGCGACCGCAGGCCGGCGCACAAGCGCTCGCCGATCACGGTGTGTTCCTTGACCAGCTCGTACTCTTCGCGGGTCAACCGGCCGGGCTTCAGCAGCACCGCGTCGGGAATGCCGATCTTGCCGACGTCGTGCAGGATGCCGCCGCGGCGCAGCGCCGCCAGTTCGTCGTCGCCCAGGCCGATCGCCTTGCCGAGCCGCACCGCGTAGGTGGACAGGCGGTCGCAGTGGCCTTCGGTGTAGGCGTCGCGCGCCTCGACGGTAAGCGCCAGGCTGACGATCACCGACTCCGCCGACTCCAGTTCGTCGGTGTAGCGCTTGAGCCGCGACAGCGAACGCACCCGGGCGGTGAGCTCGCTCGAGTCGATCGGCTTGGTCAGGAAGTCGTCGGCGCCGGCCTCGATGCCGGCCAGGCGGTGCTCGCGGCCGCTCAGCCCGGTGAGCAGCACCACCGGCGTCAGCCGCGTGATGGCGTTCTGCTTGAGGCTGCGGCACACCTCGAAGCCGCTCTGCCCGGGAATCTCGACGTCGAGCAGCACCACGTCGGGGTCGTGCCGGGCCACGGCGTCGAAGGCGGCGGCGCTGTCGTGCACCACGTCGACGCCGAACCCCTCGGCCGACAGCAGCCGGACGAGGGCCGACGCGAACGCCGGCGAGTCGTCGACCACCAGCACCCGACGCGCGTGGAACAGCTCCTGCACCGACTTTACCGCTTCGACAGGTCGCGCATCAGCGGCCGGGCCTTGGCGACGACCCGGTTCTTGCCCTGCTTCTTCGCGGTGTACTGCGCCTCGTCGGCGCGCTCGTAGAGGCTGGCCGGGGTGTCGCCGGCCGAGAACTCGGCGACGCCGCAGCTCAACGTCGCCTGGTGCACCGCGCCATCGGGCCCGGCCAAACCGTTGCCGATCTGCGACAGCACGCCGGCGATGCGCCGCTCGGCCTGCGCCAGCGTGAGGTCGGCGGCCAGCACGGCGAATTCGTCGCCGCCCACCCGCGCGACGATGTCGCTGTCACGGAACGACGCCTTGAGCTGCTGCGCGACCAGCTTCAGCAGTTCGTCGCCGGCGGCGTGGCCCTTGGTGTCGTTCACCGACTTGAAGTCGTCGACGTCGAGGATCGCCATCACGAACTGCGACCGCGACGTGCGGACCCAGCGGTCGCAGGTCTGGTCGAAGCCGCGGCGGTTGGCGACGCCGGTGAGCGGGTCGCTGCTCGCCTCGGAGCGCACGTGCGACAGGTCGTGCTCCAGGGTTTCGACGCGCTGGGTCAGCGCCTTGGCGGTTTCTTCCCAGACGCGGCGGCGCTTCACCGCGATCTGCTTCAACGTGAGGACCTCGGCCACGAGTCGGGCCTTGATCTGCTGCGGGTTCGACAGCAGGCCGATCGCCTCGAAGCGCTCGGTGCTCTGCGAGATGCTGGTGTGCATCGACGACATCTCGCTGCCGATGGTCGACATCACCTCGCGCAGGGCGCCCACCAGCGCCATCGAGTCCTGCAGGCGCTGCGCCCGGGCCTGGGCGGCGGCGGCCACCACCTCGCGGCCCTCGGCCAGACAGGCCGCGCTCAACTCACTCAGATCCGCCGGCGGCACGCCGCCGGTCAGCGCGCTGCGGCAGGTCTC
>CAYUAX010000172.1:4632-10918 GCA_964442845.1 uncultured Bifidobacteriaceae bacterium | reverse complement strand
GACGCCGAGCTACGTGTCCCAGCATCCCTGGGACCGGGTCGAGGGTGCGCCCTACGGCACGCGCGGCGGCATGGTGATCGACCACGTGTTCCCGGCCGACGCCGAATACGAGTTCGAACTGCTGATCATCTCGGGCGACAACGCCCGCGGCGAAGACCTCGACCTGTCGATCGACGGCCAGCGCGTCGCGCTGGTGAAGTTCGAGAGCGCACCGTCGGCCGCCGCCGACGGCCGCGGCGGCTACCCGTTCCGCACCGAGCCGATTCTGGTCAAGGCCGGCACCCACCGCGTGGCGGCGGCGTTCGTGCGGCGGATGGACGGTCCCTACGAAGACCTGATCAAGCCGCACGAGTGGAGCTACGCCGGGGGCGGGTCGGGCGGCGCCGGCATCACCACGCTGCCGCACCTGCGCGACCTGGTGATCGCCGGGCCGTTCAACGCCACCGGCATCTCCGAGACGCCGAGCCGCCAGCGCATCTTCACCTGCCGGCCGACCTCGGCCAGCGAGGAAGCGCCGTGCGCCCGCGCCATCATCGGCCGCCTCGCCGGCAACGCCTACCGCCGCGCCGTCACGCCGGCCGAACTCGACTCGCTGATGCCGTTCTACGAGAAGGGCGCCGCCGACGGCGGCTTCGAGGCCGGGGTGCGCGCGGCCCTCGAGGCGGTGCTGGCCAGCCCGCACTTCGTGTTCCGCATGGAGCGCGACGTGCCGACGGCCACGGCCCAGGGCTCGCTGCGCGTCGCCGACCTCGACCTGGCGTCGCGGCTGTCGTTCTTCCTGTGGGGCGCGCCGCCCGACGAGGAGCTGCGCGCGCTGGCGGTGGGCGGCAAGCTGCAGGGCGCCGCGCTGCTCAAGCAGGCCGAGCGCATGCTGGCCGACCCGCGCGCCGCGGCGCTCGGCACGCGGTTCGCCGCGCAATGGCTGCGCCTGCAGGACCTCGACAAGGTCCACCCGGATCCGAACTTCTTCCCCAACTTCGACGACAACATCGCGGCGGCGATGAAGACCGAGACCGAGACCTTCTTCAACGACCTGGTCCGCCGCAACGCCAGCCTGCTCGACCTCTACACCGCCGACTACACCTTCGTGAACGAGCGGCTGGCCCGCCACTACGGCTTCCCGGGCGTGGTCGGCCCGCAGTTCCGCCGCGTCGCCTATCCCGACGCCACGCGCCGCGGCCTCCTCGGCCACGGCTCGGTGCTGGTGCAGACCTCGCTCGCCAACCGCACCTCGCCGGTGCTGCGCGGCAAGTGGGTGATGGAGGTGCTGCTCGGCACCCCGCCACCGCCGCCGCCGCCGAACGTGCCGGCGCTGGAGGAGACCGGTGAGGCCAAGGACGGCAAGCTGCTGACCACCCGCGAGCGGATGGAGCTGCACCGCACCAACCCGACGTGCAACGCCTGCCACCGCTTCATGGACCCGATCGGCCTGTCGCTCGACAGCTTCGACGTCACCGGGCGGCTGCGCGTGCGCGAGAACGGCATGCCGCTCGACACCCGCGGCGACTACTACGACGGCAGCCCGATCAACGACCTCAACCAGTTGACCGCGGCGCTGATGAAGCGACCCGAGCCGCTGGTGCGGACCTTCACCGAGAACCTGATGGCCTACGCCCTCGGCCGCCGCATCGAGACGTTCGATCAGCCGGCGGTGCGGGCCATCGCCCGCCAGGCCGCCGGCGACGGCTACCGGATGTCGTCGTTCATCCTCGGCGTCATCAAGAGCGACGCCTTCCAACGCAAGCGTGCCGAGGCGCCGGCCACCACCGACGCCGCGCAGGACGCAGACAAGCGCTAGCGCCCGTTTCTCGACCGTCCTCGTTTCAGGAGACACACGATGTCGTTCATCACCGGTAAGCAGCTGCCCCGACGCACCTTCCTCCGCGCCGCCGGGGCCACCGTGGCTCTGCCCTTCCTGGATGCGATGGTCCCGGCCGGCCGGCTCGTGGCGAAGACGCCGGAGCGCACCCGCCTGATCTGCATCGAAGAAGTGCACGGACTGGCCGGCTGCAACGACTGGGCGGCGTCGAAGTACCTGTTCGCGCCCGAGAAGACCGGCAAGGACTTCGCGCTGGTCAACGACAACCCGCTGAAGGTGCTCGAGCCGTACCGCGACTACCTCACGGTGGTGAGCAACACCGACGTGCGCATGGCCGAGGCGTTCGCCCTGCCCGAAATCGGCGGCGACCACTTCCGCTCGAGCGCGGTGTTCCTGACCCAGTCGCATCCCAAGCAGACGCAGGGCTCGGACATCTGGTGCGGCACCTCGATGGACCAGCTCTACGCCCAGAAGTTCGGCCAGTCGACGCCGCTGCCGTCGATGCAGTTCTGCATCGAGAACCTCGACCAGGCCGGCGGCTGCACCTACAACTACTCGTGCGCCTACACCGACTCGATCAGCTGGGCGTCGCCGAACGACCCGCTGCCGATGATCCGCGACCCGCGCGTCGCCTTCGACCTGCTGTTCGGCTCGGGCAACTCGAAGGAAGATCGCGCCGAGCGCCGTCAGACGCGCCGCAGCATCCTCGACTGGATCGCCGGCCAGGTCGCCGACGTCCGCAAGGAGCTCGGCACCAGCGACCGCACCCGGCTCGACAAGTACCTCGACAACGTCCGCGAGATCGAGCGGCGCATCCAGGCGATCGAGGCCCGCAACACCAGCGGCGAGGCCCGCGAACTGCCCGGCGCGCCGGCCGGCGTGCCCGACTCCTTCACCGACCACATGCGGTTGATGTTCGACCTCCAGGTGCTGGCGCTCGAGACCGACATGACGCGCATCATCACCTTCAAGACCGGCCGCGACTCGCAGAACCGTGTCTTCCCGGAATGCGAGTCGAACCAGCCGTTCCACCCGGCGTCGCACCACGGCAACCGCGAGGACCGCATCCTCGAGTTCAACAAGATCTGCAAGTTCCGCGTCGGCCAGTTGCCCTACTTCCTCGACAAGCTGAAGAACTCGATGGAGGGCGACCAGAGCCTGCTCGAAAAGACGGTGGTGATGTGGGGCTCGCCGATGGCCGACGCCAACGTGCACAACCACCGCCGCTGCCCGCTGATCTTCCTCGGCCACGGCAACGGCATCCTCGAGGGCAACGTGCACCTCAAGGCCGCCGCCGACACGCCGATGGCCAACGTGATGCTGTCGATGCTCAAGCACCTCGGCCTCGAGGACCTGCAGAGCTTCGGCGACAGCACCGGCGAGTTCTCGTTCCGGCAGTCGGCCATTACCGCCTAGTCCAGTGTTGTCTGGCCCCGGCCTCCGGCCGGGGGTTGGCGTCGATGTCTGGAGAAGCGACATGCGAGTTCGACTGAGCCTGAACGTTCTGGCCGTCCTGGCGATGACGGCACTGGTGGGCGCCGCCCCGCCGTCGGCCTCCCCGGTCGCCGACGCCGCCATGCGCGGCAACCGCGACGCGGTGCGCACGCTGCTGCAGCAGGGCGCCGACGTCAACGCCGCCCAGGGCGACGGCATGAGCGCCCTGCACTGGGCCGCCGACCGCGGCGACGCCGAGCTGACGGCGATGCTGGTGGCGGCGGGCGCGACACCGGCAGCGGTGACCCGCATCGGCCAGTACACGCCGCTCCACCTGGCCAGCCGCTCCGGCAGCGTCGCGGCGGTGAAGGCGCTCCTCGGCGCCGGCGCGGCCGTCGACGCCCGCGCCAACCCGAGCGGCGCCACGCCGCTCCACCTCGCCGCCACCGCCGGCAGCGCCGAGGTCGTCAGCGCGCTGCTCGACGCCAAGGCCGACGTGAACGCCCGGGAGAACGAATGGGGCCAGACGCCGCTCATCTTCGCGGCCTCGCTCAACCGCGTCGAGGCGCTGAAGGTGCTGCTGGCGCGCGGCGCCGATCCCGACATCACGTCGAAGGCCGTCGACCTGCAGAAGCACACGCCGCTGTATCGCGCCTCGAACGAGCGGCTGGCCAAGGTGCTCGAGGCATCGGCCGGCAAGGGCGGCAAGCCGTCGCCGAGCCAGGTGCAGGCCGCCGTCCAGGCGAGCCGCGACCTCTACACCTCGGGCAAGCTGCCCGAACCCGACAAGAAGGAGGAGGGCGAAGGGCGGCAGTTCTTCGAGGAGACTCCCGGCCTCTCCAGCAAGGGCGGGCTGACCGCGCTGCTGCACGCCGCCCGCCAGGGGCACATTCCGGCGGTCACCGCGCTCCTCGACGGCGGTGCCGATGTGAACGCGGTCAGCGGCGGCGACGGCACCTCGGCGCTGCTGATGGCGACCATCAACGGCCAGTTCGACACCGCCATGCTGCTGCTGGAGCGCGGCGCCAATCCGAACCTGGCGGCCAAGGTCAACGGCGCCACGCCGCTGTGGGCGGCCGTCAACACCCAGTGGCAGCCACGCACCCGCTTCCCGCAGCCGCAGGAGATGGAGCTGCAGAAGGCCACGTATCTCGACCTGATGGCCAAGCTGCTCGAGAAGGGCGCCGATCCGAACGCCCGGCTCTACCAGCACCCCTGGTACATGGTCTACAGCGGCTGCGGCAATCGGAACTGCGGCCTGGCCGACACCAGCGGCTCCACGGCGTTCTGGCGCGCGGCCTACGCCACCGACGTCGCCGCGATGCGCCTGCTGGTGAAGCATGGCGCCGACCCGAACATCCCGTCGATCGCCCCGCAGGTGCGGGTGCGCCGCGGCCCCGAGGGCGGCGGTCCCGGATCGGACGGCGTCAACAAGCCGCTCATCACGCCGCCGCCGGCGCTGCCGGCGATCCCCTACGGCGGGCCCGGGGCGACGCCGCTGCACGCCGCTGCCGGCGTCGAGTACGGCGAGGGCTTCGCCGGCAACGCGCATCGGCACGCCCCCGACAGCTGGCTGGCCGCGGTGAAGTTCCTGGTCGAGGAGATGGGCGCCGACGTCAACGCCCGCGACAACGACGGCTACACCGCCCTGCACCACGCCGCCGCGCGCGGTGACAACGAGGTCATCCTCTATCTCGTCAGCAAGGGCGCCGACGTCACCGTCGTCGCCCGCAGCGGCCAGACCACCGCCGACATGGCCAACGGCCCGGTGCAGCGCGTCTCGCCCTTCCCCGCCACGGTGGCGCTGCTGGAGAAGCTCGGGTCCAAGAACAATCAGCGTTGCGTTTCTTGCTGACGCCCCAAGGGATCGGGGACCGGGGACCAGGGACCGGGGAAGAGCCCGGGACCAATTACAAGGCCCGGCGGTCGAACCGCCGGGCCTTCTTCGTGTACGCGTGACGTCGCACGCAGCCGCTCTTTCCTGGTCCCCGGTCCCCGGTCCCTGGTCCCTTCACTACCAGGTATAACTGCCAGCCGGCGGCGGCCACAGCCCGAGGAACTGGCGCAGGATGACCACCTGGCCCAGGTGATGGGCGTTGTGCTGGCCGACGTGCTCCCAGACGTCGCGGGCGGTGTAGCCGGCGAGCATCGGGAACTCGAATGCCGGGGCGATCGGCGCCTCCGGATCGAGCTGCTCGACGACGCGGGCCAATTGCTCCAGGCCCGCGACGAAGCCGTCGCGCACATCCGGCCACGCCTCCTCGGCGACGTCGGGCCAGCCCAGCGCGGCACTGGCGATCATCGGCTCGGCGTGCCCTTCGGCGCGGCGGCGGAACCAGTCCTGCCAGAACGCCAGGTGCGCGACGATCTCGGCGATCGAATGCGGCACCCCGCCGACCCGGCGGGCGGAGTCGGCCGACGACAGGCCGGCCAGCGTCGCCGCCGGCGGCAGATGGGTGTGGGTATCGACGAGCAGCTCACGAACGTCCATCGGGCGGCAATCCTCGGCCCACACTCTATCAGCCTCGGCGGCGGCGCCGGATCACGCCCCGGCGCGGGTAATCCTCCCCTCCACGGCGGGCGAATCCGCGCCGCCGGCGCGCCCCGGCGCGCGTTCGCGCGCCAACTCCGCGGCCCCGGGGCGGCACGGGGCGTGCTAGGGTCTGCCGCGGAGGTGCCCGTGGTTCGTCTGCCCATCGCTGTCGTGTTGTCTGCCTGTCTCGCCCTCGTCGCCCCGCCGGCCCTGGCGCAGGACACGGCCCAGGCCGAGAAGGGCAAGGCCGTCTACGACGCGCAGCGCTGTGCCCTGTGCCATGCGGTCGGCGGGCGTGGCAACGCCAAGGGCCCGCTCGACGGCGTCGGCAGCAAGCTGAGCGCTGCCGACATCCGCAAGTGGATCGTCTCGCCGAAGGAGATGAAGTCGCCGACCAACCGGAAGCCTGAGATGCGCGCCTACCCGAGCCTGCCGGCGGCCGATCTCGACGCGCTGGCGGCCTACATGCTGTCGCTCAAGGGAGCCTGACCGCCGCGGCG
>CAYUAX010000172.1:0-4622 GCA_964442845.1 uncultured Bifidobacteriaceae bacterium | reverse complement strand
CTGGATCGCCAATCCGTACGTCGGCCTGCTCGTCTTCGGGGCCCTGCCGGCCGGCTTCCTGCTCGGCTTGGTCCTCATCCCGATCGGCAACCTCATCGCCCGGCGGCGCGGCGCGGCCGCCGTCCGCTGGCCGGCCGTCGATCTCGAGGACGTCCGCCACCGGCGCTGGGCGATCGTGCTGCTGGCCGCGACGGTGATCAACGTCACCATCCTCGCTGTCGCCGGCTACGGCGCCATCCATTACATGGAGACGCAGGCCTTCTGCGGCGAGGTCTGCCACTCGGTGATGGCACCCGAATACGTGGCCTACCAGGAGGCCCCGCACGCCCGCGTGCCCTGCGTGAGCTGTCACGTCGGCTCTGGCGCCGGCGCACTGGCGCAATCGAAGGTCGACGGCATGCGCCGCCTGGCCGGCCTGGTGACCGGCAACATCACGCGGCCCATCCCCACGCCCGTGCACACGATGCGACCGGCGCGCGAGACCTGCGCCACCTGCCACTGGCCGGGATTCGTGCGCGGTGATCGCCTGAAGGTCGTCGCCGCGTTCGGCGACGACGAAGCCAGCACGCCGGCGCCGACCACGCTCGAACTGCATGTCGGCGGCGGCGAGGCCGCCGGCTCCG
Organism: uncultured Bifidobacteriaceae bacterium; assembly: GCA_964442845.1. GTDB lineage: Bacteria > Acidobacteriota > Vicinamibacteria > Vicinamibacterales > UBA2999 > CAWAYR01. The sequence goes on along the minus strand of CAYUAX010000172.1, from coordinate 3,999 downwards.
GCATCCACTGGCACGCCAACCCGGCCACGGCCATCGAATACGCCGCCACCGACGACGCCCGCCAGTCGATTGCCTGGGTGCGGCTGCGCACCGCCGACGGCACGGTGCGCGAATATCGCCGCCCCGGCGTCGACGAGACGGCCGTCGCGGCCGCGACCCGGCGGCTCATGGACTGCACCGACTGCCACAGCCGGCCCAGCCACACTTTCGAGGCGTCGCCCGAGCGGGCCGTCGATCGCGCCTTGGCCGCCGGCCGCGTCCCGCGCGACGTGCCGTTCGTGCGCCGCGAGATGGTCGCAGCGCTGAAGGCCGGCGCGGCCGCCGGCACCGCCGATGCGGCGGTCACGGCCCTCCGGCACGCCTACTCGACCACCGCGTTGCGCCCCGCCACCGCCGCCGATCTCGACCGCGTCGTCGACGTGACGCGCACGCTGCACGACGGCCACGTCTTCCCCCTCATGGGGGTCACCTGGGGCACCTACCGCAACGAGCTCGGCCACACCGACACACCGGGCTGCTTCCGGTGCCACGACGAGGAACTCGCCGCCCCGGACGGCCGCGCCATCCGCCAGGACTGCGAGATGTGCCATCGGATCAGGGACTAGGGACTGGGGGCTGGGGCTTGTCCGAGAACAAACCCGACCCTTCCGTAACGCGAAACATCGCAACACGCGTGACGACGTATTGAGCGCGCCCAGCCCCCAGCCCCCAGCCCTTGAACTAACGTTTCCCCGACATCGTCTAACATCTCGCCATGGCGGATCCGTCTCCCCTCGGCGAGTTCGAACAGCTGGTCCTGCTCGGCGTCCTGCACGGCGGTGAGGACGCCTACGGCGTCCCGGTATGGCGCGAGATCAGCGGCCGGACCGGCCGCGAGGTGTCGCTGGCCGCCGTCTACAAGACGCTCGACCGGCTCGAAGCCAAGGGGTTGGTGCGCAGCCACTTCGGCGCGCCGACGGCGGAGCGCGGCGGGCGGGCGAAACGGATCTATCGGGTCACGCCGCCGGGGCTGCGGGCGGTCAAGTCGGCACTCGACGGCGTCCGCCGCATGACCGCTGGTCTCGACGAGGTGCTGGGCACGTGATCGCGCCGCCGCGTCTCGCCCGCCGCCTGGTCGAATGGCTGGTCGATCCGCGGCTCGGGGACGCCGTGCTCGGCGATCTCGAGGAGCCGTTCGCGGCGGAGGCCGCGCACGACCCGCGCCGGGCCCGCCGCCGGTATTGGCGCCGCGCCATCGGCGCGGCCTGCCAGCTGCGCCCGCCGCGGCGGGTGCCGATCCCACGAGGAGACTCGGTGATGTCCACGCTGGGCAAGGATCTCGTCCATGGCCTGCGGCTGTTCGTGGCGCAACCGGCCTATGCCTGGGCCGCCGTCGTCACCCTGGCGCTGGCCATCGGCGCCAACACCGTGATCTTCAGCATCGCCAACGTCCTGGTGGTGAAGCCGCTGCCCTTCGATCGACCGGCCGAGCTCGGCTGGATCCTGGCCTCGGGACCCAACGCCGTGCAGGACCGCGCCGGGGTCTCGCTGCCGGAGTTCGCGGCGTACCGCGACGAGGTCACCGCGTTCAGCCGTGTCGCCGCGTGGCGCCGCCAGGGCGCGACGTTACGGGTCGGCAGTGAGGTCGAGCCGGCCCTGGCGCAGGCCGTGATCGGCGGCGTCCAGGAGGTGTGGGGTCTGGCTGCCGCGCTGGGCCGCCCGCTCGCCGCCACCGACGAGCGGCCGGGCAGCCCGCCGGTCGCGATGCTCAGTCACCAGTTCTGGCAGCGGCGCTTCGGCGGCGACCCCGGGGTGCTCGGCCGCGACGTATTCGTCAACGGGCGCCGCCACACCGTGGTCGGCGTCGTCACGCCGGAGATCGAGCTCGGCAACCTGGCGGAACTCGACGTCTGGCTGCCCATCACCGACGACCCGCGGCTGGCCTCGCGCACCGAACGGGGCTGGCGGCCGGTCGGCCGGCTCGCCGGCGGGGCGACGCTCGCCGACGCCAACGCCCAGGTCGCGGCGATCGCCGCGCGGCTCGGCCGCGAGTATCCCGACACCAGCCGCGACTGGACCGCTCGCGTCGGCACCACGCGCGAGGCGATGGGCGGCGCCAACACCTGGCTGGTGCTCACGCTGTTGGCGGTGGTGGTCGGCCTGCTGCTCGTTCTCGCCTGCGCCAACGTCATGAACCTGCTGATCGCCCGGCTGATAGCCCGCCGCCAGGAGCTGGCGGTGCGCACCGCCCTGGGCGCGACCCGCGGCCGGGTGGTCGGGCAGATCGTCGCCGAAAGCCTGTTGCTCGGCCTGGCCGGCGGCCTGCTCGGCCTGGCCATCGGCGAGGCCGGCCTGCGCGCCATCCACGCCGTCGCCACCGAGCCGTTCTTCGATCAGATCGCCATCGACTGGCGCGTCGTCGTGTTCGCGCTGGGCCTGGCGCTGGCCGCGCCGCTGGTCTTCGCGGTGGCGCCGACGCTGCGCGTGCTCGGCCACGACGTGCGCACTGCCCTGCACGAATCGAACAGCCGCAGCATCGGCGGCGGCGTGCGGCGCGGTCGGGCCGCGCTGGTGGTGGTGCAGGTGGCGCTCGCCGTGATGCTGCTGGTCGTCTCCACGCTGGTGGTGCGCTCGATGCGGGCGTTCGTCGCCAGCGACCCGGGCTACGACCCGGCGCCGCTGGTCACCGCCGACATCGACGTCCCGGTGTGGAAGATGGCCGCCGACGACGACGCACGGCGGCTGCGCCAGCGGCTGCTGGAGCGTGCCCGCACCGTGCCGGGAGTGACCGCGGCCGCGACGATGACCGCCATCCCGGCAATGGACTTCCCGGCGCCGTCGTCCCTCGACGTGGTCGGGCGCGCCGGGGCCGGTGATCGCGACCGGCCCGCCGCCGGCCTGGCGGTGGTCAGCCCCGACTACTTCGCGGTCACCGGCATCCCGATCCTGGCCGGCCGCGGGTTCACCGCCGCCGACGACCAGAGTTCCGGCGCGGCCGTGGCCGTGGTGTCCGCCGAGACGGCGCGGCGCTTCTGGGGCGGCATCGCGGCGGCGATCGGCGGCAGGCTGCGCGTGGCGCTGCCGGAACGCCCCGCGCCGCTCGAGGTGACGGTGGTCGGCGTCTCGCGCGACACCGCGAATCCCATGACTGCGCTCGCGCCCGAGCCGATGGTCCTGCTGCTCGACGCCCATCGCCCGACCCGCGACACCTATCTCGTCGTCCGTGCCGCGACGCCCGGCATCGGCCCGGCCTTGCGCGCGGCGCTGCGTGAGGTGGACGGCGACCTCGCCTTTCGCCTGCGCACCGTACCCGAACGCTTCGCCGACGAGCAGTCGTCGAACGCGCTGCTCGGCGGGTTGTTCGCGGCCTTCGCGGTCATCGCGCTGCTGCTGGCCACCGCCGGCCTCTACGGGGTGGTCTCGTACGCGGTGAGCCAGCGGACGCCCGAGATCGCCGTCCGCCTGGCGCTGGGCGCCTCACCCGGCGCCATTGCCCGCGACGTCGTCGGCGGCAGCCTGCGCCTCGCCGCCGTCGGCGCCGCGCTCGGCCTGGCCGGCGCGCTGGCCCTGGCTCGCGCCATGAGCGCCCTGCTCTTCGGCGTCACCGCCACCGATGGCCCGACCTACCTCGGCGCCGCGCTGGTCGCGGTCACCGCCGCCCTCGTCGCCACCTGGCTGCCCATGCGGAAAGCCGCGGGGGTGGATCCGTTGCAGAGCCTGCGGCAGGCGTAGGACTGGGGCTAGGGGCTGGGGACTGGGGACTGGGGCTTGTCAGAACAAACCCCCGTCCAACTGGTGCCCGACTCGGGTCTGTACGCAGAAACGGCCCGGCGAAAACGCCGGGCCGTTCCCATCTTGTCCAAGGGAACCCTAGCCCCTAGCCCCTAGCCCCCAAGTGCGTGTCGTGCGTTAGCACGACACGCACTTGTGGTTGTTCTTCGCGCCCAGTCCCTCGAGCAGCTTGATCGTCTCGGGGTAGGGCTGCACACGCTGCACCGGGCCGTTGGCCATGTCCACGGT
>CAYUAX010000171.1:0-10929 GCA_964442845.1 uncultured Bifidobacteriaceae bacterium | reverse complement strand
CCGTAGTTGAGGGCGATGTTGAACTGCATGCCGGTGTTGTGGCGGGTCTTGGCTTCGGCGTCGAGCAGTTCGGCGTAGACGTCGTCGGGCAGTTCACCGGGCCGGCCGATGGCGTGGAAGCGGATGTTGTTGCGGAGCAACGTGTCGAGTTCGAGCCGCAGGTAGCGGCGCAGCAGCCCCATCAGCACGCGCACCTCGGTGATCGGCCGTTTCCAGTTCTCGACCGAGAAGGCGTAGAGGGTCAGCACTGCGAGGCCGAGCCGCGCCGAGGTCTCGACGGTGTCGCGCACGGCGTCGATGCCGGCGCGATGGCCCTCGACCCGCGGCAGGTGGCGCTGCGCCGCCCAGCGGCCGTTGCCGTCCATGATGATGGCGACGTGCCGCGGCAACCGTTCGGGGATCACCTGGCGGGCGAGCCCCTCCTCGGCGCCGCCGGAAGGGATCCACGCCCTGAGCTGCTCGAGTCCCATGGGATTCGTCGAGAGGGGCAAAGGCCCATCTTACAGCACGTTACAGCGGGCCGTCGGCCCCCGGCGGGTCGCCCGCGTAGTGCACCCGCCACAGGTGCAGGCCGTGCGCCGGCGCGGTCGGTCCGGCGGCGGCGCGGCGGCCGCTGGCCAGGGCCCGCGCGATGTCGTCGCGGCGCATCCGTCCGCGCCCGACTTGCACGAGAGTGCCGGCCATGGCGCGCACCATGTGGCGCAGGAAGCCGGTGCCCGATACCTCGACGCACACCAGCCGGCCGCGATCGTCGCCGGTGGCGCACCACCCCGGCACCGTCGCCGCCGCATCGACGACCACCGCGGTGACGCGGCGCACGGTGGAGCGCACCGCGCTGCCCTGCGCCTGGAATGCCGCGAAGTCGTGCTCGCCGACGAAGTCCTGGCCGGCCTCGGCCATCGCCGTCGCCGACAGCCGCTGGGGCACGTGCCACGCCACCCGGCGCAACGCCGGCAGCGCCATCGGCGCGTGCCACACCAGGTAGCGATAGGTCTTGCCGCGGGCGTGCAGTCTGGCGTGGAACCCATCGGCGGCCTCGTCGGCAGCGAGCACGCGCACGTCAGGCGGCAGGGTGGCATTGAAGGCCCGCACCAGCCGCTCGGGCGCGATGGCCGCGGTGAGCCGCACGGACGCGACCTGCGCCGCGGCGTGCACGCCGGCGTCGGTGCGGCCGGCGCCGGCGACGTGCACCGGCGCGCCTTCGATCGCCGCCAGCACCGCTTCGAGCTCGCCCTGCACGGTGCGCTGCCCGGCCTGGCGCTGCCAGCCGGCGAAGTCCGCGCCGTCGTACGCCACGACCAGGCGCAGCGTCCGGACGCGGGGGCTCACAGCGGCGCTCCCGGCTATTTGCGCGAGCCCGGCTTGATCGCCTCCGAACCCGCGGCGCAGAGCGGGCAGGCGTCGGGCTGATACGTGGGCAGGTCCATCGGGCACAGCGCGGCGAATGGCACGGCCAGACCGTGCCGGCCGGCGCTGCGGTCCATGATCGACGCCGCGCCGACCACGGTGGCGCCGTGGGCGACCGCCACCTCGATGGTCTCGCGCGTCGAGCCTCCGGTGGTCAACACGTCTTCGACGACGACCACGCGGTCGGTCGCCGCCAGCGTGAAACCGCGACGCAGCGCCAGGGTCCCGTCGGTGCGTTCGGCGAAAATCGCCCGCACGCCCAGGGCGCGGCCCACCTCCTGCCCGATGACGATGCCGCCCAGGGCCGGCGACAGCACCACGGTGGGGGCCCACGCGTGGGTCAGCGCGCCGATCCCGGCGCCGAGCGCCTCGGCGTGCCGCGGGTGCTGCAGCACCAGGGCGCACTGGAGATACCCCGGGCTGTGCAGCCCGGACGACAGACGGAAGTGGCCCTCCAGCAGGGCCCCCGACTCGCGAAACATGCGCAACACGTCCTGATCGGTCATCGGCCGGTAGTATATCGGGCGCCACCGGCGCCTCGATTCGGACCGCCGGCAGAACCCTTGCGCGTGTCGAGCCGTCTATCCAGGAGGCGCCGCGCGGGCCGGGGAGGCGCGGCAACGTTCTTGCTCGGTTCGAACGGCGCGGCCAGCCGGCCGCGCCTGTTCGCGTACACGGGAGACGCAGCAAAATGTTCGGGATTCGACGTTTCGGGGAGCGCGTGGTGCGGACGGCGGCAGTGGCGGCCCTGTCCGTTTTCGGAGCGGCGGCTGTTCAGGCCCAGACACCGGCGCAGCCGGCGCCGGGCGGCGAGCGGCGGCTGAGCATCACCGACGCGGTCGAACTGGCACTCAAGCAGAACGCCGACCTCGAGGTGGTGCGGATCACCCCGCTCATCCAGGACGAGAACATCGCCCAGGCGCGGTCGGCCTGGGCGCCGACCTTCACGACGTTCATGCAGGGCGACAACCGCGACACCCCGATCAACAGCCTGCTGGCGGGCGACGTCGACAAGCTGGAGAACAACTCGACCACGATGAACGTCGCGCTGTCGTCGGCCCTGCCCTGGCGCGGTGCCAGCTATCGGGTGGGCTGGGACAACTCGCGGGCGACCACCAACAACATCTTCGCCAACTTCACGCCGCAGACCGCCGCCAACTTCACCTTCAACTTCACCCAGCCGCTGCTGCGCAACTTCGGCATCGACACCACGCGGCAGCAGCTGCAGGTATCGCGCAAGAACCGTGAGATCTCCGAGGTGCAGGTGACCGAGGCGGTGGCCACGACCACTCGGCGCGTCAAGAACGGCTACTGGGATCTGGTCTTCGCGCTGAACAGCCTCGAGGTGCAGCGCCTGTCACTCGACCTGGCGCAGCGGTCGCTCAAGGAGAACCGCGCCCGCGTCGAGATCGGCACCATGGCGCCGATCGACATCGTGCAGGCCGAAGCCGAAGTGGCGCAGCGCGAAGAGGCGGTGATCGTCGCCGAGGCGGCCATCGCCCGTGCCGAGGACGCGCTGCGCGCCCTCATCTACGGCGAGCACGCCGCCGAGCTCTGGAACACGCGCCTGGTCCCCACCGACGTGGCCGCGTTCGTGCCGGTCGCCGTCGATCTGCAGGCGGTGACGACGCAGGCGCTGGCCGCGCGCACCGACATCGTGCAGGCCCGGAAGACGCTCGAGGCCAACGACGTCAGCATCCGCTTTCTCCGCAACCAGGTCCTGCCCGACCTCAGTGCTTCGGTGGACTACGCCGGCACCGGCCTCGGCGGCACGCAGCTCATCCGCGGCGACGGATTCCCCGGGCCGGTGATCGGCTCGCAGACGAAACGCTACACCGATGTCCTCGGCGACCTGCTCCGCAACAACTTCCCGAGCTGGACCTTCGCGCTGCAGTTGAGCTATCCGCTGGGCAACTCGACCCAGGACGCCAACCTGGCCCGGGCCCGGCTGCAGAACCAGCAGTCGATGAAGCAGCTGGAGTCGTCGCGGATTCGCGTCGCCACCGAGGTGCGCGAGGCCGCCCGCATGGTCACCGCCAACGGCAAACGCGTGGAAGCCACGCGGGCCTCGCGGGCCCTCGCCGAGAAACGGCTCGAGGCCGAAGAGAAGAAGTTCCAGGCCGGCATGACCACCAACTTCTTCGTCCTGCAGGCGCAGCGCGATCTCAACCAGGCGCGAAACAACGAATTGCAGGCGCTCATCGACTACCTGAAATCGGTGGTCGACTACGAGACGGCGCAGGTCGCGCCGCTGCAGGGCGGCGCTGGCGTCACCCAGATTCAGGGCGGCGGCGGCTTCAACACCCAGCAGACCCAGCAGCAACAGCGCCAGCAGTAGTCCGCGCCCCGGCGCCGGCCCGTAATACACTGCGGGCCGTGCCGAAGCTGTCGGTGACGGTCATCACGCGGGACGAGGCGGCCAACATCGCCGCCGCGCTCGAGTCGGTGGCCTGGGCCGACGAGATCGTCGTCGTCGATTCGGGCAGCACTGACGACACGGTCGCCATCGCCCGCCGCTACACCACGCGGGTCAGCGTGCGGCCGTGGCCGGGCTACGTGGCGCAGAAGAACCTCGCCGCGGCCGAGGCCACGCACGATTGGATTCTGTCGCTCGATGCCGACGAGCGCGTCTCGCCCGAGCTGGCCGCCGAGATCCGGGGGCTGCTGCAGCGCGAGCCGGATGCCGCCGGCTTTCGCGTGCCGCGGGTGACGTTCCATCTCGGTCGCTGGATCCGCAGTACCGACTGGTATCCGGACTACCAGCTGCGGCTCTACGACCGGCGGCGCGCCCGCTGGACCGGCCGTCACGTGCACGAGTCGGTGCGGGCCGACGGGCCGGTCGGCGACCTGCGCCAGGAGCTGCGCCACCACGCCTACCGCGACCTCTCGCACCACCTGCAGACGATGGACCGCTACACCACGCTGGCGGCGCGGCAGATGCACGAGGACGGCCGCACCGCCGGATGGACCGACCTCGCCCTGCATCCGCCGGCGGCGTTCCTGCGCAACTACGTCCTGCGCGGCGGCTTCCGCGACGGCGTCCCCGGCCTCGTCATCTCGCTGCTGAACGCCACTTACGTCGCGCTCAAGTTCGCCAAGCTGTGGGAACTGTGTTTTCACTCCACGTCGACACCGCCCTCACCTGGCGCGGCGGACAGCACCAGGTCCTCCTGACCGTCCTCGGGCTGCGCGAGCGCGGCCACCGGGCCGTGCTCGTCGCCCAGCCGGACGGTGTGCTGTACCGGCGCGCCAGCGAGGGCGACGATCTGGTGCCGCTGGCGCCGCGATCCGAGGTGGATCTGGCCTCGGCCTGGCGGCTGTCGAAGATCATCGCGTCGTACCGCCCCGAGGTCGTGCACGCGCACGACCCGCACGCCGTGGCCATGGCGTCGATGGCGCTGTCGTTCGGGTCGCGCGGTACGGCGCCGCGCCTGGTCGCCTCGCGCCGGGTCGACTTCCACCTCCAGAAGCATTCCTTTTCGCGCTGGAAGTACCGCCAGGTGGAGCTGTTCATCGCCGCGTCGGCGGCGATCCGCGCCATCCTGGTGCGCGATGGCATCCCGGCGTCGCGGGTGGTCGTCGTGCACGACGGCATCGACGTCGAGCGGGTCGCCAAGGTGGCGCCCGCCGACATCCATCAGGCGTTCTGGTTCCCCAGAGGCGCACCGGTGATCGTCAACGTCGGCGCCCTGGTGAATCACAAGGGGCAGAAGTTCCTGGTCGACGCGATGGCCGAAGTGCGCCGCCACGTTCCCGACGCCCAGCTGGTGATCTTCGGCGAAGGCGATCTGCACGGGCCGCTCAGCCGCCAGATCCACGAGCTCGGCCTCGACAAGCACGTGGTGCTGGCCGGCTTCCGCGACGACGTGCTGGCGCTCACCGGCAGCGCCGACCTGTTCGTGATGAGCTCGGTCACCGAGGGCCTCGGCTCGGCGGTCCTCGACGCGATGGCGCTGGGCCTGGCGGTGGTCGGCACGCGCGCCGGCGGCATCCCCGAAGCGGTGGAAGACGGCGTCACGGGTGTGCTGGTGCCGCCCGGGCGCGCCGACGCCCTGGCCGACGCCATCGTCCGCATGCTGGGCGACGCGGCCGCCCGCCGCCGCATGGGCGAGGCCGGCCGTCAGCGCGTGGCCGAGGAGTTCGGCGTCGCGTCGCTCGTCGAGGGCACGCTTGCGGCCTACCGAGCCGTCGGTCGGAGCATGCGGTAGCGCCGCCGATCGGTGGTCGATCGTCCCGGCGTATCGGTTCGGAGTCGGCCGGAATCCAACCGCCGTGCACGTCGCCGAGATCTGGCGCTACCCCGTGAAGTCGATGGCTGGCGAACGCCTCGCCGAAGCGACGCTCGACGGCGGGGGCATCGCCGGCGACCGCCGGCTGCACGTCGAAGACGACCACGGGCGCATGATCACCGCGCGCACGCATCCGCGCCTGCTGCGCCACGCCGCGCACACGGCGGCCGCCGGCGCGGTCCTGGTGGACGGGCGGCCTTGGTACGACCCGGCCGTCGCCGTCGAGGTGAGCGCGATCGCCGGCCGGGACGCCCGATTGGTGCCGACGGCGGACGGCGTTTTCGACATCCTGCCGGTGCTGGTCGCAACCGACGGGGCCATCGCGGCGTTCGGCTACGACGGACGCCGGCTGCGGCCGAACCTGGTGATCGGCGGCGTGGACGGACTGGGCGAGCGCGACTGGGAAGGCGCGGAACTGCGCGTCGGCGAGGTCGTGATCGCGCTGGCCGACCTGCGCGGCCGATGCGTCATGACCACCGTCGACCCCGACACCGGGGCCCGCGATCCCGAGGTGCTCAAGTCGATCGTCCACCGCTTCGGCGGGACGTTGGCACTGAATGCCGCGGTGGCGGCCGATGGACGGATCCGCGAAGGCGACGTCGTGGAACTGGTGACGCCCAAGGCCCGCGGCTGAAGGAGCACCCTCAACTCACCGGGTCGTAGCGGATCGCGATGACCTCGAGCCGCTCGGGGCCGCGCGGCGTCCTGAGGGTGACCAGGTCGCCCACCCTCGCCTTCAGCAGCGCCGTGGCCAGCGGCGATCGCCACGAGATGCGGGCGGCGCCGGCATCCAGTTCGTCGATGCCGACGATCGTGACCTCACGCTCGTCGCCGCCGGCTTCGGGCTGGTAGGTAACGGTGGCGCCGAAGAAGACCCGATCGTGGGTCTTGCCGGCGTTGTCGACGACCACCGCGCTGTCGAGGATCTTCGACAGACGGCGCAGGCGGCTGTCGATCTGGCGCAGCTTCCGTTTGCCGTACAGGTAGTCGCCGTTCTCGGAGCGATCGCCGTTGGCCGCCGCCCACGCCACGGTCTGGACCAGCTGCGGCCGCTCGACCTTCCACAACCGCGCCAGCTCGTCGCTCAAGCGGCGATGCCCGGCCGGGGAGATGTAGTTCTTGAACCCGGGGTCGGGGGGCCGATCGGCGCTCGGCGCCCGCGTCGGCCGCTTGGCCCGCATCCGGAACTCGTCGCTCATCGCGTCACCCGCCGCCGTGCCACCGCCCGGCGCGCCGGCCGGCAGACGCTGTGGAGCGGGCACCGCGCGTTGCTGCGCGTCGTGCCGAAGCCGCACGAGCCGCCCATGCCGAGGTGGCAGATGGAGAAGTCGTAGCGCACCGGGTCGTCGGGATTCAAGCCGCGCAGGGCCGTAGTGACGTCCATCGCCATGCCCCATCCGGGACTGGACCGGCGCGTCACGCCCAGACACCGGCCGACACGGATGATGTGGGTGTCGAGCGGCACCACGAGCTGGGCCGGTCGTACCGCCTCCCACAAGCCGAGGTCCACGGCGTCGTGGCGGACCACCCAGCGCAGGAACAGGTTCAGCCGCTTGCACGCGCCGCCCGACGACGGCCGCGAGAAGAAGTAGCCGACGCCGGGCACCGGCCGCCGGCGGCCGTAGATGCTGGCGAGGTCGAGGGCCATCGCCCGGCGGGAGAACGACTCCAGGGCGTCCTCGATCGAGGTGGCGCCCGGGGCCAGCCCGGCCGCGAAGAAGCCTTCGATCGAGCCGTGGTCGCGCAGCATCTGGTGCAGCAGCCAGGCCAGCGCGGCGAGATCGCGGCTGCGGATCCAGCGATGGCCGACGCCGTCGAACCGCGCGGCCCGGTCGGGCGCGAACTCGCGCACGAAGGCCGCCGGCCGGCCCTCCATCACGTCCAGCACGGCGTCCACCGTCTGCAGCACGCTCTGGACCCGCCCGAACGCCAACGCCGAGGCCAGGAACGCCACCACCTCCTGGTCGTCGCGCCGCTCGAAGCGGCGCACCGTCCAGATCGGATCACGGGTCGAGTGCGTGAGGTTGAACTGGTCGTACAGCCGATCGAGGTCCGGCTTGAGCGCCGCGAGTCCGCCGGCCACTACTTGAACGCCGGCGCCCGGTCGAGCGTGGCGAGCAGGTCGAGCACGAAGGCCGCGACGCCGCCCAGGAAGCGCGCCGGGATCTTGTCGGCGGTGTCGGTGGGCTTGTGGTAGTCGGCGTGGTCCTCGACGCCGAGATAGAGGAACGGGATGCCGGCACTGTGGAACGGGCCGTGGTCGGACTGCTGCGTCCAGTCGTCCTGGCCGCCGCCGGTGTCGTGGCCGAGCTTCACCGTGATCGACGCGCGAGACGCCGGGCCCTCGACGATCGGCTTCAGCGCCGGCCACCGGCCGGGACCGGCGACGTAGAGCTCGTTCTTGTCGCCGCGGCCGACCATGTCGAAGTTGAGGTTGAGCGCGAACGGCACGATCGCGACCTTCGACTGCAGAAACGCCCTGGCGCCCTGCAGCCCCTGCTCTTCGGCGTCGAAGAACGCCAGGATCAGCCGGCGCTCGAACGGAGTGCGTGCGCACCGCTCCGCCACGGTCAACAGCAGCGCCACGCCCGACGCGTTGTCGTCGGCGCCGTGGTAGGTCTGCCCGTCGCGGACGCCGAGGTGATCGTAGTGGGCCGAGACGACGATTGGGGCCAGATCGGCGCGTCGCCCCGCGCACGTCGCCACGAGGTTGACGCCCTGCATCGACACCCCGGCCTTGCTGGTGAACGTGAACGGGTGGTCGAACGTCCCCCGTCCTCCGGGGGGCGCGTCGTCCGGCACCACTCGCATGGGCACGACGCCGATCGCCTGCAGCCGTTCGACGATCCACGCCCGGGCCTTCGCGTTGCCGGGCGTGCCGGTGGCCCGCCCGTCCATGCCGGTGGCCGTGAGCGCCTCGATCGTCGCCAGGAGAGCCTGGCCGTCCGGTACGGCCGGGCTGGCCGCGGTGGGCGGCGGCGGCATCGCCACCGCTTGCGCGGCGGAGGGTGCGGCGCCGGCCAGTACCAGCGCGGCGACCGCCGCCAGCCGGGCCAGCGCGTGGGTCGGTGACGACTGGAGACGCGTCGAAGTCCGTCGGGCCGCGATCGACATCAGGAGCCTATAGAATGGGCGCGCCGCGGCCAGCCGCGGCCCCGGGTACGACCCGATCGTAGCAGGCCGGCGCCGCCGGCCCACAGCGTCCGTCGAGGAAGGCGTCTCGTTCATGGTGCTTGCGGTTCCGAGGGAGAGTTGGCCGGGCGAACGTCGGGTGGCGGCAACGCCCGAGACGGTGACCCGGCTGGTGGGGATGGGCTTCGACGTCCGCGTCGAAGCCGAAGCCGGCCTGAAGGCCGCGTTCGCCGACGACGACTACGTCAAGGCCGGCGCCAGCATTGCCACCGACGCGGCGGCGCTGTGGTCGAGCGCCGACGTGCTGCTCAAGGTGCAGCCGCCGAGCCCGGAGGAAGCCGATCGCCTCAAGGCCGGCGCGGTGCTGATCAGCTTCCTCTGGCCTGGCAAGAACGCCGCGCTCATCGAGCGCTTGGCCGCCCGCGGCGCCACCGCCATCGCCATGGACCAGGTGCCGCGCATCACCCGCGCGCAGAAGATGGACGCCCTGTCGTCGATGGCCAACATCGCCGGCTACCGCGCGGTCATCGAGGCGGCGAGCTTCTACGGCCGCTTCTTCACCGGGCAGATGACCGCCGCCGGCAAAGTGCCGGCCGCCAAGGTGCTGGTGATCGGCGCCGGCGTGGCCGGCTTGGCGGCGATCGGCGCCGCCCGTGGCCTGGGCGCCATCGTCCGCGCCTTCGACACCCGGGCCGCCGTCAAGGACCAGGTGAAGAGCATGGGCGCCGAGTTCATCGAACTCGACGTCCACGAGGAGGGCGAAGGCGGCGGCGGCTACGCCAAGGAGATGAGTCCCGCCTTCATCAAGGCCGAGATGGCGATGTTCGCCGCGCAGGCGCGCGAGGTGGACATCATCGTGACCACCGCGCTCATCCCCAACCGGCCGGCGCCGGTGCTCATCACCGAGGACATGGTGAAGAGCATGAAGCGCGGCTCGGTCATCGTCGATCTGGCGGCCGAGAACGGCGGCAACTGCGCGCTGACCGAACCGGGCCAGGTGGTGGAGCGCCACGGCGTCCACATCATCGGCTACATGGACCTGCCGAGCCGGCTGGCGCCGACGGCCAGCCACCTCTACGGCAACAACCTGGTCCATCTGCTCACCGACATGGGCGGAGCGAAGAAGTTCGCCGTCAACGAGGACGACGAGGTGGTGCGCGGCGCGCTGGTGCTGCGCGATGGCGCGCTGAAGTGGCCGCCGCCGAAGAAGGACGCGCCACCGCCGCCGCCCCCCAAGCCAGCGGCCGCGCCCAAACCGGTCGGCGGGCACGGGCACGGCCACGCCGCCCCGCCGTCGTCGGGCACCGGCCAGGCCGTGGCGGCACTGGCCGCCGCGGTGGCCCTGACCGGGCTCGGCCTGGTCGCCCCGGGCGAGTTCCTCTCGCACTTCACCGTCTTCGCGCTGGCCTGCGTGATCGGCTGGCAGGTGATCTGGAACGTGACGCCGGCGCTGCACACGCCGCTGATGAGCGTGACCAACGCCATCAGCGGCATCATCCTCGTCGGCGGCATGCTGCAGCTCAACGGCCCGCCGGGATCGCTGATGGTGCTGCTCGGCGCGTCCGCCATCCTCCTCGCCACGATCAACATCGTCGGCGGATTCATGGTCACGCAGCGCATGCTGCGGATGTTCCGCCGCTAGCGAGGATCCCACGTCGTGCCTGAATCACTCGTGACCGTTGCGTACATCGTCGCCGGGCTCCTGTTCATCATGAGCCTGAGCGGCCTCTCCGCGCAGGCCACCGCCGCCCGCGGCAACCTGTTCGGCATCGTCGGCATGATCATCGCGGCCGTGGCCACGGCGCTCAGTCCGCGCGCCGGCGGCTACCCGGTACTGGCCGGGGCGATGGCGGTGGGCTCGGCGATCGGCGCAGTGCTGGCGGCGCGGGTCGAGATGACCTCGATGCCGCAGCTGGTCGCCATCCTGCACAGCTTCGTCGGCGCGGCGGCGGTGCTCGTCGGCCTCGGCGGCACGCTCGATCCGAACGCCGTGCACGAAGGCGTCGCCGCGACCATCCACCAGATCGAGACGTTCATCGGCGTGTTCGTCGGCGCCGTGACCTTCACCGGCTCGGTCGTGGCCTTCGCCAAGCTGCAGGGG
>CAYUAX010000170.1:0-10968 GCA_964442845.1 uncultured Bifidobacteriaceae bacterium | reverse complement strand
GTGCTGCCCTACCCCGAAGGCACGGCGTGCGCCGAGGTACTGGTTGCCGGCGAACGCGGCGGCAAGCTGGCGAGCCTCGTCTTCGGCGGCCTCGGGATCGGCGCGCTCTGGAAGTCGCTCTCGGGCATCTTCAACCTCTTCCTCGCGGAAGTCGGCTACTCGATGCCGCGCACGAGCCAGTTCCCCAACGCCACGCTGAACGTCGACATCTCGCCCGAGTACATGGGCGTCGGCTACGTCATCGGGCCGCGCATCGCCGGCACGATGGTGGCCGGCGGCGTGCTGTCGTGGCTGGTGCTGCTGCCGCTGCTGTCGATCCTCGGCGAGTACATCACGGTGCCGTTTCCGCCCATCCACCCGGCGATGGCGGTGAACCCGGCCACCGGGCAGCCGTTCCTCATCTCGGAGATGTCGCCCGGCCAGATCTGGAGCGCCTACATCCGCTACATCGGCGCCGGGGCGGTGCTGGCCGCCGGCCTGATCACCCTGGCCCGCACCATCCCGACCATCGTGTCGTCGGCGCGCGACGGCCTCAAGGGCATCGGCACCGGCGCCGCCGGCGCGCAGCTGCGCACCGAACGCGACCTGCCGATGACGGTCGTCATCGGCGGCAGCTTCCTGCTCGCGCTGTTCCTGGCCGTCGCGCCCGGCCTGCCGACCCAGGGGAACATCCTGGTGGCGCTGCTGGTCATCGTGTTCGGGTTCTTCTTCGCCACGGTGTCATCGCGCATCACCGGGCTCATCGGCTCGTCGTCGAACCCGATTTCGGGGATGACGATCGCGACGCTCATCATCACCTGCCTGATCTTCGTGGCGCTCGGCTGGACCGGCGACATCTACGCGCCGATCGCCCTGTCGGTCGGCGCCATCGTCTGCATCAACGCCGCCAACGCCGGCAACACCTCGCAGGACCTCAAGACCGGCTACCTCGTCGGTGCGACGCCGATCTACCAGCAGATCGGCCTGGCCATCGGCGTCATCACCTCGGCCTTCGTGATCGGCTGGACCGTGCTCTACCTGCACCAGGTGTTCACCATCGGCTCGGCCGCGGTGGCCGCACCGCAGGCCACGCTGATGGCCACGCTGATCCAGGGCCTGCTGTCGCAGAACCTGCCGTGGGGCCTGGTACTGGTCGGCATGTTCATCGCCGTGACACTGGAGCTGTGCGGCATCCACTCGCTGTCGTTCGCGGTGGGCTCGTATCTGCCCATCGCCACCACGGCGCCGATCTTCGTCGGCGGCCTGGTGCGCTGGTGGGTGGAGCGCAAGACCGGCGTGGCCGGCGACTCGGACCTGAGCGCCGGCACGCTCTACAGCTCGGGCCTGATCGCCGGCGGATCGCTGGCCGGCATCCTGTTCGCGGTGCTGGTCGGCACCGAGACCATCGCGCCGTTCCAGGCTATCGGCAACGCCGTGCCGTTCATGCACGGCGAAGACGCGCTCGGCCACCTGCTCGGCGCCGCGCTGTTCTTCGCGCTCGCCGTCATCCTGGCGAGGGCGGGACAGCGGTCGGTCTAGGAACTGCGGGGACCGGGGACCAGGGACCGGGGATCGGGAGGTGCCTGTCACGCTGCCGTGCTGCCACCACGGCGCGCACGCGAAGCGTGACAAGCGTTCTTCCGGTCCCCGGTCCCCGGTCCCTGGTCCCTAGGCGATTACTCGGAATCCGTATGCGACCGTCGCCGACTGCCCGCCCTTCGTGGCGGTGACCTCGACGACGTACTCGCCCATCGCCAGCGGCGCCAGGGCGATCTCGGCCAGGGCGACGCGCAACTGCAGGCTCTCGTCGATCCGCTCGCCCAGGGTGACCGGCACCGCCATCGGCTGGCCGAGGCGGTTCAACAGCCGCGCGGTGACGACGGCATCGGCGGCGATGATCGGCGTCTCGACCTGCAGCCGCTCGGTGCGGCGGAAGCGTGGATCGGCGGTGGGCTCGAAGAGCCGGCCGGTGCCGGGCCCGCGCCGTGACGCCACCGCGGCCGACCCGAGCAGCGCGTCGGTCGGCGGCACGGCGACGATCGTCGAGAGCGTGAGGGGCACGCGCATGCCCTCGGCGCGCACCTGCGCGCGCACCTGATACTGGCCCGGCGGCAGCAGATCGCGCGCCGGATGGCGCAGCGCGAAGATGCGCTTCCCCGCGTCGAGTGCGATCTCCTCGCCGCTCGCGGCGGGGATGTTGGCGGCGATGGTGGCGGGCGCGACCTCGACGCGCACGGTGGCGCCCTTGGCCCATTCGGGGCCGGCGATCACGGCGCGATCGAGTTCCACCGTCGCCTGGACGAACCCGGCGCCGCCGGCGGCCTGCAAGTACAGCTGCGGCCGCGTCCGCCCGCCCGGCAGGCGCGACAACGCGTCGCGCACAGTGGGCGGCGGTTGGCCGGTGCCGGCCGCGGACGACGACGGGCCGGTGGACAGTTCCGCGGCCGTCGGCGCCAGGTAGCCCGGCCGCGCCCGCACATCGAGCCCCGGCCGCTTCACGCGCACGGTCAGCCGGCGATAGCGTCCGTCGAGCTTCTGGTTGGTCGAGACGTAGCCGAGCAGGTAGTAGCTGCCGATGTCGGTCAGCAGCCGCGGCAGGGCGCGGGCGATGTCGGTGTTCAGCACCACCGTGCCGTCGGTCTCGGCGGCCAGCACGCGCAAGCCGTCCTGGCGCTGGCGCAGGAACTGCCCGTCCACTATCGGCGGCGGCGGTCGATCCGGGCCGATCGGCGCGTCGAACGCGACCAGGCCACGCGGGTCGATTGGATAGAAGCTGACGTTGGCGCGGTTGGCGCGCTGCAGCATCTGGCGGAACTCCATCCCCAGATCCGACGCCGCCAGCATCGTGCGCTCACGCTCGCACGACTGCATGCCGCGATCGCGATCGCCGGCGGGGCCGGTGGTCATGCGGCCGTCGGGTCCCGGGCCGATCGGCACGGCACCACCTGGCACCGGGGCGCTGCCGCCGTCCGGCCGCTGAATCACGCGGGCCAGGCGATCGTCGGGGCCGGGCAGGAGCCAGCCTTCGGTGAGCAGCAGCACGAAGGTGCGCTCTTCGCGCTGCCGCTCGATCTCGCCGAGCAGGTCCTCGAGCGCGGCGATGACGCGGCGCTCGCGGCGCCGGGCGATCAGCTCGGCGGCGATGCCCGCCGTCCCGAGGTCGGGCACGTCGGGGTAGCACTGCCTCAATTCGGCTTCACGCGGGTCGGTGCCGGTGACGGCGCCGCGCTGCCCCCACGCCCAGTTGTCGGTCAGCAGACGGTCGATCGACGTGGTGCGCGGCGAGTAGGTGACGTTGCGCGCCGAGATCTCGGGTGTCATCACACCCACCAGGTCGTCGGCGCCGATCACGCGATCGAGCAACGCCGCGATCGGGTTCTGCGCCCGGTACGACCCCTCCACCTGGACGTGGAGCGTGTCGAGGAACAGCACGAAGGCGCGAGTGTCGGGCGAGGCGAGGCGGTCGCGCATCTCGCGGGTCGAGTTCAACTCGACGCGCGCCGAGTCGGCCACCACACCGCGGGGTTGCACCAGCTCGAACGACGTCACCTGCTGCGGCGCGTTGTCCTCGAGCACCTCGAAGTCGTCGGCGGTCAGGTCGGTGACCGCGGTGCCGTCCTTGGCGACGTAGACGTCGAGCCGGACCAGATTGGTGCCGCCGCGGAACCGCGGCTCCTGGGCGGCGGCGTCCTGGCTCTGCGCACGCGGCACGACCGCGCCGGCGCCGGCCAGCACGGCCAGCAGCACCAGCGGGGCGATTCGGCGACTAGACGGCGGTCGGCGTCGGCGGCGCAGAGACATCGTCGGGGGGCGCGGCCGACGCCGCGCGACGCACCCAGCGTATCAGCTTGCGAGCGGCCAGGACGATCACCAGCACCGACACCGCGGTGACGACGAGCGCGGCCAGCGGAAACTTCAGCGCCAGCAGACCCAGCCCGACCACGAACACGTCCTCGGCCAGACTGAAGAGCCAGTTGCTCAACGGCTCGGGGCTGACGTTGACGGCGGCGCGCGTGCCGGCCTTGGTGAAGTGGCCGCCGGCGGCCAGCGTGCCGCCGGTGGCGGCGATGAGCGCCTGCAGCCACGGCGACGCGTCGCCCAGGGTGGTGACCGCGATCAGCGCGCCGCCGAGCGGCCGCACCATGGTGTGGACGGCGTCCCACAACGAGTCGATCCACGGCACCTTGTCGGCCACGAACTCGACGGCGTAGAGCACCAGGGCGATGGCGATGACCCAGGTGTTGTCGAAGACCGCGAACTGCGGCGGCAGGCTCACCAGGTCGAAGCGGGCGGCCAGGCCGAGTACCGCCACCGTGGCGTAGAGGTTCACGCCGGCGGCGAGGGAGAACGCCAGCGTCCGTCCGGCCGTGGCCAGGATCTCCATGGCTACCTCTCGTCGTCGCGAATCGGCCCCAGCGCCACCAGCGCGGCGATGCGGGCCCGCACCTCGTCGATCAACCGGTCGCGGTCGTCGAGGGTGAGCCCCGCGGTGGGCACCGGCTCGCCGATCCGCACCGACATCCGCACCGGCCGCACGAACGCGCTGCCGCGGCGCATCGCGTCGCGGCCGCCGGTGACGGCCACCGGCACGATGGGCGCCTGCGCCTTGAGCGCCATGATGAAGCCGCCCTTCTTGAAGGGCAAGAGGTCATCGGTGCGGCTCCGCGTCCCCTCCGGGAAGATGAGGAAGGAGTTGCCGGCGCGGATCGAGGCGGCGGCGACGTCGATGGCGGCCAGCGCCTCGTCGCGCTTGCCGCGCTCCACCGGCACGAAGCCGCCGGTTTCCATCACCACGCCGAGAATCGGCAGCTTGCGCAGCTCCGCCTTGAACAGGATGTGCAGCCGGCGATGGAGCGCGCGGTAGAGCACCGGCGGATCGACGTTGCTCTGGTGGTTGGCGCAGAAGACCACGGCTTGCCCGGCCGGGACGTGGGCCCGGCCGGCGACGCGGTAGCGGATGCCGGCGGCGCCCAGCGCCAGCCACACGCCGGCGTGGGCCAGCTCGTAGAGCACGCCTTTCCAACGCAGCGGCACGGCAATCAGCAGGCCGATCGGCCCGGCCACCGCCACGTAAGCGGCGGTGACGACATAGGCGAATACGGAGCGGACGGCGGCGACGGCCGTGGACAGTCCTTCGGTCACTGCACTTCCCGATCGGCCGCGCCCAGGCGTCGGCCAGAGACACGAATGCCCGGCGCGGACAGCGTCCGGACCGGGCATTCTACGTGCGAACTCTGGATTACGACGCGCGCGCCTGCCGGGCCTTCGCCGGCGCGGCGATCGCCTTGGCCGGCGCGGCCTTGACCGGTGCGACCTTGACGGGCGCCACCTTGACCGGCGTCACCTTGGCGGCCGGCGCCGCCTTGGTGCGGGTCTCGGCGCGCTGGGCGTTGCGGGCCTTGGTGCTGAAGCACTTCTCGAGGGCCTTCTCGACGCGGTCCTCGATCTCGCCGGCGGTGACGCACATCACCTCCGACACCTCGGAGACGATGAGCGACTTGGCGCGATCGAGCATGCGCTTCTCGCGGAACGACAGGCTCTTCGACTTGGCCAGGAACGTGAGGCTCTTCAGCACGTCGGCCATGTCGGCGATCGAGCCGCTGCGCATCTTGTCGGAGTTGTCCTTGAAGCGCCCCTTCCAGTTGGTGTGGTTGTCGATCTTGCCGTCGCCCAGCTTGCCGAACAGCCGCTCGACTTCCTCGTCGTCGATGGCGCGCCGCAGGCCGACGTTGTCGACGTTGGCCACGGGCACGAGCACCGTCGTGTCGTTGGAGAGGATGCGAAGATGGAAGAAGCCGCAGGTGGTGCCGAGGATGGTCTTCTCTTCGACCTTCTCAACGACACCGAGCCCGTGATTGGGGTAGATGACCTTGTCGCCGACCTGGAATGACACGTGGCCCCCGTTTCAGGAGTGGGTGGGTCTATGAGGGCGGGAACAATCCCCTCGAGACCTGTTCATTATAGCCCAGGATTCGGGCATCTGCCACCAAAAATCCCCGTAATTCCTAGGGTTTTCAGCTGCTCGGGGCTGCACGGCGCCCGGCCGGTAAACCGTCCCCTGACGCGGGGTTAGGCGCCCGATCGGGCCGCCGGGCGGGCCGGAATGCCGGTATTCTTGCCCCCATGGTCCGCCCTCTCGCCCGGCTCGGGTGCGCCCTTCTACTGCTGAGCTGCACGGTTCTTGCCGTGCCGGTGCCGGCCGACCAGGCCCCCCCGGCCAAACGGCCCGACGCCCCCAACCTCGCCCCCTACGTCCCCACGCCCCAGGAAGTGGTGGACCGGATGCTGGCGCTGGCCCGGGTGACGAAGGCCGATGTCGTGATCGACCTCGGCTGCGGCGACGGGCGGATCCCGATCACCGCCGCCAAGCGGTTCGGCGCCCGCGGCATCGGCGTGGACATCGACCCGCAGCGCATCGCCGAGGCCAACGCCAACGCGCGTCGCGAGGGCGTCACCCACCTGGTGACCTTCAAGCTCGAGAACGCCCTCACCACCGACGTGTCGACGGCGACGGTCGTGACCACCTACCTGCTCTCGGCCTCGAACCTCAAGCTGCGCCCGGTGCTGACGCGGGCGCTGAAGCCGGGCACGCGCATCGTCGCGCACAACTACGGCTTCGGCGACTGGACGCCCGAGAAGACCGAGACCTTCACCGACAACGCCAAGAACCGCCGCACCATCTACCTGTGGACCGCCGACGGGATCGTGCGGCCGTAACCGAGGCCTACCGCGCGCGGCTGGCGGCACTCACGGCGGACGCCGCCACGCTGGAGGGCCGTCACGACCGGCTGGCCACGGCGCGTCTCGTGGTGGCCGCCGCGGGCGTGCTGATTGGCGTCGCGGCCTTCGGCTACGCACGGCTGTCGCCGTGGTGGCTCGCGGCGCCGGTCGTCGGCTTCGTGGCGTTGGCGGTGGCCCACACCCGCGTGCTCGACGCCCGCACCCGCGCCGCCCGCGCCATCGCCTACGTGAACGGCGGGCTCGCCCGCCTCGAGCATCGGTGGCAGGGCCTGGGCGCCACGGCGACGAGCTGGGCGCCGGCCGATCACCTCTACGCCGAGGACCTCGACCTTTTCGGCCGCGGCAGCGTGTTCGACCTGGTCTCCACGGCGCGCACCAGCGGCGGCGAAGCGCTGCTGGCCGCGTGGCTGCTCGCGCCGGCGCCCCCGACGGTGGTGCTGGCGCGCCAGGTCGCGGCGCAGGACCTGGCGGTCCGCGATCGGTTTCGTGAGGACCTGGCGGTGTTCGGTCCAGACGTCCGCGCCCGCGTGGACTCGGCGGCGCTGGTGGCGTGGGCGCAGCGGCCAGTGGCCCCGCCCCCGGCGTGGGCGCATGTCGGACTGGTGCTGCTGTCGGCCGCGACGGTGGCGGGCCTCGTGCTGTGGGTGCGGGACGGCGACCCACCGCGCTGGCTCGGCGTGGCCGGCATGGCGCAGGCCGCCGTCGGCTGGTGGTGGCGCCGCCGGGTGCTGGCCACGATTCGCGACCTCGAGCCGCGGGTGCGCGACCTGGCGGTGGTGGCCGCAGCGCTCGCCCGCATCGAAACCGAGACGTTCACGACCCCGCGCCTACAGGCGCTGACGGCACGCTTCGCGGCGGGCGGCCGCGCGGCCTCGACCGACGTGGGCCGGCTGAGCCGCCTGGTCGATCTGCTGGCGTCGCGACGCAACCAGTTCTTCGCCCCGGTCGCGTTCCTGCTGTTCTGGGCGACGCACCTGGCATGGGCGATCGACCGCTGGCGTCGCGACATCGCCGGCGGTGTGCCGCACTGGCTGGACGCGCTGGCCGAGGTCGAGGCGCTGGCGTCGCTGGGCACCTATGTGGCCGAGCATCCCGACCACGTCTTCCCCACCTTCCTCGACGGCCCGCCGCGGCTGGCCGGCACGGCGGTGGCGCATCCGCTGCTGCCGCCAGACGACGCCGTCGGCAACGACCTTGCGATCGGCGGCGACGCCCCGGCGCTGTGGCTGGTGAGCGGCTCAAACATGTCGGGCAAGAGCACGTGGCTGCGCGCCGTGGGCACCAGCGTGGTGCTGGCGCAGGCCGGCCTGCCGGTGCGCGCGGCGGCGTTCACGCTGACGCCGCTGCTGCCGGCCGGGACGCTGCGCATCCAGGACTCGCTGCAGGCCGGGCGCTCGCGCTTCTTCGCCGAGATCACCAAGCTGCGGGCGATCGTCGAGGCGGCGCGGCACGCCGGCGCCGATCAGCCGCCGCTGCTCTTCCTGATCGACGAGCTGCTGTCCGGCACCAACTCCCACGACCGCCAGCGCGGCGCCGAAGGCGTGCTGCGCGGGCTGCTCGACCTGGGCGCCATCGGCCTGGCCACCACCCACGATCTGGCGCTCACGGCGCTGGCCGACGCGCTCGGCGCCCGGGCCGCCAACGCGCACTTCGCCGACCGCTTCGACGGCGGCGGGCTGGAGTTCGACTACCGGCTGCGCCCCGGCGTCGTCGGCACGTCGAACGCGCTGGCGCTGATGCGCTCGGTGGGCCTCGACGTATAGTGCTGGCCATGGCGGCGGCGACGGATTACGAGAAACTCGGATTGTTCTACCTGGGGCATCGCTACGACCAGGCGACGCGCGCGCGCACCGCCGAGCCGCTGCTCTACGACTCGTCCGATCTGCTCACGCACGCCGTCTGCATCGGCATGACCGGCAGCGGCAAGACCGGTCTCGGCATCGCGCTGATCGAGGAGGCGGCCATCGACGGCCTGCCGGTGCTGGCCATCGATCCCAAGGGCGACCTCGCCAACCTGGCGCTGCGCTTTCCCGGCCTGTCCGCCGCCGAGTTCGCGCCGTGGGTGAACCCCGACGAGGCCCGGGCGCAGCAGCTGACACCCGAGGCGTTCGCCGCCGCCGAAGCGGCGCGCTGGCAGGCCGGCCTGGCCGACTGGCAGCAGGACGGCGCGCGCATCGCCCGGCTGGCCGCGGCCGCCGAGGTGGCCGTCTACACGCCGGGCAGCCGCACCGGCCTGCCTCTGTCGATCCTCGAGACGTTCAACCCGCCGCCGCCGGCGATCCTCGACGAGCCCGAGCTGCTGGCGGCGCGCGTGCAGTCGGTGGCCACCGGCGTGCTGTCGCTGGCCGGTGTCAGCGGCGAGGCGACGTCGAGCCGCGAGCACGTGCTGGTGGCGACGCTGCTGCAGGAGGCGTGGAAGGCCGGCCGCACGCTGGACCTGGCGGCGCTGATCGGCCAGGTGCAGTCGCCACCGATGGCCAAGGTGGGCGTGCTGGACGTGGAGTCGTTCTTCCCCGCCGGCGATCGCTTCGCGCTGGCCATGAAGCTCAATACAGTGCTGGCCGCCCCGGGCTTCGCGGCGTGGCTCGACGGCACGCCGCTCGACGTCTCCAAACTGCTTTACACGCCGGCCGGACGGCCGCGCGTCGCCATCGTGTCGATCGCGCACCTGAACGACACCGAGCGCATGTTCGTGGTGGCGCTGCTGCTCGAACAGGTGCTGGCCTGGGTGCGCGCCCAGCGCGGCACGACGTCGCTGCGCGCCGTGCTCTACATGGACGAGCTGTTCGGCTTCCTGCCGCCGACCGCCAACCCGCCCAGCAAGGTGCCGCTGCTCACGCTGCTGAAGCAGGCGCGCGCTTACGGCCTGGGCTGCGTGCTGGCCACGCAGAACCCGGTCGATCTCGACTACAAGGCGCTGGCCAACGCCGGCACGTGGTTCCTGGGGCGGCTGCAGACTGAACGGGACAAGGCGCGCGTGCTCGACGGCCTTGAGGGCGTGGCGTCGAGTGCGGGCCACGGCTTCGACCGCGCCGAGCTCGACACGCTGCTGTCGAGCCTCGACAAGCGGGTGTTCCTGCTGCACAACGTGCACGACAAGGCGCCGGTGCTGTTCCAGACGCGGTGGGCGATGTCGTATTTGCGCGGGCCGATGGGCCGCGACGAAATCCGCGCCTTGATGGACCCGCAGCGAGCCGCGGCAGCGCAGGCGGCGGCGCCGGCCGCACCGGCCGCTGCCTCGATACCGAGCGCGACCGCCGCCGCGCCTCCGCCGACCGCCCCGGTGGCGACACGGCCGATCGTCCCGCCCGACGTGCCGCAGTACTTCGCGCCCGGGGCCGGCACGTCGTGGGTGCCGATGCTGGTGGGCGCGGCGCGGGTCAGCTACAGCGACGCCAAGCTCGGCCTCGACGAGACCAACGACGTGGTGGTCTGGACGCCGCTGACCGACGGTCCGGTGGCGGCCGACTGGGAGCACGCCGAGCCGGCGGACTTCGCCGTGACGGCGCTGGCCAAGGACCCGGCGGGCGGGGGTACGTTCGCGGCCCTGCCCGCCGCCGCGGCCAAGCCCAAGAGCTACGCGGCGTGGACCAAGGAGTTCACGGCGTGGGCATCGCGGTCGCAGAGCGTCGAGCTGCTGCGCGCGCCGCGAGTGAAGCTCACCTCGCATCCGGGCGAGACCGAGGGCAACTTCCGGGTGCGCGTCCAGCACGCGCTGCGCGAGGCGCGCGACGAGGCGCTGGCGGCGCTGAAGGCCAGACAGGCGCCGAAGCTGGCGGCGCTCGAGGAGAAGATCCGCAAGGCCCAGCAGGCGGTGCAGCGCGAGACCGAGCAGGCGTCGGATCAGAAGCGCTCGGCGATGGTGTCGATGGGCGCGGCGGTGCTGGGCATGGTGCTGGGCCGCAAGGCGATCAGCGCCACCAACATCGGCCGGGCGACGACGGCGGCGCGCAGCGCCAGCCGCATCGGCGGCGCCTCCGAGGACGTGGCCCGCGCCGAGGCCAACGTGGCGGCGCTGACGGCGCAGCGCGACGAGCTGGCAGCGGCCTTCGAGGCCGACCTGCAGCAGGTGCAGGCCGAGTGGAGCGCCGAGGACACGTTCGAGCGCGTGGTGGTGAAGCCCAAGCGCGGCGGCGTGCAGGCGCAGCTGGTGGCGCTGGTCTGGCGGCCCGAGGCCTGATGGCGCTCGGCACGTAGGGCAGCTCTTTAGTGTAGGACGTCAGGACATAGGTAACACCTGACGCCAGC
>CAYUAX010000169.1:3163-10993 GCA_964442845.1 uncultured Bifidobacteriaceae bacterium | reverse complement strand
TTGATGCGGGCGACGACCTGGCGCGGGCCGAAGATCAGCTTCTGCTTGGGGAACTCGAAGGCCATCAGCTGGCCGTACTGCGCGCCGTCGGAGCGGGCGACCAGCCACGACGCCAGGTTGTCGCGCCGCCGCGGCGTGAACGGCAGCATCTGGATGAACTCGGCGTCGGTCTCGCCGGGCAGCTTCATGATCGTGTAGTAGGGCGACATCCGCACGGCCTGACCGCCGCTGTCGATCGTCGGCACCTCCCACTGGTCTTCCTTGTTGTAGAAGACCGCCGGGCTGGTCATGTGGTAGGTCGAGTAGACGTTGGCCTGCAGGGCGAAGATGCCCTCGGGGTAGCGGACGTGCCGGCGCAGCCCGGCGGGCATCTGGTCGAGCGGCGTGAACAGGGTCGGGAACGCCCGGGCGTAGGCGCGGGCGATCGGGTCGTCCGGTTCGGCCAGGTAGAAGCTCGTCGTGCCGTGGTAGGCGTCGATCACCACCTTGGCGGCGTTGCGGATGTAGCTGACCCGCGGCGCGCCCTCCGACGCGTACGGATAGCGATCGGTCACCGTGTAGGCGTCGAGCATCCAGTAGAGGCGCCCGCCGTCCACCACCAGGTAGGGGTCGTCGTCGAAGGTGAGGAACGGCGCGATCTTCTGCGCCCGCCGCGCGATCTGGCGGTCGAAGATCACCCGGCTCTCGGGCGTGATGTCGTCCGAGAGCAGCAGCTGGTAGTCGCGGAAGCGCAGCGCGAACGCCAGCTTCTTCACCAGGGTGTCGAGGACGATGCCGCCACGGCCCTCGTAGGTGGAGAAGACGTTGTCGTCGCCCTTGGGATAGTGGAACTCGCGCGCCTTGGTGCGGACGATGGCGTACTCGTTGGCGAGCTCGCCGAAATACAGGCTCGGCTCGGTCACCGGCAGGTCCACGGTGGAGACCGGCGGCAGGTCGCGGATGAACAGCACCGGCAGCCCCTCGCCGGTCACCTGGTTGACCGGGCCCAGGGTCAGGCCGTGGCCGTGGGTGAACGTCAGGCGCTCGTTGACCCAGGTGCGGTTGGGCAGCGACGCCGGGTTCAGCTCGCGCGCCGAGAGCATCACCTGGCGAAGCTGGCCGTCGATCGCGTAGCGGTCGTTGTCCACCTGGGTGAAGTCGTAGTACGTGCGGATCTCCTGGATCTGCCCGAATGTCTCGAGCAGCGGCTGGTGATCCCACAGCCGCACGTTGTCGAGGGTCGCCCGGTTGCGATCGATGTCGGTGCGGGTGAGTTCGGCGTCGCCCGACAGCGGCCGCTGCACGATGCGATCGAGCGCGAAGGCGCGCCGCGTCGCCTCGATGTTGTGCTGGATATAGGGCGCCTCGCGCACCTGCTCGTTGGGCGTGACGACGAAGCGCTGCAGCGCGGTGGCGTAGAGCTGGCCGGCCAGCACGACCACGCCGTAGAGCGCCACGGCGCCGATGGCGGCCGCCGAGCGGCCGGTCAGCGCCCACATCGCCGCCAGCGCCGCGCCGACCAGCGCCGCCGCCATCTCGGCCAGCGAGAACGGCAGCCGCGCGTGCACGTCCGTGTAGCCGGCGCCGCGGATGATGCCCGTCGGCGTCAACAGCGCGTGCGGCCGATCGAGCCACGCCCCCACTGCGATCAGCACCAACAGCAGCGCCGCCAGCAGCCCGAGATGCCGGCGGGCCCGCTCGCCCAGCCGCACGCCGAACGGGGTGATCGCCACCTGGCCACCGAGCAGGTACAGTGCGCCGGCACCGGCCGCGGCCAGACCGACCAGCGCCATCGCCAGCGACCGCAGCGGCTCGATGACCGGCAGGGTGAAGACGTAGAAGCCGACGTCGAAGCCGAGCACCGGGTCGGTGACGCCGAACGGTTCGGCGTTGCGCCAGGCCAGCACCCGCGGCCACGTGCCGGCGGCGAAGAGCGCGGCCAGCACCGCGGCGACCGCCGCCAGCACGGTGCCCAGCGTCTCCACCTCGCGCCGCGCCGGCAGGCGCATGGTGAGGCCTTCGGGGGTCGAGACCTCCTGCGGATGCACCGGCAGGGTGCGGCCGGCGATGCGGATGTGCACGACCAGCCACGCCAGCGTGACGGCGAGCGCGGCGCCGCCGAGCAGGCCCTGCAGGCCCAGCACCGTCGTGAACACCTGGCGATGGCCGACTTCGGCGAACCACCACCAGTCGGTGGCCAGTTCGGCGGCGTTGGGCAGCACGAACGCCACCAGGGCGGCGACGGCGATGACGAGGACGCGGAGGGGCAGGCGCATCGACCGCTCCAGTGTAGGTCGGGGCGACGTCGGTTGTCGCACCGGCGCGGCGCCGGCTCAGCGTTGCTTGAGGTCGCGCAGCAGCCGCCGCTCGCGCCGATCGGGCCGCTGTTTGGGCGCCATCGTCGCCCGGAACACCCGCTCGAGGCGGCGCATCGCCACCTCATCCTCGGTCGGCGGCGGCGTCTGGTCGTCGTACAGCGCCCGGGCCTCGGCCTTGGCGATGTGGCGGTCGGCGAGCCCGCGCACGACCACGATCTGCACACGGCCGAGCGGCCGCTGGATGCGGATGGTGTCGCCGACGCGGACGTCGCGGTGCGGCTTGGCGGTGGCGGCGTTGACGTCCACCTTGCCGGTGCGGCAGGCCTTCTGGGCTTCGGACCGCGTGCGGAACAGGCACGCGACGTCGAGCCAGATGTCGAGGCGCACGGGTGAGGGCGTGGCGTCCACCTCCGGATGATACAGTCCTGCTCCATGAGCCGGCGCCGCGCTGTCCCACCGTCCCCCCGTCGTTTTTCCGCCGCCGTCGTCGACGGTCCGTCGCGCGCCGCCGGGCGTGCCATGCTGCACGCCGTCGGCTTCAGCCGCGCCGACTTCGCCAAGCCGCAGGTCGGCGTGTGCTCGACGTGGAGCCAGGTGACGCCGTGCAACATGCACATCGACCGGCTGGCGGCGGCCGCGGCCGCCGGCGTCGACGCCGCCGGGGCCAAGGCGGTGGTGTTCAACACCATCACCGTGTCGGACGGCATCTCGATGGGCTCGGAAGGGATGCGCTACTCGCTGGTGTCGCGCGAGGTGATCGCCGACTCGATCGAGACGGTGGCCGGCGCCGAGGGCTTCGACGGCCTGGTCGCGATCGGCGGCTGCGACAAGAACATGCCGGCGTGCGCCATGGCCATCGCCCGGCTCGACCGGCCGGCGGTGTTCGTTTACGGCGGCACCATCCTGCCCGGGCACTGGCGCGGCCAGCCGGTGGACATCGTCTCGGTATTCGAGGCGGTGGGGCAGCACGCCGCCGGGAAGCTCACCGACGGCGAACTGGCCGACCTCGAACAGCACGCCTGCCCTGGTGCTGGTTCGTGCGGGGGGATGTACACGGCCAACACGATGGCCTCGGCAATCGAGGCCCTCGGGCTCAGCCTCCCCAACAGCTCGGCGCAGGCCGCCACCTCGGCCGACAAGCTCGACGACTGCCGCCGGGCCGGGGCGGCCGTCGCCCGGCTGGTGGCGGACGGGATTACTCCGCGACGCATCCTCACCCGCAAAGCGTTCGAGAACGCGATTGCGGTCACCGTCGCCCTCGGCGGCTCCACCAACGCGGTCCTGCACCTCCTGGCGATCGCCAGCGCCGCAGGAGTGAAGCTGACGCTCGACGACTTCACCCGCATCGGTAAGCGGGTGCCCGTGCTGGCGGATCTGCGGCCGAGCGGCACCTTCGTGATGGCGGAGCTGGTCAAGATCGGCGGTCTGACGCCGCTCATGAAGCGCCTGCTCGACAAGGGCCTGCTGCACGGCGACGTCCTGACGGTCACCGGGCGCACCCTGGCCGAGAACCTCGCCGACACGCCCGACTACCCGGCCGGCCAGACCGTGGTCCGCGACTTCGCCGCGCCGGTGAAGAAGAGCAGCCACCTGGTGGTGCTGCGCGGCAACCTGGCGCCCGACGGCGCGGTGGCCAAGATCAGCGGCAAGGAAGGGGAGCGCTTCACCGGCACGGCGCTGGTGTTCGAAGGCGAGGAAGACGCGCTCGAGGCGATTCTGCGCGGCCGCGTCAAGGCCGGCCACGTGGTGGTGATCCGTAACGAGGGCCCGCAAGGCGGCCCGGGCATGCGCGAGATGCTGTCGCCGACCAGCGCGCTCATCGGCCGAGGACTGGGCGATGCCGTGGCGCTCATCACCGACGGCCGGTTCTCGGGGGGCACGCACGGCTTCGTGGTCGGACACGTCACGCCGGAGGCGGCGCTCGGCGGGCCGATCGGCCTCGTCAAGCGTGGCGACCGCATCACCATCGACGCGGTGGCGCGGACCCTCGAGCTGCACGTGCCGGCCCGCGAGCTGGCGGCGCGGCGGCGCGCCTGGCGGCCGCAGGCGCCCTACGCGACCCGCGGCGCGCTGGCGAAGTACGCCCGCCTGGTGTCGTCGGCGAGCGAGGGTGCGGTCACCGACGTGCCGCGGCCATCCGCCCAACCGACCGCCCGGCGCCGCTGAGCTCCCACCGCCCCTTCGCCGTCGGCTCGTTGGATCCATCCGATTGGATGGCTGCCCGGGCTTGCATTGGATCTGCTCATGCTGACCATGCGCCGGCCGCGAGGTAACGCTTGCGTTGCGAGGAAATCCGCCCTACGATTCTGCCGTTTTCGTGCGGCTGGCCCCCCGGCTCACGACCCCTCGGTTGGCACGAGTGGTGGATCCACAGGGCCCCGTGCGATTGCACGCCCACGCGAAGGGCTCCGGGATGGCGTGGGTGTTTTGGGACAAACAACGAGAGGTGACCATGAAGACCCTGCGGCAAGCACTGGTTCTCGGCCTGATGGTGGCCGTGACCGGAAGCTTCGCAGCCGCCCAGACGTTCACGGGCGGGTTGCGAGGTGCGGTTCGGGACGCCAATGGCGTGATTCCCGGCGTGACGGTGGAGTTGATCAACGAGGCCACGAACGCACCGCGCGAGGCGGTGTCCAACGAATCCGGTGAGTACAGCTTCGGGGCCGTGCCGCCGGGCACGTACACGGTAAGGGCGTCGCTGACCGGCTTCCGGACGTACGAGAACAAGGGCGTCCGCATCGCCACCCAGCAGTTCGTCACCCTCGACATCAGCCTCGAGGTCGGCCAGCTCCAGGAGACCATCACGGTCACCGGCGCGGCGCCGCTCATCGACACCTCGAACGCCTCGACCGGCGGCGTGATCGACTCGCAGCAGCTCGAGACGTTGCCCTCAGGCGGCCGCTCGGCGTTCCTGTTCGCCGTCACCATTCCGACCGTGGTCGCCACCGGCGACGCCCAGTTCAACCGCCAGCAGGACCAGACCAATGCGTCGCTGCTGTCGCTCGGCGGCGGCGCCCGCCGCGCCAACAACTACCTGATCGACGGCGTGCCGATCACCGACCTGCGCAACCGCGCCACGGCGAACCCGTCGCTGGAGGCTCTGGAAGGCGTCAACGTCCAGGTGCACCAGTACGACGCCGAGACAGGCCGTACCGGCGGCGGCACCTTCAACGTGGCCACCAGGTCGGGCGGCAACCAGTGGCACGGCAGCGGCTTCTACCAGACGCGGCCGGAGTGGGGCACCGCCAACAACTTCTACTCGCGCCTCAACAACGTCCCCAAGCCGGACCTCTACTTCCACACCGGCGCCGGCGGGTTCGGCGGCCCGATCGTCCGCGACCGCACGTTCTTCTGGGTGGCCACCGAGGGCTACGGCTCGCAGACGACGCGTAACGCCGGCAACCGCGTGCCGACGGCGCGCGAGAAGGCCGGCGACTTCTCGCAGACCTTCAACGCGGCCGGCCAGCTGGTGGTGATCTACGACCCGCTCACCGGCGACGCGCAGGGCAACGGCCGCACGGCGTTCCCCGGCAACGTCATCCCGGCCAACCGGATCAACCCGGTGACCAGCAAGATGCTGAGCTACCTGCCGAACCCGACGCGGGACCGCAGCGATGGCAACAACAACTTCGACAGCATCGCCTCGATCGAAGACCGCGCCATCATGTACACCGGCAAGGTCGATCACCGGTGGAACAGCAAGCTGTCGTCGCAGGGCTTCTACCTCTACAACCTCACCAACGAGCCCTGCGCCAATCAGCTCATCCCGCAGGGCGACCCCAACGCGTTCGCCGAGCGCAACGACTACATCCTGAAGCGTCGCGTCCACATCGCCGCGGTGAACAACACCTGGCTGCCCAGCAACAACACGGTCATCACGGCCCGCTACGGCTGGACGCGGTTCAAGGACCAGAACACGCTGTCGGTGGACTACGATCCGGCCGAGCTCGGCTTCTCGTCGAACTTCCTCAACGCCATCCAGGTGAAGAAGTTCCCGCGCGCCACGATGACCGACTACACCTCGATCGGCGCCATCGACCCGAACCGCCTGGTGTGGTACTCGCAGGCCGCCAACGTCGCGGTGTCGAAGCTGGTCGGCCGGCACACCTTCAAGGTGGGCGGCGACTACCGCCAGATCGGCGTCGACACGCAGTCGTTCTCGCTGGGCGCCGGCGACTTCCGCTTCGACCGCTTCTTCACCTCGTCGACGCCTGCGGCGCTCAACACCACCTCGGGCAACGCCATCGCCAGCATGCTGCTCGGCTATCCCTCGGGTGATCCGGCCAACCTGAGCCAGGTCAGCGTGTCGAGCCCGTTCAACGCCAAGGTGCACTACTTCGGCGGCTACGCCCAGGACGACTGGCGCGTCGGGCCGAAGTTCACCCTCAACTACGGCATCCGCCTCGAACACGAGACCGGCCTCACCGAGGAGAACGACGGCTTCACCGTGGCGTTCGACCGCACGGCCAATCCCGGCGGCGCGCTCGGCAACGTCGTCGTCAACGGCCAGCCGGTCCGCGGCGGGCTCATCTACGCCGGCCAGAACGGCGCCAACCGCTACCAGGGCGATCCGCCGGCGGTCAAGATCTCGCCGCGCATCGGCATGGTCTACTCGTTCGACTCGAAGACGGTCGTCCGCGCCGGCTACGGCATCTACTGGGCGCCGTGGAACTACCAGGCCGTGGGCGCCAACAACTACGGCAACATCGGCTTCACGCAGGTCACCACGTCGCCGCAGAACCAGTTCCGGCCGAACGTGAACATGGTCGATCCGTTCCCGACCGGCATTCTGCAGCCGTTCGGCAACACCCGCGGCCTGCTCACCGGCGTCGGCCAGCAGGTGGAGTTCATCGACCAGGACCGCGGCGCGCCGCAGGTCCACCAGTACTCGGTGGACATCGCCCGCGAGCTGCCCGGCAACATCGCCGTGGGCTTCGAGTACGTCGGCGCGACTGGTCGGGATCTCGGCCTGGGCGGTTCGAACGACGGCATCATCAACATCAATCAGGTGAACTCGAGCAACCTGAGCCTCGGTTCAGCACTGCTCGAACAGGTGCCGAACCCGTTCTTCGGCCTGCCGGCCGGCCAGGGGTTCGCCGTCACCAGCCCCACCGTGCAACGCCGGCAGTTGCTGCGTCCGCACCCGCAGTTCGGCGACATCCTGATGCGTCAGAACACCTCGGGTGAAAGCCAGTACCACGCCGCGGTGTTCAAGGTGGAGAAGCGCGTCACCAACGGCTGGGGCGGCCGCATCAACTACACCTTCAGCCGTCTCAAGGACAACCAGTTCGGCGAATCGAACTTCTTCTCGAGCGCCTCCACCGAGATGCAGAACGTCAACATCAACGCCGACGACTACGGGGTGGATGCGGAGTATTCGATCGGCCTGCTCGACGTGCCGCACAAGCTCGTGCTGTCGCCGATCGTCGAGCTGCCGTTCGGCGAGGGCAAGCGCTGGGCGACCAGCGGCGCCGCCGCCGCCATCCTCGGCGACTGGACAATCTCGTCGATCATCGCCTTCGAGAGCGGCTTC
>CAYUAX010000169.1:0-3153 GCA_964442845.1 uncultured Bifidobacteriaceae bacterium | reverse complement strand
ACGCTGACCGGTGCCGACCCGCTGACCAGCGGCGACTACGAAGACCGCGTGTCGCCGCCCAACACCTGGCTGAATCCGGCGGCCTTCGCCGACACGCCGGCCTTCACGCTGGGCACGATGCCTCGCACGCTGCAGGACGTGCGGACGCCGATGCGCAACAACTGGGACTTCGTCGCCTCCAAGGACGTCCGCTTCAAGGGCAACGTCCGCGGCGAGATCAAGTTCGAGGTCCTCAACATCACCGACCTGGTCAAGGTGACCGGGCCGAACGCGGTGACTGGCAACACCATCTTCGGCCAGATCAACACCCAGTCCGGCTTCATGCGGATGGTGCAGATGATGTTCCGGCTCTCGTTCTAGAGCGGGGACCGGGGAACAGGGACCGGGGACCGGGAAGAACCCGGGCCCGTCCCGCGAATAGGGCGAGGGCGGCTCGAACGAGCCGCCCTTCGTCTGTACGGAGTACGATCGACACGATGACTCGACCGGCGGTGTGTCTGCTCGCGGTGATGGCGGCCGTTTCGGCGGCGTGCAGGGGCGCCCCGCCGGCACCGACGGCGTCGGTAGCGACGGCTCCGGTGGCGATCGCCGATCCGGGGCAGCGGACCGGCAACCTGGGCTCGCTGGCGTTCCCCAACAGCGGCGCGGCGGCGGCCCAGGATGACTTCCTGCGCGGCGTGGCCTGGCTGCACAGCTTCGGCTACGAGGACGCGATTGCGGCCTTCCGGGCGGCCCAAGCCAAGGATCCGGGGTTCGCGCTGGCCTACTGGGGCGAGGCGCTGGCGTTCAGCCAGCCGCTCTGGTACTTCGAAGAGCCCGAACAGGGCCGCGCCGCCCTGGCCAAGCTCGGCGACACCCCGGCCCGGCGACTCGCCAAAGCGCCGACCGACCGGGAGAAGGGCTACCTGCGGGCCGTGGAGGCGCTGTGGGGGCCGGACGACCGGCTGGTGCGCGCCCAGGGCTTCGCCGACGCGATGGCCGCGGTCGCCGCCGCCCATCCCACCGACGACGAGGCGCAGGTGTTCTACGCCCTGGCCCTGCTGGCGACGATGCCGCGCGGCGATCAGTCGCTGCCGATTCGCGAGAAGGCCGGCGCCATCGCCGAGGCGGTGTTCGCGCGCAACCCGCAGCACCCGGGCGCGGCCCACCTCATCCTGCACGCCTACGACCACGGCCAGCTCGCTGCGAAGGGCCTGGCGGCGGCGCGCGCCTATGCCGCCATCGCCCCGGCGTCGAGCCACGCCCTCCACATGCCGGCCCACTTCTTCCTGCAGCTCGGCCTGTGGCGCGAGGCGGCGGCGTCGGACCAGGCGTCGTGGGACGCCTCGGTGGCCTGGGTCGACCGCGGCCGGCGCTCGGTGGTGCAGCGCGACTTCCACAGCCTGGCGTGGCTGCAGTACGAGCTGACGCAGCTGGGCCGCTTCAAGGACGCGCAGCGGATCGCCCTCGAGGTGGACAAGGCCCTGGCCGTCGTCACCACCACCGACCTCATCGGCGGCCACCACTACGCCGACAGCGAGATCGGCCGCGGCAGCGGCCGGCTGGCGCTGCAGAACGACAAGGGCTCGATGCGCGCCCGCTGGGTGGTGGAGAGCCAGCAGTGGGAGGCGATGCGCGACCAGAACGGCTTCGACAACCTCGACGAGCTGTTCGTCGTCGGCCTGGCTGCGCTGCGCTTGAAGGACGCGCCGCGGGCACAGGCGGTGCGCGCCGAGTTGCAGAAGGCCTCGGCGCCCGGTATGGACGCCGGCCTGCGCGAGCAGTCGACCATCCTGCTGCTCGAGCTCGAAGCGGTGGCGGCCGTGCTCGACGAGCTGCCCGGCGTGGCCCGCTCGAAGATGGACGAGGCCACCCGTCTCCAGGCGCTCATGCCCAAGCCGATCGGCCGGCCGTTCCCGGTGAAGGGCGCCGACGAGCTGTACGGCGAGCTGCTGCTGGAGCTGGGCGCGCCCAAGGACGCGGTCGGCTGGTTCGAGAAGACGCTGGCCCGGACACCCAACCGCAGCCGGGCCGTGCTCGGCCTGGCGCGGGCGGCCGGTCGCGCCGGCGATCGCGACACCAGCCGCCGGATGTACACGCAGTTCCTCGACAACTGGCGCGACGCCGACCCCGACCTGCCGGAGCTGGCCGAAGCCCGGCGCGCGCTCGACGCCAGGTAACGCGGCTCGTCGGGCAGCGCTTCAGAGCTGCCGGGAGGCCGGGCGATTCACCGCCGCGGCCACTGCAGCGTGGCGACGACGATGGCGGCGTGGTCGTGGCGGCTGCCGGGGCCGTCGATGGGGGAGTGCTCCCAGATGTAGCCGCCCTCGACCGTGAGCGCCGGCGTCACCGTGTGCATCAACCCGCTGTAGAAGCGGTTGCGGTCGTAGCCTTGCCGCGGCCCGTCGGGCGTCTCGTCGAACGTCACCATCAGCTCGTTGTAGCCGGCGACCTGCCAGCGGCGGGCGGCGTCGATCGGCCGCTGCGCGCGCACGAGCGTGCGCAGACGGTGCGACGCGCCGTCCCACGGCTCGTTCTGCCAGCGCTGTTCGAGGCGCACCCGCACCGACGGCGTCCAGCCGGCGACGGCCGGCGGCGTGACCAGCAGCTGCTGCCAGAGGCGCTGCTCGTGCCGCACACCCGGTCCGAACGTCCGCGGGATCCAGGCGTAGCCGAGCCACGCCGAGACGCGCGGCGTCAGCGCCCGCCCGACGGCGCCGCGCAGAATCACGAGGCCCAGCTCCGACACGTCGTCGAAGACGCGCGGCTGCACTTCGACGTGCGTGCGCCAGTCGCCGACGCGGCCCAGGGCCAGGGTCTGCACCCACAATTGGGCGTCGTGGCTGTTCTGGGCACGGGCAGGTCCGGCGGCGAACAGCAGGCACACGACGAGAAGGGCACGGGCGATCAGCTGGTGCATGGTGAGCGGGAAGGCGTCAGACCTCGTCGATCCGGACGCGGCGAATGTAGAAGGAGAGGTCGAGGCGTCGGGTGCGGATCGTCGGATCGGCCGCCCGCACCGTGATGTCGTAGTAGCCGGGTTCGGTCGGGCGCCACCGGTAGCTCCACAGCGCCCAGGTCCGGGCGCTGCGCGGCGGCGGGCAGAGCGGCACGGGCACCCCGGCGTCGCGGCCGGCGCAGCGGGGCATCAGGCGATCGATCGGGCGGTCGCCG
>CAYUAX010000168.1:0-11186 GCA_964442845.1 uncultured Bifidobacteriaceae bacterium | reverse complement strand
TCGTCAACGACGCGCCGCTCGGCGACGCGGTGGTCGCCCGACTGGCCGCCTTCGCCGAGCGCGGCGGCGGCGTGCTGGTGGTCGCCGGCAACCGCGCGTCGTGGCCGCAGGGGGCGATCATGCCGGGGACGATCGCCGACCCGGTAGATCGCTCGCGCAACGCCGGCCGGCTCGGCGGCGTCGAGTACGGCCACGCCATCTTCGCGCCGTTCCGCGCGCCGCGCAGCGGCGACTTCTCGTCGGTGCGGGTCTACGGCTACCGCCGGCTCACCGCCGCGGCCGACGCACGCGTCCTGGCCCGCTTCGACGACGGCCAGCCGGCGCTGGTCGAGCGGCTGGTCGGTCCGGGGCGCCTGCTGGTCTGGACGTCCGGCTTCGACCTCGCCTGGAACGACCTGGCGCTGAAGCCGGTGTTCCTGCCCTTCGTCCACCAGATGGTCCGGACGCTGGCCACCTTCCAGGACCGGCCGGCGGCGCTCACCGTCGGGCAGGTGGCGGCGCTCGACCGGCGCACCGGCACCGCGCCGCCGCGCGTCGCGGTCGAGCCGTCGGGACGCCGCGTGGCGCTCGATCCCGAACGCGGCGACGTCCTGGAACTGACCGCGCCGGGGTTCTATGAGGTGCGCGCCGAGGGCCAGGACCAGTCGGCCGAGGCGGTGGTCGCGGCCAACGTCGACCTGGCGGAGTCAGATCTGGCCGGGGTGGCCCCCGCCGACGTCACGGCCGTGGTGGCCGGCAGCGGCACCGCCGCGGCCGCCGCCGGCAGCGGCGCCGAGCCGCCGCGGGACGAGGTGACCGAGCAGTCGCAGCGGCTGTGGTGGTACCTCCTCCTTGCGGGTATGCTGCTCTTGATCGCCGAATCGCTCGTCGCCAGCCGCATGTCGAAAGCCGCGGCGTAGCTGACGCGGGCACCCGCGGCCCACGGGCCACGAGGAGGATCGATGCTCCACGAGCGACCCAGTTCGTTCTCCGGCGACGTGGCGGGGGTGATCCGCGATGTCCGGGCGCGGTGGCGGCGCAAACTCCTCATCCGCGGCGCCCTGCAGCTGCTGGTCGCCGGGGCGATCCTGCTGGTGGCGGCCGGGTTCGCCCTCGAGTCGCTGCGCTTCACCCCCGGCGCGATTCTCGGCTTCCGCATCGGCACCATCGCCGCGCTGCTCGCCCTGGCCGCGTGGGCGTTCGGCCGGCCGCTGCTGCGCCAGGTGACCGACGAGCAGGTCGCGCTCTACCTCGAGGAACACGAGCCGTCGCTGAACTCGCTGCTCATCAGCGCCATGGACGCGCAGCGCCGCGGCAACCCGCAGGAGCACTCGCCGGCGCTGGTGCAGAAGCTGGTCGAGGAGGCGATCGCGCGCTGCCAGGCGGTCGACGACGGCCGCGGCATCGAGCAGCCGCTGGTCAAGCGCTACCTGCTGCTGGCCGCCGGGGCATTCGCCGTGGCCCTCGCCGTGTTCACGCTCGGCCCGGCGTATCTGCGCCAGGGCCTGTCGGCGATGTTCTCGTGGGCCAGCGTCGAGGCCGCCGCGCCGTACCGCATCACCCTCACGCCGGGCAGCGGCCAGGTGCCGCGCGGCGCCGACCAGGTGTTCAAGGCGACGCTGAGCGGTTTCTCGGCCGACGACGCCGTGCTGCTGGTGCGCAAGGGCGACGCCACGTCGTTCGAGCGCGTGCCGATGCTCAAGGGCGATGACGGCAGCTTCGAGGGCATGATCTTCGACCTCGACGCCAAGCTGGAGTTCCTGGCCGAGGCGGCCGGCGTCCGTTCGGACACCTTCACCCTGGACGTCGTCGATCTGCCGTACGCGCAGCGCATCGACCTCGAGTACCGCTTCCCCGCCTACACCGGGCTGGAGCCCAGGGTCGTCGAAGACGCCGGCGACATCGCCGTGCTGACCGGCACCGAGGTGATCGTCACGGTCACGCCGACGATGCCGACGCCGGCCGGCCAGCTCACGCTGCACGAAGCCGCGGCGGTGCCGCTCACCGCCGGTGCCGAAGGCACGCTCACCGGACGCTTCGTCGCCGACAAGGACGGCTTCTACCGCGTCGGCCTGCAGGGCCCCGACGGCACGCTCATCACCGCCTCGCCGCAGTACGTCATCGACGTGCTCACCGACATGGCGCCGACCGTGTCGATCGCCAAGCCGGGCCGCGACAGCAACGCCACGCCGGTCGAGGAGTTCTTCGTCGAAGCCCGCGCCGACGACGACTTCGGGGTGAAGAACCTCGAGCTGGTCTACTCGGTGAACGGCAGCGCCGAGAAGGTGATCCCGCTCTACCGCGGCGCCAAGCGGCTCGAGGAAGTGACCGCCGGCCACACCTTCTACATGGAGGAACTGGGCGTGCAGGCCGGCGACGCCGTCTCGTACTACGCGCGAGCCGCCGACAACGACAGCAGCGGCGGCAAGCAGGCGACGAGCGACATGTACTTCCTGCGCATCCGGCCGTTCGGCAAGGAGTTCAAGCCGGCGACGTCGATGTCGGGCGGCGGCGGGGGGGGCGGCGGCGGCGCCGGCGCCGAGGTGGGTGCGCTGTCGGAAGCGCAGCGGCAGATCATCGCCGCGACGTTCAACACCATCCGCGAGAAGCGCACCCTGTCGGCCGACAAGCTGCGCGAGAACTCGGTCGTGCTGGCGCTGTCGCAGGGCCGGCTGCGCGAGCAGGTCGAGGGTCTGGTGAGCCGCATGAACTCGCGGCTGGTCACGCCCGACCCGAGCTTCCAGAAGATCGCGGAAGTGCTGCCGCTGGCGGTGGCCGAGATGAAGGCGGCCGAGGCCAAACTGCAGCAGCGCAGCCCCGACGGCGCCATGCCGTCGGAGCAGAAGGCGCTCCAGTACCTCCAGCAGGCCGAGGAGGAATACGAGACGCAGGTGCAGGCCCGCAACCAGCAGGGCGGGGGCGGCGGCGGTGGACAGCAGGCGGGCTCGATCGCCGAGGACCTGGCCGACTTGTTCGAGCTCGAGATGGACAAGATGGCCAACCAGTACGAGACCAGCTCGCGCGCCCAGGCCGACCAGGCCGAGCAGCGCATCGACGCGCTGGCCGAGAAGCTGAAGGAGCTGGCGCGGCGCCAGCAGCAGGAACTGGAGCGGCAGCGCCGGCGCGCCTCGGGCCAGGCCGCCTCGGGCGGCGGCGATCAGCAGCGCGCGCTGGCCGAACAGGCCGAAGAGGCGGCGCGTCAGCTCGAGCGGCTGTCGCGCGAGCAGAACCGTCCCGACTTGGCCAACGCCGCGCGGCAGATGCAGCAGGCCGCCGACGCCATGCGCCGCGCCGCAGCCGGCAACGACCCGAGCGCCGCCGGCCAGGCTTCGGCCGCCGCCGAGCGGCTGCAGCAGGCGCAGCGCCAGTTGCAGGGCGCGCAGGAAGCGCGGGCCGGCCGCGACGTGCAGGAAGCGGTGCGTCAAGCCGAGGAGATCGCCCGCGAGCACGCCGACGTGGCCAACGACGCCGAGCGGCTCGAGAACGCCGGCAGCGACCGGCTGCAGCGGGCGCAGCAGAACTCGCAGCGCCGTGAGGGCCTGTCGAGCAAGCTGGGCCAGCTGGAACAGCAGCTCGACCGGCTGTCCAACGAGCTGGCGCGCGGCGAGAAGGAGGCGGCGCGCAAGCTGCAGGAGGCGTCGGGCGGCATTCGCGACGACAAGACCAAGGAGAAGCTGCGCTACTCGCGCCAGTTCCTGGGCCGCGACGCCGACCCCGGCGCCGGCCGCGAGATGGACGCCGACATCGGCTCCGATCTGATGGACCTGCGGCGGCGCCTGGCCGACGCCTCGTCGGCGGTGGGCAAGGGCGGCGGCGAAGCCGGCGCCGACCCTGAGGACACGCTGGCGCGAGCCCGCGACCTGGTGCGCGGCGTGGATTCGCTGGGGCGGCGGATGCAGGAACGCGCCAGCGGCGATCGCCAGGGTCAGAACGGCCGCGACGGACAGCCGCAGGCTGGCAACGCACAGGGGCAGCAGGGACAGCAGCAGGGACAGCAGCCGGGTCAGCAAGGGCAGCAGCAGGGCCAGCAGGGCCAACGCGGGCAGCAGGGCCAAGCCGGACAGCAAGGCCAAGCCGGGCAGCAAGGCCAGCAGGGTCAGCAAGGTCAAAGCGGGCAGCAAGGTCAGCAGGGCCAGGGTGGCCAGTCGGGGCAAGCCAATGCCGAGGGCCAGCAGGGCGGCGGCGGCAACGGCGACACGTTCGGCGGCTGGAACGACGACGGCGGCTGGGGCAACGCGCGGCCGGGCAACTTCAGCGGCGACGACGTCCGCCAGTTCCGCGGCGAGGCCCGCCGCTACGGCCAGGACCTGGAGGCCCTGCGCCGCGCGCTGCGCGCCGACGGCGTGGACACGCGCGATCTCGACGAGATCCTGCGCCGCCTGAAGGCGCTCGACGACGACCGCGTCTACCGCGACGTGCAGGAACTGGCGCGGCTGCAGGCCGGGGTCAGCGACGGCTTGCGCCGCTTCGAGTTCTCGCTGCGCCGGCAGCTCGACGGTCAGGCCCGCGACGTGCTGCTGTCGGGCAGCGACGACGTGCCGGCCGAGTTCAAGAGCCTGGTCGAGGAGTACTACCGCAGCCTGGCCCGGCAGCCACGGAGCCAGCCGCGGTGACGTCCCGCCCGATGCGGCGGCGCGCCGCGGCGACCCTGGCGCTGGTGCTGCTGGCGGCGGTCGCCGCCTCGGCGCAGTGGGGCGGCGGCTGGGGCCGCATGCGCCGCGTGCCGCCGCGGCTGCCGACCAGCGACGCCAACTTCGACGGCGGCTTCACCTTCTGCCGCCTGATGTACCAGAGTCAGTGGCGCGAGGCCGGCGGTCAGGGCTGGTCCACCGACTACCCCGACGCCGACATCAACTTCTCGATCCGTTTCGCCGAGCTGACCAAGACGCGGGTCAGCAAGCAGCCGACCGGCGTCCCCAACCACTGGGTGGTGCGGGCCACCGACCCGTGGCTGTTCCGCTGCCCGTTCGTGCTGGGCTCCGACGTGGGCACGATGACGCTGCGCGACGACGAGGTGGCGGCGCTGCGCGACTACCTGCTCAAGGGCGGCTTCCTCTGGGTGGACGACTTCTGGGGCTCGCGCGCCTGGGATGTCTTCGAGAACGAGATGGCGCGGGTGCTGCCGCCCGGCCAGTATCCCTTCCGCGACATCGGCCCCGAGCATCCGATCTACCGCACGATGTTCCCGCTCAGCGAGATTCCGCAGGTGCCGTCGATCCAGTTCTGGCGCGGCTCCGGCGCCTCGTCCGAGCGCGGCTCCGACAGCGCGGTGGTGCACCTGCGCGGCATCTTCAACGCCAAGGGCGAGCTGATGGTGCTGGCGACGCACAACACCGACATCTCGGACGCCTGGGAGCGCGAGGGCGAGGACCCGGAGTACTTCTACACCTACTCCCCGAACGGCTACGCGACGGCGGTGAACATCATGCTGTACGCGATGAGCCACTGAGCGGCGCCTGCGGCGCCGCGAGGGCCCATCTGGTGGCGGCTAGCGGCTAGGGGCTAGCGGCTAGTCCCTACCGATTCTCTTGCCGCCCACCCGCTACACTGAGAGCGCGTGCCCGGCATCCCCCTCTCGGACATCCTCGTCGTCGCCGCAACCGAACACGAGCTGGCCCCATCTGAAGGCTGGCGCACGCTCGTGTGCGGCGTCGGGCCGGTGGACGCGGCGGCGGCAACCGCGGCGGCGATCGCGGCCGAACGGCCGCGGGCCATCGTGCACGTCGGCATCGCCGGCGCCCGGCGGGCGTCGGGTCTCGTCCCGCCTGCCGTCGTCGTCGGCGTCGAGACGCTCTACTGCGACCTCGGCGTCCCGGAGCGGTTCGCGCCGCATCGCCTCGCCGCGCCAGAAGCCCTGATCGACGCCGTGTGCCGGGCCGTGCCGGCCGCGACCCGGCAGGTCATCGGCACCAGCGGCAGGGTCGGCCGCACCGCCGACTGCGACGTCGAGGCGATGGAGGGCTTCGCCGTAGTGCGCGCCGCCGCCCTGGCCGGCATCCCGGCGATCGAGGTGCGCGTCATCTCCAATGCAATCGAAGACACCGACCGCGCGCTATGGAAGTTCGACGAGGCATTCGCGGCCGTCCACGCCGTGACCCCGGCACTGGTGTGGGAGGTGGCGGCATGCGTGAGCTGACCTTCGGCTTCTCGCCCTGCCCCAACGACACCTTCGCGTTCCACGCCCTGGTGCACGGCCTGGTCGAGGCGCCGCGGCCGATCCGCCCGGTGCTGCTCGACATCGAGGAGCTGAATCGCCGCGCCCACGACGGCGCGTTCGACCTCACCAAGCTGAGCGTCGGCGCCTTCGCCGGCGTCGGCGATCGCTACCGGCTGCTGCGCAGCGGCGCCGCGCTCGGCCACGGCGTGGGCCCCCTGGTGGTCGCCCGCCAACCCGCACCGCTGGCCGAGGCGGTGGGCGGCCGCCTGGCGATCCCCGGCCGCGAGACCACCGCCTACCGGCTGCTGCGCCTGGCCGCCCCGCCGCGCGGCGAGGTGGTGGAGCTGCGCTACGACAGGATTCTCGGCGCCGTGGAGCGCGGCGAGGTGGACGCCGGCCTGGTCATCCACGAGAGCCGGTTCACCTATGCCGAGCACGGGCTGGTGAAGGTGGCCGACCTGGGCGAGTGGTGGGAAGCCGACACCGGGCTGCCGGTGCCGCTGGCCGGCATCTGCGCCCGCGCCGATCTCGACCGGCCGACGGTGGCCGCCGTCGAAGCGGCCATCCGCCACTCGGTCGCCTACGCGTTCGCGCATCCCGAGGCCAGCCGCCACTACGTGCGGGCTCACTCGCAGGAGATGTCCGACGCCGTCTGCGACGCCCATATTCGCCTCTACGTCAACGCCCACAGCCTCGACCTCGGCGACGACGGCCTGCGGGCGATCGATCGGCTGGTCCGCGCCGCGGCGCCGGCGTGACCGCCCGCATCGACGGGCCCGTGCTACAGTCCGGTCCGGTTTCGCCTTCGCCATGCACATCGTGATCGTCGGCGGCGGCCAGGTGGGCGCCGGCTTGGCCCGCGCCCTCGCCCCCAGCCACGAAGTGTTCGTCATCGACCACGATCCGGTGGCTGGCGACGCCTTTCAGGCGATGGACGTCGAGTTCGTGCCGGGCAGCGGCACCAGCGACGAGGTGCTGACCCGCGCCGGCGTGGCGCAGGCCGACGTGTTCGTCGCCGCCACCGGCCTCGACGAGGTCAACATCGTCGCCTGCGCCCTGGCCAACCGCCTCGGCCGGCCGCGCACCATCTGCCTGGTGTCGCGGCCCGAGTTCGTCGCCGGCGGCGCCGCCGACGGCGGCCTGGCGGCCTTCGGCATCGACCGCGTGGTCTGGCCCGAGGCCCAGCTGGCCGCCGACATCGAACGCATCGTCACCGTGCCCGGGGCCATCGACGCCGAGGCCTTCGCCGGCGGCGTCATGCGTCTGCTCGAGTACCGGCTCGACGCCGCGTCGCCGCTCACCAGCGGGCCGCTCAGCGGCCTGCACCTGCCGCGCGGCGCGCTGATCGTCGCGGTGAAGCGCGACGGGCGCATCTTCGTCCCCCGCGGCACCACCCAGCTCGGGGCCGGCGACAAGGTGATCGTCATGGGCACGCCCGAGGCGATGCAGGCGGTCGAGGCCCGCGTCCATCCCGCCCGCGGCGGCGGGCGGCTGCACGTGACGATCGTCGGCGGCGGCGACGTCGGCCTGCAGCTGGCGCAGCGGCTGGAGCAGATCCCGCAGATCGACCTGCGCATCGTCGAGCGCAGCGCCCAGCGCGGCGAGCTGCTGGCCGCCACGCTGCGCCGCACCCTGGTGCTGAACGGCGACGGCACCGATCTGGAGTTCCTCGAGTCGGAGAACGTCGGCCGCAGCGACGTGCTGGTGTCGGTGATCGACAACGACGAGCGCAACCTGCTGGCGTCGCTGCTCGGCCGCCAGCTCGGCGTCGGCAAGGTCATCACCCGGGTCGGGCGTCCGGCCAACCTGCGCCTGTTCGAACGGGTCGGCATCGACGTGGCG
Source organism: uncultured Bifidobacteriaceae bacterium (assembly GCA_964442845.1). GTDB lineage: Bacteria > Acidobacteriota > Vicinamibacteria > Vicinamibacterales > UBA2999 > CAWAYR01. The sequence goes on along the minus strand of CAYUAX010000168.1, from coordinate 3,208 downwards.
ATCTCGGCACGAGCCGCCGCCGTCGCCTCGATCCTCCACCAGATCACCGGCGGGGCGACCAGCCTGCTGGCGGTGATCGAACACGGCGAAGCCCGGGTCTTCGAGCTCACCGTCTCGCCGACCTTCGCGCCGCGGGAGCTCAAGCACATGGGCACCGGCCAGGACGCCATCGTCGCCGCCATCCTGCGCGAGGGCGCGGCGACCGTGCCGCGCGGCGACGACGTGGTGCGGCCCGGCGATCGGCTGGTGATCTTCTGCACCGAGGAGGCGGTCGATCGCGTGCGCGACTACTTCACGCGCGAGTCGGCCTGATCGCCGGCCGGCCGGTCCGCCATGCGCTACTCGCTGGTCGTCCACCTCTGCGGCGTGCTCATCCGCCTGTTCGGCGTGGTGTTCGCGGCGCCGCTGGCCGTCGCGATCGGCTACGGCGAGTGGCGTGACGCCGTCGGGTTCGCCGTCGCGGCGGTCGTCACGCTCGGGCTCGGCCAGCTGATGCGGCAGGCCGGCGGCGAGTCGGCCGAGGACCTCGTCGAGCGCATCCGCCGGGTCGAAGGCCTGGCCGTGGTGGCCGCGGTGTGGCTCGTCCTCGCCCACCTCGCCGCGATCCCGTACGTATGGGTTGGGCTGGGCCCGGTGGACGCCCTGTTCGAGTCGATGTCGGGGCTCACCACCACCGGAGCGACGGTGCTGCGCGACTTCGCCGACTACGGCCGCGCCACGTTCTTCTGGCGCTCGCTCACCCAGTGGCTGGGGGGGATGGGCGTGATCGCGCTCTTCGTCGCCATCCTGCCGCGCCTGTCGATCGGCGGCCGCGAGCTGTTCTTCGCCGAGGCGCCGGGACCGAGCGAAGACAAGGTCAGTCCGCAGATTCGCCGCACCGCCGCGCTGCTGTGGCGGCTCTACGCGGCGTTCACCGCCGTCCAGGCCGTGGCGCTGTGGCTCGCCGGCCTGTCGTGGTTCGACGCCGTCTGCCACGCCATGACCACCCTGGCCGCCGGCGGCTTTTCGCCCCACCCGTTGTCGATCGCCGGCTACCAGAACCCGGCCGTCGAGTGGATCGTGATCGTCTTCATGTTCGTCGCCGGCGCCAACTTCGCCCTGCAGTATCGGGCGCTGAGCCAGCGCGACATCGGCGTGCTGACCGCCGACGAGGAACTGCGCGCGTACGCCGGCATCGTCGTCGTGGCCTCGGTGCTGCTGGTGGCGGCGCTCGGCCTGACCGGCGGCGCTGAAGCGGCAGTTCGCACCGCGCTCTTCCAGGTGCTGAGCATCCTGACGACCACCGGCTATGCCAGCGTCGACTTCCAGTCGTGGAGCGAGCAGGCGAAGATGGTGCTGCTGGTGCTGATGTTCATCGGCGGCTGCGCCGGCTCGGCCTCGGGCGGGCCGAAGGTGGTGCGGCACCTGGTCCTGGCCCGCTACACGCTGCAGGCGCTGCGCCGTACGCTGCACCCGCGCGCCGTCCTGCCGGTGAAGCTCGGCGGCCGCGTGGTCGGCGACGCGATCGTCCAGACCGTGGTCGTCTTCTTCCTGTTCTACCTGCTGGTGTTCTCGATCTGCACCGGCATCGTCGTGGCGCTGGGCGCCGACATGATCACCGGCCTGACCGCGACTATCGCCTGCCTGGGCAACATCGGCCCGGGCTTCAACCAGGTGGGGCCGATGGCCAACTTCGCCGACCTGCACCCGTTGAGCCGGATCGCGTTGACCCTGGCGATGTGGATCGGCCGGCTCGAAGTGCTGACGGTGCTGGTCGTGCTGCGCCCCGAGGCGTGGAGGTCGGGCCAGTGGTCGGCGGCCGCCTCGGCGGCCACGTCGTAGCGGCTCGGCTGGAGCCGGGTAAGATCGACCCGATGGCCACGAAAATCGCCGACACCATCCTCGGCACCATCGGCGACACGCCGATGGTGCGACTCAACCGTATTCCGAAGGGGGCGGTGGCAGCCGAGGTCGTCGCCAAGATCGAGACCTTCAACCCCGGCAACTCGATCAAGGACCGCATGGCCCTGAAGATGATCGAGGACGCCGAGAAGGACGGCCGCCTGAAGCCGGGCGGGACGATCATCGAGGGCACCTCCGGCAACACCGGCATGGGCCTGGCCATCGCCGCCGTGGTGAAGGGCTACCACTGCATCTTCACCACGACCGACAAGCAGTCGAAGGAAAAGGTCGATGCGCTGCGGGCGTTCGGCGCCGACGTGATCGTCTGCCCCACCGACGTCGAGCCCGAGGATCCGCGCTCCTACTACTCGGTGTCGTCGCGGCTCGAACGCGATACGCCGAACAGCTGGAAGGCCAACCAGTACGACAACCCCTCCAACGCCCGCGCCCACTACGAGCAGACCGGACCGGAGATCTGGGACCAGACCGACGGCCGGGTCGATCACCTGGTGGTCGGGGTCGGCACCGGCGGCACGATCTGCGGCGTGGGCAAGTACTTGAAGGAGCGGAAGCCGGGCGTGAAGGTGTGGGGCATCGACACCTACGGCTCGGTGTTCAAGAAGTACAAGGAGACCGGCGTCTTCGACAAGAACGAGATCTACCCCTACGTGACCGAAGGCATCGGCGAGGACTTCCTGCCGCAGAACGTCGACTTCAGCGTCATCGACCACTTCGAGAAGGTGACCGACCGCGACGCCGCGATCATGACCAGCCGCATCGCCCGCGAGGAGGGCATCTTCGCCGGCAACTCGGCCGGCGCGGCCATGGCCGGCCTGCTGCAGCTGGCCGCCAACTTCACGGCCGGCGAGCTGGTGGTGGTGATCTTCCACGACCACGGCACGCGCTACCTGGGCAAGATGTACAACCCCGACTGGATGCGCGAGAAGGGCTACGTCGATCGCAAGGGCCTGACCGCCAAGGATCTGGTGGCGGATCGCCAGAAGGCGCCGCTGGTCACCATCCAGCGGACCCAATCGGTGGCCGAGGCGGCGCACATCATGACCGAGTGCGGCTACTCGCAGATCCCGGTGGTGGCCGACGGCCGGCTGGTGGGTTCGGTGAACGAGGGCCGGCTGTTCCACCAGATCGTCGTCAAGCCGGAACTGCTCAAGGGCCCGGTGGAAGCGATCATGGAGCCGGCGCTGCCGTTCGCCGACATCTCGGCCGACCTCGACGCCCTGGCCGGCATGATGACGCCGGAATCGCCGGCGGTGCTGGTGCGCGACTTCAAGAGCGACGAGACCTACATCATCACGCGCTGGGACGT
>CAYUAX010000167.1:0-11218 GCA_964442845.1 uncultured Bifidobacteriaceae bacterium | reverse complement strand
TAGACCATCGCCCACAGGTGGCGGCCTTCCTCGACGTTGACCTGGAACAGGTTGCGCAGGTCGTAGAGGCTCGGGCAGTGGGCGCCGAGCGAGCGCTGCTGCTCGACGCTGGCCGGCTCGGTGTCGCCCTGGATGACGATCAGGCGGCGCAGCTGGTTGCGGAACTCGCCCGGCACCTCCTGCCACACCGGCTGGCCCTTGAAATCGCCGAAGCCGATGCGCCGATCCGGCGTCGGCTCGGCCAGGAAGATGCCCCAGCGGTACTCCGGCAGTTTCACGTAGTCGAAGTGCGCCCAGCCGGCGGCATCGACACTGATGGCCGTGCGCAAGTAGACCTGATGCGAGTCCTGGAACCCGGGCGGCCCCATGTCACGCCACCAGTCGAGGTAGGCCGGCTGCCAGTGCTCCAAGGCCCGCTGCAGGCGCTTGTTGCCGGCGAGATCGACGTTGTTGGGAATGCGTTCGCTCGAAATCATGGTCGCTACGTCCGTTTCCAGTCGAAGGCCGGGCGGCCTTCGCGTCCGTAGGTCATCAGCGCGCCCTTCTCGCCGACGGCGTTGGGGCGCTGGAAGATCCAGTTCTGCCACGCGGTGAGGCGGCCGAAGATCTTCGTCTCCATCGTCTCCGGTCCGGCGAAGCGGAGGTTGGCCTCCATGCCGGTGAGCGCGTCGGGGGAGAACGCGCGGCGCTCTTCGAGGGCGAGGCGCACCTCGTCGTCCCAGTCGATGTCGTCGGGGGCCGAGAACACCAGGCCCAAGTCGGCGGCGTCTGGCGCCACGATCGGCCCGTCGAGCGCCAGCACCTCGTCCACCCGGTGGGGCTCGCCGAGGAAGCGCACCTGCAGGCGGGTGAGGTCGTTGCTCATCGGATAGGCGCCGGCGTTCATCGCCGACAGCCGCACGGCGTTGGCCTCGTCGTCGTCGTGGCGCATGTATGCGCGGTCGGCGGCGAGCGCCAGCTCGAACAGGGTGCCGGCGAAGGCGTTGCCGGGCTCGATCAACGCGAAGAAGGTCTTCGCCGTGAGATCGACGCGCTTCAGCGTGCGGCGGATGTGGCTGACGATCTCCCGCACCAGCCAGTGATCGCCGTGCGCGGCCAGCGCGCGGTCCACGGCCAGCACGGCCTCGGGGTCGCCGGTGGCGCGCAGCACCACGGTGCCGACTTCGGGTTCGTTGAGGCGCAGCCGCAGCACGGCGTCGTCGAGTTCGCGGAACGCGCGCAGCGCCCACGCCTGGTCGCCGGCGGCCAGGAACGCCGGCGGCGTCGTGGGCTGCGGGGTGTCGGGAGCGGCGATGGTCAGCTCGCAGAGACGCCTCGCCCGGTCGATCACGCCGGTGACGTAGCGGTAGGCGATGCGATCGCCGTCGACGGTCGGGGCGAGCGGCCCGAGCGTGATCCCGGGCCCCACGCCGGGCCGGTCGGACGTGGCGGCCAGGGCCTGCGCCCGCGCCGCCACCGCGTCGGTGAACTTGCTGGTCGGATGCACCGCGTCCACCAGCCGCCATTCCACGGCGCGCTTGCCGCGCACCCCTTCGGTGAGCGTGCTGAAGCTGTCGGCGCGGTCGCGGCGGACCTTGCGCTTGTCCACCACGCGGGTCAATCCGCCGGTGCCTGGCAGCACGCCGAGCAGCGGCGTCTCGGGCAGCGACACCGCCGCCGCGCCGTCGTCGACGAGCAGGATCTCGTCGCACGCCAGGGCCAGCTCGTAGCCGCCGCCGGCGCAGATGCCGTTCACCGCGGCCAGGAACTTCAGCCCGCTGTGGCGGCTGGCGTCCTCCATGCCGAGCCGCGTCTCGTTGGTGAACTTGCAGAAGTTCACCTTGAACGCGTGCGACGAGCTGCCGAGCATGAAGATGTTGGCGCCGGCGCAGAAGATGCGCGGCTTGAGGCTGGTGAGCACCACCGCCTTGACCTCGGGATGCTCGAAGCGCAGCCGCTGCAGCGCGTCGGCCAGCTCGATGTCCACGCCGAGGTCGTACGAGTTGAGCTTCAGCTTGTAGTCGGCGGGGCGCAGGCCGGCGTCCTCCTGCACGTCCATGGCCAGCGTCGCGATCGTCCCGTCGACGGTCAGCGTCCAGTGGCGGTATTCCGCGGGCGAGGTCTCGAAGCCGATCGACGGGAGCTGGGCGGTCTGTTCCATTGGGCTGGGTGCGCCTGGCCGCGAGCCGCTGGCCGCTCGAGGGTTTCGCGGCAGAGAACCGCAGTCTAGCCGACTTTGAACGCTCGTTCAATCCTGTGATACAGTCAGCCGCGTTCCCCTCGTCGATGCCCGCCCCGATTCGCATCGTGCCCGGCCTCGACCGGCGCCTCGACATCCTGAAGAGCGCGGCCGCCGCGTTCCGGCGCCGCGGCTACCACGGCGCCAGCGTCGACGAGATCGCCAGCGCGCTGGAGATGACCAAGGGGAACCTCTACTACTACTTCCGCAACAAGGAAGAGATCCTCTTCGCCTGCCACGACTACTCGCTCGACGTGCTGCTCGGGCTGCTCGACGGCGTGCAGGCGAGCAGCGCCCCGCCGGACGCCAAACTGCGCACGCTGGTGCTCGCGTTCGTGCACGTGATCCTCGACGAACTGCAGGGCACGGCGCTGACGCTCGACCTGCAGGCGCTGTCGCCGCCGCTGCTGCGCAAGGTCATCGCCCGCCGCGACGTCTTCGACCGCGGCGTGCGGGCGATCGTCCAGCAGGGCATGGACCAGGGGCTGTTCGCCCCCGGCGATCCGAAGATGGTGACGTTCGCGCTGCTCGGCGCCGTGAACTGGATCACCCGCTGGTTCGACCCGGCCGGCCCGATGTCGTCCGAGCAGATCGGGCAAGCGTTCGCAGACTATCTGGTGGGCGGCTTGAAGATGAGATCGCACATCGGTTGATCGGTTGATGTGGTGATCGGTTGATCGATCTGGCGATCTGGTGAGCCGGCGATCTCTTGATCGGCTGACCGAGAACTTACGAGCCTATTCCGCGGTCTGGCCGGGCTGCAGTTCCAGGACCTCGATGCCCGAGCCGGCGAGGTGCTCCTTCAACTGGGCCGGCGTGCCGGTGAGCAGCGGGAACGTACCCCAGTGCATCGGCACCACCTGCTTGACGCCGAGCCACTTCGCGGCCAGCGCCGCGGTGTCGGGGCCCATCGTGAAGCGATCGCCGATCGGCAGGAACGCGATGTCCGGCCGGTAGAGCTCGCCGATGATCTTCATGTCGCCGAACAGGCAGGTGTCGCCGGCGTAGTAGATCGTCTGGCCGTTCTCGAGCCTCACCACGAAGCCGCACGGCTCGCCGAGATAGGTCAGGTCGTCGGTGCTGCTGCTGTGGCGGGCGTCGGTCAGCGTCACCCGCAGGCCGTGGGTCGTGATCGTGCCGCCCTTGTTCATCGGCTCGACCTTGCTGACGCCCTTGGTCCCCAACCACGAGGTGATCTCGTAGATCCCCACTACGGTGGCGCCGGTGGCCTTGGCCGTCGCCGCCGCGTCGGTGCTGTGGTCGCTGTGCCCGTGCGACAGCAGGATCAGGTCGGCGGCCTTGGGCTCGTGCCCGGCCGGAAAGCTCGGGTTGCCCGTGTACCACGGGTCGAAGAGCACGGTCTTGCCGCCCGGAGTGCGCAACGAGAAGGCGGAGTGCCCCAACCAGGTGATCGCGAGGGTGCCGGATGCCATGGCGTGAAGCATACCCGGTCCCGATGGCGTCGATGCCGCCGCCCGCCACCCCGACCGCTCGTCCGGTAAACTAGAGGGAGTGGAAGCGCCTCTGCATTTCGTCAAGCCGCGGGAGCCCAAGCCCGAGTGGCTGAAGGTGCGCGCCCCGGGGTCGGAGAACTACCTCCGGCTCAAGGGCATCATGCGCGAGCTGAAGCTCAACACGGTGTGCGAGGACGCCCACTGCCCCAACATCGGCGAGTGCTGGCACCACGGCACCGCCACCTTCATGATTCTGGGCGACGTGTGCACTCGCGCCTGCGCCTATTGCGCGGTGAAGCACGGCAAGCCCGACCCGCTCGACCTTGACGAGCCGGCGCGGGTCGCCGAGGCGGTGCAGGCGATGCGGCTGAAGTACGCCGTGGTCACCTCCGTGGATCGCGACGACCTTCCCGACGGCGGCGCCGGCATCTTCGCGGCGACGATCCGTGAGATCAAAGCGCGGACGCCGGAGTGCCGCGTCGAGGTGTTGATCCCCGACTTCAAGGGCGAGGAGGCGCCGCTGCGCGCCGTGCTCGCGGCGCGTCCCGACATCCTCAACCACAACACCGAGACAGTGCCGCGCCTGTACCGGATGGCCCGCTCCGGCGGCAAGTACTCGCGCTGCCTGGAGCTGCTCGACCGCGCGACGCGCCTCGCCCCCGACATCCCCACCAAGACCGGTCTGATGGTCGGCCTCGGCGAGGCCACCGATGAGCTGGTGGAGGTATTCAAGGACCTGCGCAAGGTCGGTGTGGCGATCCTCACCATCGGCCAGTACCTGCGGCCGTCGATGGATCACGCGCCGATGACGCGCTACTACCACCCTGACGAGTTCGCCGAACTCAAGCGCCTCGCGCTCGGCCTCGGGTTCGTCCACGTCGAAGCCGGCCCGCTCGTGCGCAGTTCGTATCATGCCCATGAGCAGGCCGACGCCGCCGCGCACGCGCTGGCGCGCTGAGCGCCGCTGCGCCGATCCCGTGAAGTAGAATCCGCCGCATCCGCCGCGGATGTCCCGTTCTGCCCTCCTCGTCCTTCCGCTCGCGCTCCTGACCGTGGGGTCGGGTGCGGCCTGCCGGCGCGCCGCGCCGGCGCCGGCACCGCCGCGCGACGCCACGTTCGTCGCCGCGGTCAATCGAGGTGTGGCCGAGATGGGCCAGTACGGCTTCGGCGACGCGGTGGCGACGTTCACCGCGCTGGCCCAGGCGCACCCCACGGAGACCGGCGTCGCCGTCAACCTCGCGATGGCGCGCATCAACCGCCAGGACGCCGGCGACGACGTCGAGGCGGAACGCCTGTTGACACCGCTCGTCGACGATGTGACCCACGGCACGCGCGCCAAGTACTCGTTGGGCCTGTTGCGCCTGCACGCCGGACGCGAGGCCGAGGCCGCGCCGCTGCTGGCCGCGGTAGCGGCTGCGGCGCCCGCGGATCCCTACCCCGCCTACTTCGCGGGGCAGGCGCTGCTGGCGAGCGCGCCCGCGCAGGCCCTGACGTGGTTCGACACGGCGAGCGCGCTCGACCCGTTGCTGCGCAGCGCGCACTACGGCGCGTTCCAGGCGCTGCAGCGGCTGGGCCGCCCCGCCGACGCGCAGGTGCGGCTGGCGCGCTTCCAGGAACTGGAGCGCGACCCACGGACGGCGCTGGCCGAGTTCAAGTACACGCGCATGGGGCCGCTGGCGATGGCGTTCACGCTCGATGCGCCGGAGGCCGCGGACGCCGCGGCGGCGCCGCGGCCGGCCATCGAGGCGTTCGGCCCGGCCGAACCGGTGTGGGGTGGCGACGCACCGGCCTGGGCCTCGCCCGAACGGACGTCGCTCAGCGTGGCCGACATCGACGGCGACGGCGCCACCGACCTCTTCGCCGCCAACGCGGTGACCGGCCCGCGTCCGAACCTCGTCGTGCTGGCCGCCCAAGACACCACGACGCGTGACCTCACTCACCCGCTGGCGGGGATCCCGGGCGTCCGCGCGGCGCTGTGGGGTGACATCGACGACGACGGACTCCTCGATGTCGTCCTGCTGCGCGCCGGCGCGACCGCCATCTGGCGTCAGGCCCCGGCCGGTACGTGGCGCGACGTGACGGCGGCGATGCGCGCCGCCACGCCGGACGTGGATGCCGTGGACGGCGCGCTCTTCGATGCCGACCACGACGGCGACCTAGACGTGTGGCTGGTGAACGGGCGCGGCCCGAACGAACTGCTCAACAACAACGGCGACGGCACGTTCAGGCGGATCGCCGGAGCGGCCGGGCTCGCCGGCGATCGCCGTCCATCGCGTGGCGTGGCCATCGCCGATCTGGATGGCGACCGCGACCACGACCTCATCGTGCTGAAGGCGTCACCGCCGCACGAGGTGTGGCTCAACGACCGCCTGTGGCGATACCGGGCAGCGCCGCACTTCGAGGCGCTGCGTGCGGCGTCACTCGACGCCATCGTCGCCGCCGACGCCGACGCCGACGGCCGGCCGGAGCTCTACACGACGGGTCCGCGCGGTCTCGAGCGCTGGCGGCACGGTGCCGACGGCCCGTGGCAACCGACGGCCATCGCCGCGGCCGACGGCGCGGCTGGCCGACAACTGGCGGTCGCTGACGTGGACGGCGACGGCGGCCTCGACCTCGTGACGAGCCGCGGCACGGGCTGGACGGTGTGGCCGCTCGGCGGCGACGGTCCCGTCACGCCGTCGATCGATCGGTCGACCGATGTCGCCCCGGTGTGGACGTTGTGGATCGACGACGCGAGCCGGGGTCCGTCGCTGGTCGCGATGAGCGACCGCGGGCCGGTGCGGCGCCGGGCGGGCCGGGGCCGTCCCGCCTACGTCGCCCTGGCACCCACGGGACGGGAGATCACGAGCGATCAGCGCCGCTCGAACACCTCGGGCATCGGCACGCGCCTGGCGGTTCGCCGCGGCTCGCAGTGGACCGCGATCGACACGGTGCGCACCGCGTCGGGTCCCGGTCAGAGCCTGCAGCCCGTGGCCGTCGGCCTCGGCGGCGCCGACCGCGCCGACTTCGTGTCGCTGGTGTGGTCCGACGGCATCCTGCAGACCGAGATCGACCTGCCCGCGGGACGCCTCCATCGCATCGAGGAGACGCAGCGGCAGCTCTCGAGCTGCCCGGTGCTCTTCGCCTGGGACGGCACGGCCTTCCGCTTCGTCACCGACATCCTTGGCGTCGGCGGCATCGGCTTCCTGGAACGCCCCGGCGTCTACAGCGCGCCGCACCCCCACGAGCGGGTCCTGCTCCCGACAGATGCCCTCGAGCCGCGCGACGGCCGCTATGCGCTCGTCCTCGGCGAGCCGATGGAGGAGGTGGCGTACGTCGACCGCGTCGCGCTGCAGGTCTACGACCTGCCGCCCGGCTGGCAGATGACGCTCGACGAGCGCAAGGCGATCGCCGGGCCCACCCCGACCGGCGCGCCGATCTTCTATCGCCACGAGCGCCGGCCCATACATGCCGTCAACGACCGCGGCGACGACGTGACGGCCGCAATCGCCACGGCCGACCTGCAGGCGGCGCCGCCCGGCGCCATCGATTCACGCTTCATCGGCCGCACCGCGGAGCACTCGCTCACGCTCGAATTCGACGCCGCACTCACCGCGGGCCCCGGCGCACCGGTGCTGCTGGCCGACGGCTGGGTGGAGTATCCCTACGCGCAGACGGTGTTCGCGGCGTGGCAGGCCAACGCTCCCTATCGGGCGCCGACGCTGGAGGCCCGGGACGGCCGCGGACGCTGGCACGTCGTGGCCGCGGAGTTCGGCTACCCCGCCGGCATGCCGCGGCAGATGAGCTTCCCTCTCACCGGGCTGCCGCCTGGCACGCGAGCCCTCCGCCTGACGACGACGCAGGAGATCTACTGGGACCGGCTCGCGGTGGTCTTCGCCGAGCCCGCCCCCGAGGTCGTCATTCGCGAGGTCGCCATCGCCAGCGCGACGATGCGCCGGTCGGGCTTCGCCGCCCGCACCACCGGGCCGCAGCGGACGCCGCACTACGACTACGCCCGCCGCGCCCCGCTGCTCGACACGCGTCACCCGCGCGGATGGTACAGTCGCCTCGGCCCGGTGACCCCGCTGGTCGACAGCGACGACGACGCGGTGGCCGTCGTCGGGCCCGGTGAAGAGCTGCTGCTCGAGTTCGCGGCGCCGGGCGCGCCGCCGCCGAGCGGCTGGACCCGCCGGGTCGTGGTGGACACCAAGGGCTGGTGCAAGGACATGGACCTCTACACCAAGGACGGCGAGACGGTGGAGCCGTTGCCCGGCCGTGACACCGCCGCACGCCGTACCCTGCACGCCGAGTTCAATACGCGCTACGAGAGCGGCCGATGAGCCCTGAGACGTCGTCGCGATCGGCGCCCATCACGCCCCTGCTGCACTGGGTGCTTCGCCTGCTCTACGTCCTGACCGGCGTGCTCACGGCCACGGCCGCGTACCTCGGCGGCGTGTCGGCAGTGGAGGCCCTGCGCGGCGCCAGCTACCAGGGCTACGTCTACCAGTGGACGGTGCTGCTGCATCTGGCTGTCGGGATCCTGGTGATCGTTCCGTTCCTTGGCTTCGCGCTCGCCCACGCGCTGGCGGCACGGACGCATCCCAACCGGCGTGCCGCGCGCATGGGCTACGTCCTGGCCGCGCTCGCCGCCGTGGTGCTCGTGAGCGGCCTGGCGCTGATGCGCGTCGCCGGCATCGACCTGCGGCAGCCCGGCCTGCGCGCGGTCGTCTACTGGGCGCACGTTCTGGCACCGATCGGCGTCGCCTGGGCCTTCCTCAACCACCGGCGCCGCGGTCGCGCCGTCAGCACCAGCGCCGCCTGGACCTGGGCCGTTGCGACCGCTGCCCTCGTCGCGCTCACCGCCGCCATCGACGCGCGCACGAGCCGGCCGCCCGTGGTGACCGACGCGGGCGTCTCGTTCGCGCCGTCGTTCGCGCGCACCGCCAGCGGTGGGACGATCGCCGCCGGCGCGCTGATGGTGGACGACTACTGCGCCGAGTGCCACACCGACGCGCATCGCGGCTGGCTGTCGAGCGCGCATCGCTTCAGCTCGATGAACAACCCCGTCTACAAGGCCAGCGTCAAGGAGACCCGCCAGGTGATGCTGGCGCGCGACGGCAACGTCGACGGCAGCCGCTGGTGCGCCGGCTGCCACGACCCGGTGCCGCTCTTCAGCGGCGCGTTCGGCCGCGCCGACTTCGACATGGAGAACGACCCCACCGGGCAGGCCGGCCTCACCTGCACCGCGTGCCATGCCATCGACACGGTGAACAGCACGCGCGGCAACGGCGACTACACCATCGCCGCGCCGCGCCACTACCCGTTCGCGTTCTCGACGTCGCCGGCCCTGCGTGAGCTGAGCAAGCAGCTCATCAAGGCCAAACCGGCGTTCCACAAGGCGACCTTCCTCAAGCCGGTGCACCGCACCACCGAGTTCTGCTCGACCTGCCACAAGGTGCACATCCCAGGCGCGCTGAACGACTACAAGGAGTTCCTGCGCGGCCAGAACCACTACGACAGCTACATCTTGAGCGGCGTCTCGGGACGGGGCGCGCGTGCGTTCTACTACCCGCCGAAGGCCGAGGCGCGCTGCGCCGGCTGCCACATGCCGCTCAGTCCGTCGAGCGACTTCGGCGCCCAGCCGTTCGACGGCAGCGGCCCGCTGCAGATCCACGACCACCGCTTCCTCGCCGCCAACACCGGCATCGCGCACCTGCGCGACGACGCCGCCACCGTGAAAGCCGAGCAGGCGTTCCTCGACAAGGTCGTCACGCTCGACGTCTTCGGGCTGCGTGAGGGCGGCACGGTCTCGGGGCGGCTGATCGGCCCCCTCGGACCGGACGCACCCGCCCTCCAGCCCGGACGGCGATATCTGGTCGAGATCGTGTTGCGCACCCGCAAGGTCGGCCACCACTTCACGCAGGGCACCGCCGACTCGAACGAGGTGTGGGTGGACGTCACGGCCAGGGCCGGGGACCGCGTCATCGGCCGCAGCGGCGCCGTCGAGCCGGACGGCCGCGTCGATCCGTGGGCGCACTTCACCAACGTCTACATGCTCGACCGGCACGGCAAGAAGGTGGATCGGCGGAACGTGCAGGACATCTACGTCCCGCTCTACGACAAGCAGATCCCGCCCGGCGCGGCGCAGGTCGTGCACTACGCGCTGGACGTGCCGGCCGACGCGCGCGGGCCGATCACGCTCGAGGCGCGCCTGCAGTACCGCAAGTTCGACGTGACCATGATGCGGCTGGCGATGGGCGACACCTATCGCATCGATCTGCCGGTGACGACGATCGCCGCCAGCACGCAGGTGCTGCCGCCGGCGCCGGGTACGGCCGCCACGGCCCAGCCGCTGTGGGAGCGCTGGAACGACTACGGCATCGGCCTGCTGCTCGAGGGCAACGCCGGCAGCGAGAAGGGCGAGCTGCGCCAGGCCGAGGCGGCGTTCGCCGAGGTCGAGCGCCTGGGCCGCCCCGAGGGCCCGCTCAACCTGGCGCGGGTGTATCACAAGGAAGGCCGCCTCGACGACGCGGTGGCGGCGCTGCATCGGGCTCGTGCCGCCGGCGCGGCGCCGTGGACGGTGGCGTGGCTGACCGGTCTGGTCAACCGGGAGAACGGCCACCTCGACGACGCCATCGCCAACTTCGAAGCGTCGCTCGGCGCGGCGTCGCCAGAGCTGCGCGCCCGCGGCTTCGACTTCAGCCGCGACTACGAGGTGCTGAACGAACTGGGCCAGGCGCTCTTCGACCGCGCCAAGCAGGAACGTGGCCCGGCGCGCGCCGACGCGCGGCGGGGGTGGCTCGACCGCGCCGTCGAGGCGTTCGAACGCACGCTCGCCGTGGACGCCGAGAACGTGACCGCCCACTACGCCCTCAACCTGCTCTACGGCGAGCTGGGCGACGACGTTCGCGCCGCCGTCCACCGCGAGGCGCACCTGCGCTACACGCCCGACGAGCAGGCCCGCAACCGCGTGCTGGCCCTGCACCGGCTGGCCAACCCCGCCGCCAACCACGCCGCGCAGGCCCTGGTCATCTACGACCTGCAGCGGCGTGCCGACCCGTCACCAGCCGCCGAGCCCCCCCGGCCGGCGTCGTCTCGCACCTCACCGTGACCGTGATCTCCCGCACCGCGCTGTTCCGGGCCGCCGCCGTCGCGGCTCTCGTCTTCGTCACCCTGCTGGCCTGGCGCGTCTGGTCCGGCCGTGGAACGGTCACGCCGGGCCCGGCCGCGTCCAGCCGGGTGGACGTCGCGGCGCCGCCCGCGGCGTTCGTGGACGTGACCACCGAGGCCGGCCTCGCCCACGTCGCCCGCGAGAACGGCGCCGCCGGCGAGAAGCTGCTGCCCGAGACCACCGGCGGTGGCGGCGGCCTGGTGGACGTGGACAACGACGGCGACCTCGATCTGCTGCTGGTGAACGGCCGGGCCTGGCCGTGGTCGCCGCGCGGATCGGCGCCGCGGGTCTCGACGCTGGCCCTGCTGCTCAACGACGGCAAGGGCCACTTCACCGACCGTTCGGCCATCGGCGGCCTCGCCCTCGACGCCTACGGCATGGGGCTGGCCGCCGGCG
>CAYUAX010000166.1:0-11317 GCA_964442845.1 uncultured Bifidobacteriaceae bacterium | reverse complement strand
AAGAGCCGCGGCATCTACGAGGCGCCGGGCATGGCGCTGCTGCACCTCGGCTACGAGCGGCTGGTCACCGGCATCCACAACGAGGACACCATCGAGCAGTACCGCAACAACGGCCGCCGCCTCGGCCGGCTGCTCTACCAGGGCCGCTGGTTCGACCCGCAGGCGATGATGCTGCGCGAAACCGCCCAGCGCTGGGTGGCCCGCGCCATCACCGGCGAAGTCACGGTGGAGCTGCGCCGCGGCAACGACTACTCGATCCTCGACACCACCAGCCCCAACCTCACCTACAGGCCCGAACGGCTGACGATGGAGAAGGGCGAGGCGTTCTTCACGCCGCAGGACCGCATCGGCCAGTTGACCATGCGCAACCTCGACATCATCGACACCCGCGACAAGCTGCGGGTCTACACCGAGACCGGCCTCATCGGCAGCGGCAGCGGCGACGGCATGCCGCTGCTGGCGGCGCCGGAACCGGACGCGAAGAAGTAGCCCGCGACGGAGCCCCCGCGCCATGAGCGCTGCCGCCAATCCGAAGAAGTCGTGGGCGGTGCTGGCCTACACCATCGCCGAGGACGCGGCGACGTCGAGCGTGCTCGACACCTCGGCCCGCCGCGAGCTGAAGGCGATCTGCGACGCCGCCGACTTCCGCCAGGTGAGCGTGGCGGCGCAGGTGGACTTCAAGCGCCGGCGCGGGGTGTATCGCAGCTCACTGGTGGCGATCCCGCCGGCCGAACGCGGCTTCACCGACATCGACCCCGAGGGCCATCCGCTGTGGGGCGGCATCCTGCGCGGCGTGAACACCGACACCACCGAGGTGCGGCTGCAGCGCGACGCCACCGACCTGAACGCCGCCGATGCCGATGTCCTGCAGGAGTTCCTGCGCTTCGGGCGCGAGGAGTGCCCCGCCGACCGCTACCTGGTGTCGTTCTTCGGCCACGCCGCCGGTCCGCTCGGCGTCTTCTCGGACGCGCCCCCCGGCCAGACCGCCCACGACACGCTGCGCCTGCCCGGCCTGGTGCGCGCCTTTCGCGGCAGCGGCCAGCGCGCCAGCGTCGTGATCTTCCGCGACTGCTTCATGAACTGCCTCGAGGCCGCGTATCAGCTGCGCCAGGCGGCCGAGTTCGTCGTCGCCACCCAGGCGCTGGCGCCGGCCACCGGCACCTGGCCGTGGCGGGCCTTCATGGACACGCTCACCCCCGCGGCGTCGGCACACGAGGCCGGGCTCGGCCTGGCCAAGGCGCTGGCGGGCTATCTCGACGAGCCGGAGCATCGCTCGGGGTTCGCCGCCGTGCCGTATTCGCTGCTGGATCTCGCCGCCGCCGACGACGTCGCCACCCGGCTGGCCGCGCTCGTCGAGGCGCTGCAGGCGGCCCGGCAGGACCCGGCGCGGGCG
Source organism: uncultured Bifidobacteriaceae bacterium (assembly GCA_964442845.1). Taxonomy (GTDB): domain Bacteria; phylum Acidobacteriota; class Vicinamibacteria; order Vicinamibacterales; family UBA2999; genus CAWAYR01. Next base: position 9,924 of record CAYUAX010000166.1, on the reverse strand, counting down.
CGCGCCTGCGCGAAGGCCCTCGAAGCCTCGCGGGTCGGCTCACCGGAGAGCGCGGCGATCCCTGGCGACCCGGCGTTGCTCGACGTGCCGACGCTGTGCGCCAAACTGGCGGCGCTGAAGGGCGACCCGGTGGCCGCCGCCGCCGTGGCGCTGGGCCGCGTGGTGGGGTCGCGGCTGGTGCGCTGGCATCACAGCCAGACACGTCACCACCACGGCACCAGCCTGTTCTACAAGCCGGTGCGGCCCGACGACCTGCAGCGCTCGTACCTGCAGGCCACCGACGACGCGGTGGCCGCCGACGACGCCGCCCACTACCGGGCACTGGCGTTGTCGAAAGCCACGGGCTGGCACCGGATCGCCCTCGATCCGCTGCCGATCGACTGACGGCTAGCGCTTCTTCGCCGTCTTCTTGGCGGCCTTCTTCTTCTTCGCCGGTGCGGCGCCGCGCTTGCCGGCCATTCCCTTGGGCTTGTCGTCCTTCGGCATGATGAGGGCTCCTGTGCGCGACGGATCGGCGTCGCGTCGCGCGCGAGTGTAGCAGAATGCGTGCGGTGACCGGCACCGCGTCTGCCTCGCCGTTCCGTCGATCGATCGCCGTCGTCATCGGCATCGACGGCTACGCGCACGGCGTGCCGCCGCTCGGCACCGCCGTCAACGACGCGCGCCGGCTCGCCGCGCTGCTCGGCACCCACCACGGCTACCAGGTGACGACGGTGCTCGACGGCGAGGCGACGCGCGCCCGCCTCGTGTCGCTGCTCACCACGGAGCTGCCCGCCCAGGTCACCGCGGACGATCGCGTGTGCCTCTACTTCGCCGGCCACGGCGTGGCCGTGGACGGCCACGACGGCCCGAACGGCTACCTGCTGCCGGTGGACGCCTCACGCGCCGACGAGACCACCTTCCTGTCGATGCCGCTGGTCCACGACGCCATCGTCGCGCTGCCGTGCCGGCACGTGCTGGTGATCTTCGACGCCTGCTTCTCGGGCGCGTTCCGCTGGAGCGGCACCCGGGCGGCGGCGGCGCTGCCCGAGGTCATCCACCAGGAACGCTACGAGCGCTTCGTCCGCGATCCGGCGTGGCAGGTGATCACCTCGGCGGCGCAGGACGAGAAGGCGCTCGACCGGCTCAGCAGCGGCAGCCTCGGCGGCCGCGACGGCGGCGGCGATCACTCGCCGTTCGCGCAGGCGCTCTTCGAAGCGCTCGAAGGCGCCGCGGACATCGTGCCGCGCGCCGGCGGCGACGGCCTGATCACGGCCACCGAGCTCTACCTCTACGTCGAGGATCGGCTGCAGGCGGCGATGATCGACGCCGGGGCCGCGCGCCAGACGCCGCGGCTGTGGCCGTTGTCCCGCCACGAGAAGGGCGAGTTCGTGTTCGTGGCGCCCGGCAAGGCGCTGTCGCTGCCGCCGGCGCCGCCGCTCACCGCCGACGCCAACCCGTGGCGCGGCCTGGCGTCGTACGAGAAAGGCGACGCCGGGCTCTTCTTCGGCCGCGACGCCGCGGTGGCGGCGCTGCAGGACGCCATCGAGCAGAAGCCCTTCGTGGCGGTGCTCGGCGCCTCGGGCACCGGCAAGTCGAGCCTGGTGAAGGCCGGCGTGGTGCCGCGCCTCGAATCCGACTCGCGCTGGATCGTGCTGCCGGTCGTGCGTCCCGGCACCGCCCCCCTCGACGCGCTGCGCCACGCCGTGGCCGCGCTCGGCGCGGCGGCGGCGGCGACGCCCGCGGCGGTGGAGGCGGCCGTCGCGGCCTGGTGCGCCGATCATCCGGGCCAGCGTCTGCTCATGGTCGTCGACCAGTGCGAGGAACTGGTGACGATGGCCCGGGCGGCCACCGCGCGCGACACGGTGATGACGCTGCTGGCGCGGCTGATCGACGCGCATCCGCTGCAGGTCACGGTGGCGGTGACCTTGCGCACCGACTTCGAGCCGCAGTTCGATCGATCGGCCCTGGCCGCGCTCTGGGCCGACGGACGGTTCGTCGTCCCGGCGCTGGGCCGCGCCGATCTCACGGCGATCGTCGAGCAGCCGGCGTCGGCCCGGGTGCTCTACTTCGAGCCGCCGGCGCTGGTCGAGACGCTGGTCGACGACGTCGTCAACACCCCCGGCGGGCTGCCGCTGCTGTCGTTCGCCTTGAGCGAGATGTTCATCCGATACGTCGGCCGCCAATCGTCGGACCGCGCCTTGACGCGAGGCGACTACGACGCGATCGGCGGGGTCGTCGGCGCCCTGCGCGCCCGCGCCGACGCGGAGTTCGAGGCGCTCGACGACGCGCACCGCGCCTCGATGCGGGCGCTGATGCTGCGGATGGTGAGCGGCGGCGCCGGCAGCCTGGCGAAGCGGCGCGTGAGCGACGCCGAGTTGGAGTTCGCGGACGCCGGCGAACGCGCCCGCGTCCACGAGGTGCTGCGGCGGCTGACCGCGGCGCGCCTGGTCGTCGAGGGGCAGGAGACCGACGGCGAAGGCTACGCCGAGCCGGCGCACGACGCGCTGGTGCGCGGCTGGGGCCGGCTGATCGGCTGGATCCACGAGGTGTCGGCCGACGCCGTGCCGCTGGTGACGCGGCAGAAGCTGGCGCAGGCGGCGCTGGAATGGGCGCGGGCCGGCGACGACGCCGCACGACGGGGTCTGCTGTGGAGCGACCCGGTACGCAGCGCGATGCTGGCGCCGCTGGTGCGGGATCGCGCGGGATGGTTGAACGCCCCGGAGCGGGCGTTCGCGGAGCGCAGCGTGCGACGACGGCGCCAGGCCCGCTGGATCACGGCGGCGGCGACGGCGGCCATCGCCGTGCTCGGCATCGTCAGCGTGCTGTTCGGCCTGGACGCCCGGCGCAGCGCCGCCGAGGCGCGCGCGCAACAGCAGGCGGCCGCCGCAGCGGCGGCGCGAGCGCAGGAGGAAGAAGCCCGTGCCGAGGCGGCGGCGCGTCAGGCGCTGCTCGAGAAGGAGCGGGCCGTCCGCAGCCTGTTCTCGTCCCTGTCGCTGCGGATGTCGACCGGCAACGCCGGCAGCCTGTGCATCTACCCCGGCTGCCTCGACGCCCCCGAGGGCGACGGCGACGACGAGGCGTGGTTCTCGATCGGCCGGCTGCCCGACGACGTGCCCAACCTGTGGGCGCCGGCGGGCACCGAGTCGCGCGAGTTCATCGCCGCGCGTGACTACGGCGCCGGCCACGTACTGGTCTACGCGCACGACGGCCTGACCCGCGACGACGAGATCCGCGGCGACGGCGCCGACAACCTCACCTTCGCCGAGAACGCGCTGCGCTGGCTCGACGGCGCGGGCATCCCCGAGGGCTGCGCCGCGGGCACGACCATCGTCTTCTGGGAGGGCTCGTTCCTCCGTGCCGCCCAGATCACCGGCGTCAGGCGGTTCGTCGATCGCCGAGGATGGCGGTTCGTCGTCACCCGGCCCGATGCCCTCGAGCGCGACCTGCGCTGTGCCTCGGTGCTCTGGTATGCCAGCGATTGGGAGCCGCCGGCCGACTTCGCCACGCGGCACGTGCCGCTGGTCGAGCGGTTCGTCCGCGAGGGCGGCGGGCTGCTGGTGGGCGGGCTCGGCTGGTCGTATGCGCAGCAGGGCCCCGATGTGCCCTACGCCGCCGACCTGCTCGGTGAGCCGTTCGGCTTCAAGTTCTCGCTGAACGTGTTCGCGGCCAGCCCGCGCCAGCCGATCCGGTTGTTGATGCCCTGAGAACCGGGGCTCAGGGCTCGGGGCTCGGGGCTCGGGGCTCGGGAAGGATTCTCCGCGCTACGGCCGCGCGCCGGTGACGACGAACAACACCGACGGCGACGACGAGTAGTTGTAGGCGTACCAGCGGCCGTCGTCCACCCAGTCGGCGACGATCACGGTGGCCGGCAGGCCGATGCCCTCGGGGGCGATCGTCTTCACCACCGCCCGGTCGCCGGTGGCCAGGGTCACGCGCTCGACGCGCACCGGCACGTCGAGGCCGCGCTGCAGGTAGACGGCCGACGCGTCGCGGCTCCAGCCCACCACGCGATCGCCGGCGCCCATCGACGCCACCGGCCGGGGCGGATCGGCGCCGCGCCGCACGCTCGCCGTGCCGTCCGCCGCCGTGAGGAGCAGCGTGGTGCCGTCGGGACCGAGCGCCGCCCGGACCCCCTCGTCGGTCACCGGCGTGAACGCCGCGCCGTCGACGTCGGTCCGGAAGCAGCGCGGCAGGCGGCCGGCCTCGGCGCCGCACAGCAGCAGTTGGCGGCTGTCGGGATACCACTGCACCGAGGTCACGGGATCGAAGCGGCCGCCGCCGATGCGGCGCGGCGTGCCGGTGCCCGTCGGGTAGAGCACCACGTCCGGCGGCGTCGCGACGATGGCGGCGGCCCAGCGCCCGTCGGGCGACAGCCGCTCGGCGCTGCCGGCGCCGAGCCGGGTCGGCGGCGCGCCGTCGGTGCCGCGCAGCACGACGCCGTAGGCGGGCCCGCTGCGCTGTCCGACGTCCACCATCAGCAGGTGCCGTCCATCGGCCGACAAGGCCCGGGCTCCGGACGACCCGAGCCACGACAGCTCCCGTTCGGCGTCGCTGCCGGGCACCCGGGCGCGCACCCCGAACGTGAGGTCCTCGCGCACCGCCAGCCACCGGCCGTCCGGCCCGACGTCGTGGACGATCAGCCGCGCCGGCGCGCTGAGCACCGTGCGGTAGCCGCCGCGGCCGTCGGCCGGTACGGCCATCGGCTGCATCTGCCCGCCGCCGGCGGCGTTGCCCGAGAACAGCAGCGTCCGCCCGTCGGGCGACCACGCCAGGCCCTCGATCGACCACAGCTCCGGCGTCACCGCGCGCGCCGCACCGCCGCGCTCGACGACCATCACCATCCCGCGATCGTCGAAGCGCCACGGGTGGGCGACGAACGCCACGCGCCCGCCATCGGGTGACACCCGCGGATCGCTGAGATAGCCGGTGGCTTCGTGCCACGCGGTGCCCACCGGGTACTCGAGCCGGTCGCGGCCGTTGCCGAGGTCGTGGACGATGGCCAGCGATTCGCCGTCGGGCCCCCAGTCGGCCTCGCGCACCTGATCGAGTACGGCGCGTGGCGCGCTGCCGAGGGTCATCCGGGCGAGCGTGCCGGTGTAGAGCCGTTGCTGCAGGTAGCGGGCGTTGACGACCAGGGCCAGCTCGCCCTTGCGCGACACCGCCAGCAAGTGCGCGTCGGGCACGTCGAGCGGCTGCGGCGCCTCGGCGGTCGGGCTGATCACGAACAGCGAGGGGGCGTAGCCGGCCGCCGCGGCGCTGTAGACGATGGTCTGTCCGTCGGGCATGAACCGCGCGTTCATCACCGGCAGACGGTCGAAGGTCTTCGCCTCGTAGGTGACCGCGCCGGGCGCCGCGGGGACCGGCCGCCGCCACAGCGCCAGACCGACGGCGGTCACCGCGACCGCGGCCAGCCCCGCGCCGATCAGGCGCCTCGGCAGCGGGCGGCGCCCGGCCGATCGGGGCGCCTCGTCCAGCACCGCCGCGGCGTCGCTGGAGGAGCCGCCGGCCACCGCGTCGAGCGCGAACGCCACGTCGGAGGCCGATTGGAAGCGCTGCGCCGGCTGCTTCTCGAGGCAGCGGCGGACGACGCGGGCCAGCGCGGGCGGCACGACGCTGGGCGCCGGGTCGGGCGGGTCGGTGCGGACGATGGCGGCCAGCACCTCCACCGACGTCTCCCCGTTGAAGGCCTTCTGGCCCGTGAACATCTCGTAGCACACCGCACCCAGCGCGAAGACGTCGGCGCGCGAATCCACGGCCTCGCCGCGCACCAGTTCCGGCGCCATGTAGCCGACGGTGCCGAGGACGGCGCCCGGATGGGTCACCGGCTCGCCGGCGTGCGTGGAGCGGCCGTCGCCGGCGGCGAACTCGACGACCCGCGCCAGACCGAAGTCGAGCAGCTTGGCGCGGCCGTCGGGGGTCAGGAAGATGTTGGCCGGCTTGACGTCGCGGTGCACGATGCCCTTCTGATGCGCGGCGGCCAGGCCGGCCGCCACCTGCACGGCGACGTCGACGGCGCGGCGCCGCGGCAGTGGGCCGCGCTGCATCGCGTCACGCAGCGTTTCGCCCTCGAGGAGTTCCGAGACCAGGTACGGCACCCCCTCCGTCTGCACGTCGAACACGGCGACGACGTTGGGGTGGTTCAGGGCGGCGGCGGCGCGGGCCTCGAGTGCGAACCGGCGCAGGCGATCGGGGCTCGACACGAAGGCGTCGGGCAGCACCTTGATGGCGACGTCGCGCTGCAGGCGCTCGTCACGGGCGCGATAGACCTCGCCCATGCCGCCGGCGCCGAGCGGCGCCACGATCACGTAAGGGCCGAGCCGGGCGCCGGGGGCCAGGGGCACGCGCCATTATACGAGCCGGGTCTGGCGGCCCGGCGCGTCGATCAGGCGGCGTGCTTCGCGAAGAACTCTCGCTTCAAGCGCAGCAGCAGCGGAATCGACGCCAGCACCGAGATCAGGTTCGGAATCGCCATCAATCCGTTGAGCGTGTCGGCGACGTCCCACACCAGGTGCAGCGAGCCGATGGCGCCGAGATAGATGAACACCAGCCAGAGCAGCCGGTACGGCGCGGCGGCGCGGGCGCCGAACAGGTAGACGATGCCGGTCTCGCCGTAGTAGCTCCAGCCGATGAGCGTCGAGAACGCGAACAGCAGCAGGCTCACGGTGACGACGATGTTGCCGGCCGTGCCCGGCAGGCCGACCGAGAAGGCCTCGCCGGCCAGCGCCGCGCCGGTCGCGCCGCTCGCCCACACGCCGGTGCACAGGATCACCAGGCCGCTGATCGAACAGACCAGGATGGTGTCCACGAACACCTCGAAGATGCCGTACAGCCCCTGCCGCACCGGGTGATCGGTGCGCGCGGCGGCGTGGACCATCGGCGCGCTGCCCAGCCCCGCCTCGTTCGAGAACAACCCGCGCGCCACCCCGTAGCGCAGCGCCATCAGCATGGTGGCCCCGGCGAAGCCGCCGGTGGCGGCGGCGCCCGAGAAGGCGCTCTCGAACACCAGCGTCAGCACGCCGGGCAGGGTGTCGGCGAAGCGCACCAGGATCACCAGGCCGCCGCCGAGGTAGAACAGCGCCATGAACGGCACCAGGATCTCGGTGACCTCGCCGATGCGCTTGATCCCGCCGAGGATCACCACCGCCGTCAGCACCACCATCACCAGACCGGTCAGGCCCGGATCGACCCCGAAGGTGGCGCGCAGGCTGTCGGCCACCGAGTTGGCCTGCACCATGTTGCCGATGCCGAACGCCGCCAGCGACACCAGGCCGGCGAAGATCGCCCCCAGCCACGGCAGGCCCAGGCCGTTCTTGAGCGTGTACATCGCCCCGCCGCGCATCGTGCCGGTGGCGTCGGCCTCGCGGTAGTGCATGGCGATGACGATCTCGCAGAACTTCGTGCACATGCCGAGCAGGCCCGACACCCACAGCCAGAACAGCGCGCCGGGGCCGCCGATCGAGATGGCCGTGGCCACGCCGGCGATGTTGCCGACCCCCACCGTGGAGGCCAGCGCCGTGGCCACCGCCTGGAACGGCGACACGCTGCCGGGTTCGGCCGACTTCTTCTGCCGCAGCTTGCCCAGCACCTCGCGGAGCGCGAAGCCGAGATAGCGGAACTGGACGGCGCCGGTGAGCACGGTGAGGAGGACGCCCGTGCCCAGCAGCAGCACGATCATCGGCCAGCCCCACACGTAGCCGTTCACCCAGCTGTTCGCCGCCGCGATCTGCTCGACCATGTCGCTACTTTCCTTCCGTGAGTTCGTCGTAACAGACGCCGAGGACGAAGCCCTGCGTCAGCCGCGCGTTCAGCGCGATGGTGTCTTCGAACCCCGGCAACGCGGTCGTCGTCACCAGGTCGTTCCGCGAGCGCCCGGCCGCAATCGCCCGCCGGGCCGCATCGAGCGACGCGCTGAGGTAGTCGCGGAACCTGGCCAGGTCGGCCTTCCGGCAGTCGACGACGTTGTCCTTGCCGTGGCCGGCGATGAAGATGGTGTCGTCGGCGTGCGCCTTGGCGATCGTCTCGAGCACGCTGACCCAATGGACCACGCGCGCCCCGGCCGGCGGGTCGATGTTCGGGTGAGCGCGATTGAACAGCAGGTCGCCCATGTGGACCACGTTGGCCCGCTCGAAGTGGATCACGGCGTCGCCGCCGGTGTGGCCGGCGCCGTAGTGGCGCACCCGCACCGACTCGTCACCGAAGGTCGTCCGCCACTGGTCGGTGAAGGTCGTGTCGGCGTACGACTGCTGCCCTTCGGTTTTCGCCGCGGCCGACACCTTGCGGTGCCACTCCAGGCAGTTGACGTGCGCGACGATGCGCCGGACGGAGGCGCGGAACACCTGGTTGCCGCCGGTGTGGTCGGCGTGATGGTGCGTGTTGATCAGCAGCTCGACGCCCTTGGGCGCCCGCTGGGTGAGACCGGCCAGCGCCTGCGGCGCGGTGTCGGGATACTGGCTGTCCACCGCCAGCGCGCCAGCGTCGTTCACCAGGTAACCGATGGTGCCGCCGCGCAGGGTGAAGATGCCGACGCCGCGGCGCAGTTCCTGGAAGCGCGCCACCGGCGGCGCCGTGGGCTGGGCGACGGCCCGGGCGGGCCACCCTGCGGCCACGGCGGCGGAGGCCGCGAGAAAGGCACGGCGGGTGATCGGCATCAGGGGCAGGCGCGGGAGCGGGCGCACCGGGGGGACACGCGGGCGAGTGTAGCGCGAACACCGGGGCGGACGGCCGGGCGTTCCGCCCCGGCATCCGGATGGAACGGATCCGGACCTAGTGTCCTGGAACCGACGTTCGGTGACGTATATTCCTGGCGCGGCGCCCGGATCGCAAGGCGCGACGACCGAGGATATGGCGTATATCCGAGGGAGAAGCAACGCCGCGAGGCGGGATGCCCCGCCGGGAATATGTCAGCGAACGTCGGTTTCAGGACACTAGAATCCCGTCATGGACATCGCCGGCACCTTCACCTTCGACGCGCCGCCGGAGCGGGTCTGGGCCCTGCTGATGGACCCGGCCGTCATCTCGTCGTGCATCCCGGGCTGCGAGGCCTTCGAGCCAGACGGCGAGAACCGCTATCGGGTCAAGCTCCAGGTGGCGATGGCGGCCATCACCGGCAGCTACGACGGCGTGGTGACGCTGGCCGACCAGGTGTCGCCGACGTCGTATCGCCTGGTCGCCGAAGGCAAGGGACGGCCCGGCTATCTGAACGGCAGTTCGGCCATCACGCTGCGCGCCGACGGCGCGACGACGATCGTCGACGTCGCCGGCACCGTGGAAACCGGCGGCCCGATCGCGCGGCTGGGCCAGCGCCTCATCGGCGGCGTGGCGAAGATGATGCTCGACCGCTTCTTCGGCTGCCTGCAGTCGAAGCTCGCCACCCACGCCGGCTGACCGGCCCGACTCAGGCGCGGGCCCGCGCCGCCTGCAGAGCGCGTCGCGTGAACACCGGGATCATCGCCCGCCGGTATTCGGCGCTGGCATGGAGGTCGGCGTTCACCTCGCCGACGCCGTCGCCGGCCACCGCCGCCGCGGCGTCGATGGTCGCGTCCGAGAGCGGCTTCCCGACCAGCGCCTGCTCGACGGCCGTGAGCCGCATGGCGTGGGACGCGGCGCCGGTGAGCCCGACCCGGGCCGCCGCGATCGTCCCGCCGCTGGCCTCGAGCGCCGCCGCCACGCCGACGATGGCGTAGTGCGACGCACGCTGGTGGAGCTTGGCGTAGGCCGCCGCCTTCACCGCGGGGAACTGGACGCTGACCATGAGCTCGTCCGGCGCCATGTCCACGGTGAACAGATCCTGGAAGAGCGCCGACGCCTTGACCATGCGCCAGCCCTTCGGGCCTTTGAGGTGGATCTCGGCGTCGAGCGCCGCCATCACCGCCGGCATGTCCGCCGACGGATCGGCGTGGGCCAGGCTGCCGCCGATGGTGCCGCGGTTGCGCACCTGCGGAT
>CAYUAX010000165.1:0-11364 GCA_964442845.1 uncultured Bifidobacteriaceae bacterium | reverse complement strand
CACCACACGTTCTTCGAGATGCTCGGCAACTTCTCGTTCGGCGACTACTTCAAGGAAGACGCCATCGCCCTGGCGTGGCAGCTGCTCACCGACACCTGGGGCATCGATCGGGCGCGGCTGCGGGTGACCATCTTCAAGGGCGACGCCGCGGTGCCGCGCGATGAGGAGGCCTACCGCCGCTGGCGCGACTTCGTGCCGGCCGAGCGCATCGGCGAATTGGGCGCCGACGACAACTTCTGGGCCATGGGCGAGACCGGCCCGTGCGGGCGCTGCTCGGAGATCTACGTCGATCGCGGCCCCGGCGTGCCCGGCACCGGCGACTTCATGACCGACATCGCCGCCGGCAGCGAACGGTTCGTCGAGATCTGGAACAACGTCTTCATGGAGTTCGATCGCGGCGAGGGCGGCGTGCTCACCGCCCTGCCGGCCCGCTCGATCGACACCGGCATGGGCCTGGAGCGCATCACCGCGGTGATGCAGGGCACCACCTCGAACTACGACACTCCGCTGTTCACGCCGCTGCTCGACGGGATCGGCGCCCTCGCCGGCCGCCGCCACGGCGGCACGATGGATCCCGCCGACGTGTCGATGCGGGTCGTTGCCGACCACATGCGGGCGATGACCTTCCTGATCGCCGACGGCGTCGTGCCGTCGAACGAATGGCGCGGCTACGTGCTGCGGAAGATCATGCGCCGGGCGATGCGGCACGGCCGGCGCCTCGGGCTGGAGCAGGCGTTCCTGTACGGCCTGGTGGACGTGCTGGTCGCCGAGATGGGCGCCGCCTATCCCGAGCTGGTCGCCGGCCGCGACGCCGTGGTGCAGATGATCCGCAGCGAAGAGGAGCGCTTCGACGCCGTGCTCACCAGCGGGCTGCCCCGCCTGGAAGACGTGCTCGCCCAGGCGGCGGCGTCGGGCGGCGTGGTCGGCGGCGACGAGGCGTTCAAGCTCTACGACACCTACGGGCTGCCGCGCGACTTCATCGAGGATCTGACCGCCGCCCAGCAGCTGCGCTTCGACGCCGCCGGCTTCGAAGCGGCGATGGCCCGCCAACGCGAACAGGCGCGGGCGAAGAGCGCCTTCGACGGCGGCCGCAAGGCCACCCTGAACGACGACGCTCGCGCAGTCCTGGCGGCGGTGAGCGAGACGTTCCTCGGCTACGACTCCATCGATGGCGCGGCGACCCCGATCGCCGCGCTGCTCGACGAGGCGCTGGAGCCGGTGGCGGCGCTGCCGGAGGGCGCCGGCGGTTACGTCGTACTCGATCGGACGCCGTTCTACGTCGAGGCCGGCGGCCAGGTGTCGGACACCGGCACGCTCGAGACCGCCGATGGCCGGCGCACGCCGGTGGTCGACGTCGTGCGGCTGGGCGCCGGCCTGCCGCGAGCGCATCGGATCGCCGCCGCGGCGTCGCCGCTCGCCACCGGCCAACCGGTGACGCCCCACGTGGACGCGGCGCGGCGCGCGGCGATCCGCCGCAACCACACCGGCACCCACCTGCTGCACGCCGCCCTGCGCGAGACCCTCGGCGGTCACGTCAAGCAGGCCGGGTCGCTGGTCGCGCCCGATCGCCTGCGCTTCGATTTCGTGCACACCGCGCCGGTCGGCGCCGACGAGCGCCGCCGCATCGAAGCGATCGTCAACGCGAAGATCCTCGCCAACGAGACGGTGCGCACCGCCGTCAAGGACACGCAGCAGGCGATCGCCGACGGCGCGACGGCGCTGTTCGGCGAGAAGTACGGCGACCGCGTCCGCGTCGTCGCCATCGGCGACGGCCGCTTCAGCACCGAGCTGTGCGGCGGCACCCATGTGGGCGCCACCGGCGACATCGGTCTGCTGGTGGTCACCGAGGAGTCGGGGGTCGCGGCCGGCGTCCGGCGCATCGAGGCGCTGACCGGCGAAGGCGCGCTGGCGTGGCTGCGCGGCGCCGTCGACGACTTGCAGCGTGCCGCGGCTGCGGCCAACGCCCCACCGGCCGAGCTGGCGGCACGCATCGAGGCGCAAGCCACGGCGTTGTCGCGGGCCCAGCGGGAGATCCGCGATCTGAAGACGAAGCTGGCGATGGGCGGCGGGGGCGCCGCGGCGGGGAGCGGCGGCGACGAGAGCACGGTAGGCGCCTTCTCCGTCGTGGTCCGCCGCGTGGACGGGCTCGACCGCGAGGGGCTCCGGTCACTCGCCGACGCGGCCAAGTCGAAACTCGGCGACGGCGTGGTGTTCCTGGCCGGCGAGACCGGCGAGGGCCGCGTCGCGATGGTGGCGGCGGTGACGCCCGGGGCGGCGAAGAAGGCCCCGGCCGGCAGCCTGGTGAAGCAGCTGGCGCCACTCGTGGGCGGCGGCGGCGGCGGCCGGGCCGACTTCGCGGAGGCCGGCGGCAAGGACCCGGCGAAGATCGCGGAACTGCTCGCCGCGGCACGTCCGCTCATCGAAAAGCTGCTGCAGGCCTAAAGCGCGGCGCCCGGCGCGCCGACAGCCATGTGGGGTAGTCTAGTGACTTCACCGGACTCCCCCCACAGGTGTCCGCGTGATCGCTCGCCTCGTCCTCGCCCTGCTGTTCGTCGCCGGTTCGGCGGCATCCGCCGCCGCGCAGATCTACGCGTGGCGCGACGCCTCCGGCCAGATGATCCTGTCGGACAAGCCGCGTCCCGACGTCGGTGACGTCCAGACGTTCACGGTTTCGAAGACCAACCACGGCATCCGCGTCACCCGTCCGCCCGACGCCCGGTCCGAGCGGTTCGATGCCTCGATCGACGAGCACGCCAAGGCCCAGGGCGTGGACGCCGACCTGGTCCGCGCCGTGATCCAGGCCGAGTCGGCCTTCAACCCGGTGGCGGTCTCCCCCAAGGGCGCCATGGGCCTGATGCAGCTGATGCCGGCCACCGCCGTGGAACTCGGCGTCGCCAACCCGTTCGACCCCCACGAGAACATCCGCGGCGGCGTGCTCTACCTGAAGCAGCTGTTGAACCGTTACGACCAGAAGGTGGAGCTCGCGCTGGCCGCCTACAACGCCGGCCCCGGCGCTGTCGACAAGTACGGCCAGAAGGTGCCGCCGTATCGCGAGACCCGCGACTACGTGAAGAAGATCACCAGGAACAGCGCCCCGGCCAAGCCGCCGACCCGTATCTACCGATGGGTCGAGGTCGTCGACGGCCGCGAGGTGGTGCGTTACTCCGACCGGCCGCGAGTGGCGCCGCGGACCGACGCGATCGCCCCCGGAAAGTCCTAGTCAGCCTCCGGCTCGACGGCTGACAGCACGGCTCCACCTGGGGGTGTCGCCGTGCCCGCCCTCCGGGCGGGCGGTGTGATATCCTCAGGGTTTTGGCACGATTGGTAGCCAGAGGACAGTACACGTGGCGAAGCGAAACAAGTCGGCCCTGAAGGCCCACCGTCAGAACGTCAAGCGTCGGACCCACAACCGCGAGCTGCGCTCCAAGCTGCGCACCGGCCTCAAGGCCATCCGCGCCGCGCTCGAGGGCGGGAAGATCGAGGACGCCAAGGCGCTGCTCGGGAAGGCCGCCTCGCTGGTGGATCGGATGGCCGGCAAGGGCATCATCCACCGCAACACCGCCGGCCGCTACAAGTCGCGCCTGGCCGCCCGCGTCAAGGCCAAGACCGCCTGATCGGCCGCCGGCGTCACCGCCCCACGGCGGGCCGCGCCAGCACCGTGCCGCACAACTCGACGACGAGCCGCTCCAGCACGTGACGCGGCTCGCCGCGCGACGACTTCAGCGCCAGGTCGGCGTCGAGCACCGCGGCCAGTCCGCGCCGTGCCCGTCCCTCGGGACGCAACTGCCCCGCCGCCGCCCGCACCTGCCCCAGGATCATCGGCGCCGCGACCCCGGCCTCCACCATCACGTCCACTTCGCGGAGCGCCGCCGCGGCCTGGCCCTGCTTCAGCGCGTCGATGAGCGCGAACACGCCGGACGACTCGTCGAGCGGCGTCACCACGTCGCGGACGTGCGCGGCCGTGATCGCCGACTCACCGGCGGCGTAGAGCACCAGTTTGTCGACCTCGGCGCGGATGCGCGAGAGGTCGAGGCCCACCGCGTCGACCAGGGCCCGCACCGCCGCCGCCTCGATGGTCATCTCGTCGCGGTCGAGCCGCGCCGCCAGCCAGCGCGCCAGGTCGTCGGCCGTGCGTAGCTCGCCGCAGTTGACGACCGCCGCCTTGGCCAGCAGCAGCTTGGCGATGCGGCGGCCGCGATCGAGGCCAGCCGTCTCCAGGACAAGGGTCGTCGTCGGCTCTGGCCGTTCGACGTAGGCCTCGAACGCCTCGGCCGGCGACTCGGTGCGGCCACGCCGCTTGCCCGGCGCCACAGCGGCGCCGTCGTCGTCGTCCTTGGCGCGCCTCGGCGCCAGCAGCGCTTCGGCGTCGTGCACGATCACCAGGCGGCGCGGCGCCATCATCGGCATCGTGCGGGCGGTGGTCAGGATGTCGGCGTAGAGGGCGTCGCGGTCGGCGGCGGTCGTCGCGTCGCGGGCGAAGAACGTGGCGACGTTGAAGGCGTGCAGACCTTCGTCGACCAGCGCCAGGAAGCCGTGCGTCACCTCCTGCCGCGACGGCAGGTCGTCGCTTTCCACCAGGTAGATTGGCGCGGTCTCTCCGGCGGCGATCTGGGCGTGCACCTGCGCGGGGGTCATGACAGCCCGCGGAGGCTCAAAACGCCTCGAGGATGGCGCTGACCACCGAGCGCGCGAAGTCGGAACTGAGCCGGTCGATCGCGGCGCGCTCCTGGTCGATGAACCCGGCGGCGCCGGCGGCGAAGCTGGCCGAGCTGGCCAGCTCGTACTCGTCGCTGAAGTTCAACGCCGGGTTCTCCCACAGCACCTTCTGCTGGCGGACGTCGGACAGCGACACCCCCACGGTGATGGTGAAGCGATAGCGGGACGCCTGCTGGCTCTGATTGAAGCCGACCGGCGCGGCGCCGACGTTGGTGAGATCGCCGCGCACGACGGCGTCGACGCCGGTGTCGGTGGGCTGCACCTGGTAGCGGCCGCGGCTCTGGAATTCCACCCGCACCTTCTCGGTGAGCACCTGCTCCAGCGGCGAGTACGGGGTGCGGTTGCCGAACATCGGCACGCCGATGACCCGCATGTAGTCGGGCAGGAACGACCCGCGCCCGGCCAGCGAGTAGCCGCATCCGGCCAGCGCCAGCGAGGCGCTCGCCAGCGGCACGCTGCGCAGCAGCTCCCGGCGCGTCGGCGCGAGCCCCGGTCCCCGGTCCCTGGTCCCCGGTCCCTGCCGTGTCATCCCACCACCACCGACACCAGCCGGCCGCGGGCCACGACCACCTTCTTGACGCTCTTCCCCGCCAGGTGCGGGGCGATGGCCGGGTCGCTCAGCGCCAGCCGTTCGAGCTCGGCGTCGGTTGCCTCGGGACTGGCCGTGATACGGCCGCGCACCTTACCGTTGACCTGCACCGGGATCACCACTGCCTCGGCCTTGGCCGCGGCGTCGTCCACCTCCGGCCACCGGGCGGCGGCCAGGCCGCCGTCGTGCCCGTAGCGCTGCCACAGCTCCTCGGCGGTATGCGGCGCGAACGGCGAGACCAACACCACCAGGCTGTCGATGGCCTCGCGGGCCACCGCCGCCGCCTGAGCCGTCGGCCGCTCGCGCTGGGCGTCGGTGAAGAGATACAGGTCGTTCACCAGCTCCATCATCGCCGAGATGGCGGTGTTCATCTGCTTGCGGACGTCGATGTCGGCGGTGACGCGGCGGATGGTCTCGTGGGTCTTGCGGCGCAGGCCGCGTTCTTCGCCGGCCAGGGTCGCCGCGTCGAGTGGGGGCGCCGCCACCGCGGCCTCGCGCCACTGCTCGGCGATGCGCCACACGCGTGACAACCAGCGCCACATGCCGTCGAGCCCGGCGTCGCTCCACTCGACCTCCTTCTCCGGCGGGGCGACGAACATCACGTAGGTGCGCAGCGCGTCGGCGCCGACCTTCTGCAGCATCGTGTCGGGATCGACGACGTTGCCCTTCGACTTCGACATGACGTGGCCGTCCTTCAGCACCATCCCCTGGGTGAGCAGGTGGGTGAACGGCTCGGTGTGGTCGATCATGCCGAGGTCGTGGAACACGCGGGCGAAGAACCGCGAGTAGATCAGGTGCAGGATGGCGTGCTCGACGCCGCCCGAATAGAAGTCGACCGGCCCCCAGTAGCGCACCGCCGCCGGGTCGAACGGCAGCCGGTCGTTGTGCGCGTCGGCGAAGCGGTAGAAGTACCACGACGAATCGACGAACGTGTCCATCGTGTCGGTCTCGCGCCGCGCCGGACCGCCGCACTTCGGGCAGGTGACGTCGACGAACGCCGGCACGTGCGCCAGCGGCGAGTCGCCGCGGCCGGTGAACTCGGTGACCGTCGGCAGCACCACCGGCAGCTGGTCGTCGGGCACCGGCACGACGCCGTCCACCGGGCAGTGGATCATCGGGATCGGCGTGCCCCAGTAGCGCTGGCGCGAGATGCCCCAGTCCTTGAGGCGGAACTGCACCGACCCCTCTCCGATACCGCGCGCCGCCGCGTCGGCGGTCATGCGCCGGCGCGCCTCGGCCGAGGTCAACCCGTCGTAGACGCCCGAGTTGACCACCGTGCCTTCGTCGCTCACCGCCGCCGTCATCGTCGCCGGGTCGGCGACGGTGCCGTCGCTCGCCCGCACCACCGCCGGGATGTCGAGGCCGTACTTGCGGGCGAACTCGAAGTCGCGCTGATCGCCGTAGGGCACGCCCATCACCGCGCCGGTGCCGTAGCCGCCGAGCACGAAGTTGGCCACCCACACCGGCACCCGCCGTTCGGTGAACGGATTGATGGCGTACAGGCCGGTGAAGACGCCTTCCTTCTCCGCTTCTCCGGAGACCCGGGCGGTGCGGTCCTGCGCGCGGTAGCGCTGCGCCGTCGCCGCCAGCGCCTCCTGGCCCGGCCGCGCCGACAGCGCCGCCACCAGGGGGTGTTCCGGCGCCAGGGTGATGAACGACGCGCCGAAGATGGTGTCGATGCGGGTCGTGAAGACCTCGATGTCGCCGGGTTCGCCGTCGAGCGCGAAGCGGACGCGGGCGCCTTCCGATCGCCCGATCCAGTTGCGCTGCATCGTCAGCACCTTCTCGGGCCACGACGTCAGCGTGTCGATGCCGGCCAGCAGGTCGTCGGCGTACTCGGTGATCTTGAAGAACCACTGCTCGAGGTCCTTCTCGACGACCAGCGAGCCGCAGCGCCAGCAGGCGCCGTCGATGACCTGCTCGTTGGCCAGCACCGTCTGGCAGCTCGGGCACCAGTTCACCGTCGAGCGGCGGCGGTACGCCAGGCCGCGCTCGAACATGCGGGTGAAGAGCCACTGGTTCCAGCGGTAGTAGTCGGGCAGGCACGTCGCCAGCTCGCGGCCCCAGGCGTAGCTGATGCCGAGCCGCTGGAGCTGGCCCTTCATGTGCGCGATGTTGGCGAGCGTCGAGGTCTCGGGATGGATCCCGCTCTTGATGGCGGCATTTTCGGCCGGCAGGCCGAAGGCATCCCAGCCGAAGGGGTGCAGGACGTTGAAGCCCTGCAGGCGCTTCAGGCGGGCGACGACGTCGCCGATGATGTAGTTGCGGACGTGGCCGACGTGCGCGTGTCCCGACGGATACGCGAACATCTCCAGACAGTAGAACTTCGGCTTCGACGGGTCTTCGGTGACCTCGAAGGCGCCGGCCTCGCGCCAGCGGGCCTGCCACTTCTCGTCGAGCGCTTGCGGATGGTAGTCGGACACAGGGGTACCGGGAAGGCGGTCGCAACCGCGGATATCCCGAAATTCTAACAGGTCGGCCGCGGCGGCCGGCCCTGTCGCCTCAGTACGACCAGTATCCGCGCAGGGCGCGGCGGGCGGCCTCGGCAGCCTCTCGGCCCCGGGCGCGATTGCCGGCGAGTGGCGTCGTGCCGCCGCTGCCGCGGGCGCAGGCCTCGAGCGTGGCGTGCAGCGACGTCTCCAGGCCGTCGAGGTCGTAGCCGCCCTCGGTCACGAAGACGATGCGTCCACCCGCGTGACGGGTGGCGACGTCGAGCAGCAGGCCGGTGAGGTTGGCGAAGCCCGCCGGCGTCATGCGCAGCGCCGCCAGCGGGTCGTCCTCGTGGGCGTCGAAGCCGGCCGAGACCAGGACGAGGTCGGGTGCAAAGGCGTCCAGCACCGGCACCGCGACGGCACGATACGCCTCGTCGAGATCGGCGTCGCCGGCCCCGGCCTCGAGCGGCAGGTTGACCGTGAAGCCGCGTCCGGCACCGGCGCCGATCTCGCCGGCCGCGCCGGTGCCGGGGTAGTACGGAAACTGGTGGCTCGAGACGAAGAGCACCGTCGGGTCGTCGTAGAACGCGGCCTGGGTCCCGTTGCCGTGGTGGACGTCGAAATCGACGATCGCCACACGGGCCAGCCCCTGCGCCCGGGCGTGCGCCGCGGCGACGGCGATGCTGTTGAACAGGCAGAAGCCCATCGCCCGATCCGCTTCGGCGTGGTGGCCGGGCGGACGGACGCAGGCGATGGCCGGGCCGGCCGCGGACTCGGCGATCACCCGCTCGACGGCGGCGACGGCCGCACCGGCGGCCAGAGTGGCCACGGCGAACGACTCGGGGCTGGTGCTGGTGTCGGGGTCGAGGCGGACGGCGCGGCCGGCGGTGGCGCGAATCGCCGCCACGTACTCCGCGGTGTGGATCCGTTGCAGCGCCTCGTCGGTCGCCGGCGGCGGCTCGACCAGCGCCGCCCCGCGGCCGGCCCACCGCTCGGCGACGCGGCGCAGCACCTCGGCGCGCTCCGGGCGCTCGGGATGTCCGGGCGGCGTCAGGTGATGGCTGAAGCGCTCACTGCTCAGGATGATCATCGCCCGCCTCCCGCCGCCAGGACCGCCCGGCACGTCGCCTCGGCCGCCTGCAGCCGGCCCTCGACGGCGACCCGCGCCGCCTCGAGCGCGTCGTCGCCGGCGTCGGCCGCCACGTGCAACGCCGGGGCGATGCTCATGACCACCCGACTGAACGGCTTGGGAATCTGGGTGCGATCCCAGCTGCCGATCGTCCAGGCGCGGTCGGCCTCGGCGTGCATGCAGACGACCGGATGCCCGGTGGCCCGGGCGATCCAGACCACGCCCGGCTGGGCCACGCCGCGCGGGCCGCGCGGCCCGTCCACCGTGAATCCCGCCGGGGCCTGCCGCAAGGTCCGCAGCAACTGGCGCAGCGCCCGGGCGCCGCCGCGGCTGCTCGATCCGCGGGCGACCCCGAAGCCGAAGCGCTGGATGACCCGCGCGATCCACTCGCCGTCGAAGTTCTCGCTGGTGACGACCACCAGGCCGCGGTCGCGCCAGCACCACATGCAGCCCAGGATGCGGCCGTGCCAGATGGCGTAGATGCAGCGGTCCGGGCCGCCCCCCACCGCCGCCGCGAGATGCTCCTCACCGACGATCTGCACGCGCCACGTGCGGCCGAGCAGCCGCAGCACCGGGACGATGGCGCCGGCGATCAGCGCGACCTGCGCGCGCTTCCACCACGAGCGTCGCCACGCCGCGTCAGCAGCACGGTCGGGCGCGGCCTCGGCGCTCACATGCCGTCGTACTGCGGGCCTTCCCCGCCTTCGGGGGCCACCCAGGTGATCACGCCGTACGGGTCCATGATGTCGCAGGTCTTGCAGTGCACGCAGTTCGACGCGTTCAGCTGCAGGCGCCGGCCGCCGCGGCCGTCGTCGACCATCTCGTAGACGTTCGCCGGGCAGAATCGTACGCACGGATGGCCGTACTCCGGCCCGCAGATCGAATGGCAGACGTCGGTCTGCACCAGCAGGTGCGGCGGCTGATTCTCTTCGTGGTGCGTCCCGGAATGGTGGATGCTCGTCGCCTTGTCGAAGGTGAGCCGGCGATCGGCGGCGACGGCGTTGGACGCGCCGATGACGTCGCGCTTGCGCAGGCCGTAGTAGTCGTCGAGCCGGGCCATGCGGGTGTGGCCGGCGTGACCAGCCAGCTCCGGCAGCCCGCGCCCGCCGGTGAGCATCGCCACGCCCGCGTAGGCCGAGCCGAGATAGGTGCCGGCGCCGAACGCCTGGTGCACGTTCCGCACCGGGTACAGCTCGGCGCGGATCGCACTGGCGTCGACCGCGGCCTTGTAGCCCGCCAACCGGGCGCTCGTGGTGTCGCCGGCGCGAATCGCCGCGAACGCCGTCTCGGCGGCGAGCATGCCGCTGCGCATCGCCAGGTGGATGCCCTTCAGCCGGAGCGAGTTCACGAAGTTGGCGGCGTCGCCGACCACCAGCGCGCCGTCGGCGTGCAGGGTGGGCTGCGTGTTCCACCCACCCTCCGGCAGGGCCTTGGCGCCGAAGCGCACGAGGTGGCCGCCCTCGAGCAGCCGCCGCACGAAGGGGTGCTGCTTGAAGCGCTGCAGCGCGGCGTGAGGATCGAACAGCGGATCGACGTAGTCGAGGCCGACGACGAAGCCCAGCGAGACACGGCCGTCGGGCAGCCCGTAGATCCAGCTGCCGCCGAACTCCTCCTGGCGCAGCGGGTAGCCCAGCGTGTGGATGACCGTCCCCGGCGCGACGCGGCCGGACGGCACGTCCCACAGCTCCTTGAGGCCCAGCGCGAACTGCGCGGGTTGCGCGCTGCCCAGCTGCAGCGTCCGCAGCAGCTGCTTGGTGAGGTGGCCGCGGACGCCGTCGGCGAAGATCGTGACCTGGGCGCGGATGTCAGCGCCAGGCTCGACGGCGCCGCGCGGGCTGCCGTGACGGCCGAGGCCGCGGTCGCCGGTGCGGACGCCGACGACGCGGCGGCCGTCGAACAGCACCGACTGGGCGGCGAAGCCCATGAACGAGTCGATGCCGGCCGCCTCGACCTGCCCGGCCAGCCACTTCACGAACTGGTTGAGCGAGATGACGTGGTTGCCGTGGTTCTGGAACGGCGGCGGCGTGATCGGCAGGCGGAACTGGCCGTCAGCGGTCAGCAGATAGACGCTGTCGTGGGTGACCTCGCAGGCCAGCGGCGCGCCCTTGGTGGCGAAATCGGGAATCAGCTCGGCCAGCGTCGACGGATCGAGCAGCGCACCGGACAGCGAATGCGCGCCGGCCTCGCGCGCCTTCTCCACCACGGCGACGCTCAGCGGCTCGCCGCCCTGGGCGGCCTGCAGCTGGGCCAGCCGCAGCGCCGCCGACAGGCCGGCCGGCCCGCCGCCGACGACGAGAACATCGACGTCGAGGGTCTCGCGTTCCATGCTGGCGGCCCCGGCGCGCGTCAGCGCGCTCCGAGTTCGGCGATGAGCGCCGGCGCGATCTCGAACAGATCGCCCTGGAGGCCGTAGTCGGCCACTTCGAAGATCGGCGCCTCGGCGTCCTTGTTGATGGCGACGATGGTGCGCGCGCCCTTCATGCCGACCAGGTGCTGGA
>CAYUAX010000164.1:0-11633 GCA_964442845.1 uncultured Bifidobacteriaceae bacterium | reverse complement strand
GCCTCAACCTGCTCGCCCAGGAGGGCCTCACCGAGAAGCACACCCGCGGCGCGGTGTCCGCGGTGATCGTGCCGGGCCGCCCCGAAAGCGGCGGCACGCAGTTCTTCATCTGCATCGTCGACCAGCCGAGTCTCGACGGCAAGCACACCGTCTACGGGCGGGTCAGCGAGGGCTTGCTCGTCGCGCAGCGCATCTCCGAAGGTGCCGCCGACGCCACCGGCGTGCCGGCCGAGCCGGTGGCCATCACCGGCGTCGTCATTCGCGACAAGCCGGCCGAGCGGCCGACGCCGTACACCACCGAGAGCGTCGCCGATCTGGCTCGGCACCGCGCCGTGCTGGAGACGTCGCTCGGCGACATCACCGTGTCGTTCACGCCCGACAAGGCCCCGGAGCATGTCCGCAACTTCCTGCGCCTGGCCGAACTCGGCGTCTACGACGACATGACCTTCCACCGCGTCGTCAAGGGCTTCGTCATCCAGACCGGCCACCTGCCGACGCGCAAGACGCCGCTGGCCGAGGCCCAGCAGAAGCACGTGCACGACCTCAAGGCCGAGTTCAACGACCAGAAGCACGTGCTCGGCACGCTGTCGATGGCGCGGCTGGCCGAACCCGACACCGCCAGCACGTCGTTCTTCGTCGTCACGGCGCCGGCGGCGATGCTGGATGACAAGTACACCGTGTTCGGCAAGGTCGAACAGGGCCTCGACGTCGTCCAGGCCATCGAGGCCGTGCCGGTCAACGGCGAGACCCCGGTGCAGGAGGTCGCGCTGAAGCGGGTCCGCGTCGTGAAGCCTAACCGCTAGCCGCTGGGGCTGGCCGCAGGAGTCGCTAGCGGCCAGCGAGTTTGTGCCCGGCGCGGATCATCGCGTCGTCGCCGATGAGCAGCGTGAAGCCCTGCTGCAGGCGGCGCTCGACGTCGGCGGCGCTGGCGGTGATGCCGCAGATCATCTTCACGGCCGTGCAGGCGTCGACGATCGTCTGGATGTCGCGTTCGACCCTGGTCCGATCGCCGGAATGATAGGCGCCGAGGTCGCCGGGCGCGGCAGCGACCGCGCTGACGCCGCGGACGCGGACGATCTCGGCGATGTTCTTCACGCCCTCGCCGTTCTCGATGAGCAGCAGGTTGAAGATCTCGCCGTCGGGATCGAGCGGCCACACGTCGGCCTTGCGCATGTACTCGGCGAACGGCACGCCCAGATACCGCACCGCGTTGCCGGCGCCGGAGCCGCGCTGGCCCTCCGGTTCGAAGTCGACGGCGCCCTCGGCCTGCCGGTAGCGGGTGGCCTGCACGACGTTGCGGGCCTGGGCGGCGGTCTCGATGTGCGGCGTGACGACGCCGAGGCCGCCGGTGTCGAGGACCTGCTTGGCCATCCACTGGTTCATCTCGCGGCCGTTGGCCGGGATACGCACGAGCACCGGTGTCACCAGCGGTGCGCCGGGACGCCGCAGCGCGGCGGTGTCGAGCGTGAACTGGAGCCAGGTGCGGAAGCTCTCCATGTCGAAGGGCGTGTGCTCCATGTCGTACAGCCAGAAGTCGGCCAGAGAGTTGCGCGACGCGGCCACCGCGTCGTCGGCGAAGCGTCCGGCGGTGAACGAGCCGAAGATCACCTTGCCGGCGGCGGCGACGTTGACCACCCGGCTCCAGTGCGTGCCTGGCACGTTGCCGGTGGCGGGGAAGGACGCCGGCGCCTGCGCACCGGCCGCCAGGGACCACGCGGCGGCCAGCAGCGCCGCCGTCACAGAGACTCGCAGTACGGTCATTCCGGATCCTCGTCGTCGAAGGGCAGCCGCGGCCCGCGGCGGACCACGCCGCGCGCCGCCGGGGCGGCCTCGCTGTCACAGAGATTGTGCACGCTGGCGCCGAGCAGACGCACTGGCCGCGTGCCGGCGTCGGTCTTGTCGAGCAGCGCCCGGGCACGGGCGACCAGGGCGGCGGCATCGCGCGTCGGGGCGTCGGTGTGGCTGCGGGTCACGGTCTCGAAGTCGCTGTAGCGCACCTTGATCACGACCGTACGGGCATAGAGCTCGCGGCGCGCCAGCCACGCGGCGGCATCGCCGGCCATCTCGGCGATTTCGCGGCGGATCTCGTCCATCGCCGTGAGGTCGTGTTCGTACGTGCACTCCGAACCAGCAGATTTCGACGGCCGGTCGGGCTCGACCGGCCGGGTGTCGCGGCCCTCGGCCAGGTCCTTGAGCCAGTCGGCCAGCGTGCCGACCAGGCCACGCAGGGTCTCCAGGTCGGCGGCCCGCACGTCGACCAGCCGGCTGATGCCGTGCGCCTGCAGCTTCTTCGCGGTCACCGGGCCAACGCCCCACAGCGCGTCCACCGGCAGGCCCTGCAGGAAGCGCTCGACCCGTTCGGGGGCGATGACCGTGAGGCCGTCGGGCTTCTGCCAGCCCGAGGCGATCTTGGCGAGGAACTTGTTCGGCGCCACGCCGGCCGAGGCGGTGAGGCCGGTGGCCTCGCGGATCTGGGCCTTGAGCCGTCGAGCCACCGCCACGCCGAGCGCCTCGCCCCAGGCGTTCTCGGTCACGTCGAGATACGCCTCGTCGAGCGACAGCGGCTCGACCAGCGGCGTCACCGAGCGGTAGAGCGCGAACACCTGCTGCGACACTTGGCGGTACTTCTGGAAGTCGGGCCGGACGATGACCAGCGTTGGACACAGCCGCACCGCCCGCGACATCGGGATCGCCGAGCGGACGCCGAACGCCCGCGCCTCGTAGCTGGCGGCGGCGACGACGCCGCGCTTGTCTGGCGCGCCGCCGACCACCACCGGTTTGCCGCGCAGCTCCGGGTTGTCGCGTTGTTCCACGGACGCGTAGAACGCGTCCATGTCGAGGTGCAGGATGCGCCGCATGCGCGGGCGCGGCCGGCGCCCGCCCTATTGTCGTCCGAACCGGCTGCCGGCCGGCGGGGCCGGCCAGGCGTTCCAGGCGCGGAAGCGGCCGTGCCGCGCCTCGAGCACCTCGGCGATGGTGATCGCCGCGTGGATCAGCCCGACGTGGGTATAGGCCTGCGGGAAGTTGCCGAGCAGCCGCCCCGATGACGGCTCGATGTCCTCCGAGAACAGGCCCAGCGGGTTGGAATGGGCGACCAGGCGATCGAACAGCCGCACCGCGTCGTCGACGCGACCGACCATCGCCAGGGCCTCGGCCCACCAGAAGCTGCAGATCGTGAACGCGCTGGTCGTGTCGCCGAAGTCGTCCGGGTGCAGGTAGCGTTGCATGTGTCCGCTCGCACCGAGCGTCTGCTCGTAGGCGCGCACCGTCGAGACGAAGCGCGGGTCGTGGGCATCGACGATGCCGAGCGTGGGCAGGAGCAGGTTGGAGGCGTCGGGATGCCGGCCGTGGAGCGCCTGCGTGAAGAAGCCGAGCTCGTCGTTGTAGGCGGCGGTCAGCACGCGCTCGCGCTCCGCCTCGGCCCACGTCCGCCACGGGCCGGCGAGGTCGCTGCGGCCCTGGCGCTCGGCCATGTCGGCGCCGCGCGACGCCGCCACCCAGCACAGCACCTTCGAGAAGGTGTAGTGCCGCGGCATCGTCCGGTACTCCCACAGGCCGGTGTCCTCTTCGGTCGATGCCGCCATCGACTCGGCGACGAGGCGCTCGACCAGCGGCATCACCTTGCGCTCGTTGAGCGCGACGCGCGGGTCGCTGGTCATCGTGTCGAGGCAGAGGATCAGCTCGCCCATGATGTCGTGCTGGGTCTGGACGTAGGCGGCGTTGCCGATGCGCACCGGGCCGGTGCCGGCGAAGCCGTCCAGGTGGGGGAGGGTCTGCTCGACGAGGTCGCGCTCGCCGGCGACGCCGTAGAGCGGCTGCAGCGGGCCGCTCTCGGCGACGTCGAGCAGGAACTCCACGAAGCGCTCGCCCTCGAGCAACTGCGACAGCCGCCGCAGCGCCTCGACGACGAAGGCGGAATCGCGCAGCCAGCAGTAGCGGTAATCCCAGGTGCGCTCGGTGCCGAGGGCCTCGGGGATGCTGGTGGTGGCGGCGGCGATGATCGCGCCGGTGTCACGGTACTGGTGCAGCTTCAGACACAGCGCCGATCGCAGCACCACCTCGGGCCGGAACGTCGGCAGCGCGCAGGACTTCGACCAGCCGTCCCAGCCGGCGATGGTCAGCTCGAGGGCCCGTTCCATCGACGGCACGTCGTGGACGTCGGGCGGCCGGCCGGCGCCCAGCGCGAAGAAGTACGGGCGATCGACCTTGAACGGCCGGCCGCCGCACAGCACCGTCGCCGGCAGGTTGGTGTGGAGGAACAGCGGGTCGGGGCCGCCGCGCACCTCGACGCCGCCGGGGGTCGGCGCCAGCGACGGCGTGACCCGCGCGTAGTCGGGGCGCGGGTCGAAGATGGCGCGCAGCCGCGGGGCGCCGCCGAGCGGGCGAATCAGCCGGTGCACCTCGACCGGGGCGTCCATGGTCAGGCCGGCGGGAATCCGCGGGGCGTAGTCGAGCACCTCGCAGCGGCCGTCCGGCGTCTCGATCACCGTCCGCAGGACATTGGTGTTGGCGACGTAGGTCATCGCCGTCGTCGCGCCGGGTCCGGCGTCGAAGCGGAACGTCCCGCCGGCGCTCTCGTCGAGGAGACGCGCGAACACCGACGGACCGTCGAAGCGCGGCAGGCACAACCAGTCGATGCCGGTGTCGGGGTTGACCAGCGCCAGCACACGGCCATTGCCGATGGCGCCGTGCGCGAGGTCGGTGACCGCCGGCGTGCTCATCGGCTGCCGTTGGCGAGGCGGACCGCTGCCGACAGCAGGTCGCCGGCCCAGTCGAACACGGTGTGCGACAACACCTCCGCGCGCAGGTTCTGCATCCGCCGCCGCTGCTCCTCGATCGGCATCGACAACCCTTCGTGCATCGCCTCGGCGAAGTCGTCGGGGGCGAACGGGTTCACCGGTACCACGTCGGACAGCGCACGGGCCGCGCCGGTGAACTCCGACAGCAGCAGCACGCCGCGTTCGTCGCCGCGGGCGGCGACGAACTCCTTGGCGACCAGGTTCATGCCGTCGTGCAGCGACGACACGACGCAGAGATCGGACGCCCGGTAGAACGCGCCGATGTCCTCCGGCGAGTGATGCTGGCGGCGGTAGAGCACCGGGGTCCAGGTCCGGGTCCCGAAGCGGCGGTTGAGCTGCTCGACGCGCGCCTTCACCTCGGTGCTGAACGCCTGGTACTGGCCGAGCTGGTCGCGGGTCGGCGCGCCGATCTGCAGGAAGACGACCCGTTCGATCCACTCCGGATGGCGCTCGAGCAGCCGTTCGAAGGCGAGCAGCCGCTCGGGGATGCCCTTGGTGTAGTCGAGCCGATCGACGCCCATGATCAGCCGGGCGTCGCCGATACGCAGCCGCCGCCGCGTCGCCGCGACGTCGCGATCCCACTCCGTCCCCGGCGCCACCGACGCCCACAGCGCCGGGTCGATGCTGATCGGGAACGGCTTGACGAAGGTGCGATGGCCGCGCCGGTGTACGGCGAAGTGCTCGCGATCGACGCGCGCTTCCAGCTCGCGCTCGACGGTCTCGATGAAGTTGTTGCAGTGGTACTGGATGTGGAACGCCATCAGGTCGTTCCCCAGCATGCCGTCGAGGATCTGCTCGCCCCACGGGCAGATGCGGAACGCCTCGGGGTTGGGCCACGGGATGTGCCAGAACTGGCACACCACGGCGTCGGGACGGACGTCCTTGATCATCCGCGGCAGCAGCGCGAAGTGGTAGTCCTGCACGAAGACGATCGCCTTGCTGTTGCTGATCTCGTCGAGGACGGTGTCGGCGAAGCGGCGGTTGACCTCGACGTACTCGCGCCAGTCGCGATCGTCGAACACCGGCCGGGCGTAGGCGATGTGGCAGAGCGGCCACAGGGCGCCGTTGGCCAGCCCGTAGTAGTAGCCGTCCTCTTCGCGCGGGGTCAGCCAGACGCGGCGCAGGGTGTACGACGGTTCGTCGGGCGGCACGCCGACGCGGCCGCGCGCGTCGGCGGTTTCGCGATCGCCCGAGCCGCTGCCGTGCGCGACCCACGTGCCGCCGCAGGCCCGCATCACCGGATCGAGCGCGGTGACCAAGCCGCTGGCCGGCTGTATCCAGCGGACGCGGGTCCGCGGCTTGCGCCCGACCAGTCGGCCGACGAGCCCCGGCGTCCGCACGTCCTTCACGTGGATGTACGGCTCGCGGTTGGCGACCACGACCAGGCGGGTGTCGCCGAGCCGCTCGGCGATGTTGCTGGAGAGCGCGGCGCCGGTCACGACGGCGCTCCCGTGGCCGAGGCCACCGCGAGGTCGGCCAGGGCGAGGGCGACGTCGGCAGGGGCTTCGAGCCGGTATCGGGCGGCCGAGGCGCGTCGTCCGACGACCACCGACAGATCGGCGGCGCGGAACGCGTCCTCGTCGGTGAGGTCGTCGCCGAAGTAGGCGACCCACGGCGTCTGACCGGTCCGCCGCTCGACGTCGTGCGCGATCCAGCGGACCGCATCGCCCTTGTTCCAGCCGGCGTCGGGCAGGTACTCGTGCACGTCGGCGCCGACCAGCCGGCGCAGCCCGCCGCCGTGGAGCCACGGCGCGGCAGCGGCGTCGGCGTGTTCCAGTACGGCGGCCCGCAGCGCACGCGGCACTGCCCGGACGTGCACGGCCACCGACGCGCCCTTGGTCTCCAGATGGCACCCGGGGACGTCGGCCAGGGTGGTGGCCAGTGTGGCGGTCAGCGCCGTGGCGGCGTCGTGGGCCCGGGCCACGGCGTCGTGTTGCCAGAAGCGGCCGGCGACGGCGATTTCCAGCCCGTGGAGACCTGCCACATAGACCTCCCGCGGAAGCGCTACCCGCGGCACCAGGTCGGCGACACGTCGTCCGCTGACCAGGCCGAGGGAGAGATCCGAGAGTGATGACAGCGCGACCAGCGCGGCCCTGGCGTCGGAGCGGATGTGGGGAGCCGCTGGATCGACGTCGAACTCGGCCAGCGTGCCGTCGAAATCGGACAGCAGCACCAGCCGTGTGCCGCGCGGCCGCGCACCGAACGCCCGGTGCACGTCAACCAGCACTGTCTCGGACTGTAGATCGCCGGCGGACGGCAGGTCCACCTCAAATGTCACGCACGGCCGAGCTGTCGGCCGTGCGCGGTTCGTCAGCGGCCGGTGCTGCCGAACCCGCCGCGCGACGCGCCGTCGCCGACCGTGTGCTCGACGAGGTCGAGGCGCGGCGCGGCCAGGACCATCGCCTGGGCCAGGCGGTCGCCGGCGGCGACGCGCACCGGCTGATCGGTGACGTTGATCACCTGGATCTTCACCTCGTCGGTCGGGCCGCAGTAGTCGGCGTCGACGACCCCGACGCCGTTGGCGACCATGAGGCCCCGCTTCAGCGGCGTGCTGCTGCGCGCGAACACCGCGAGGAAGTGTCCGGCCGGCACCGTCACGACCAACCCGGTGGGGACCAGCGCGATGCCGTGTGGCGGCACCTCGACGTCGGCCGCGGCGGCCAGGTCGAAGGCCGCGGCGCCCGCGGTGGCGTAGGTGGGGAACGGCACGTCGGGCGAGAGGCGGGCGATACGGAGCTGCATGGGCCCGAGCATCATAGCGGGGCTCGGGGCGGCGACCCGCGGGGCACGGGATAATGGCCATGGGCGCCCCGGCGACCGTCACGGCCGGCGCGCCGTCCAAAGGACACAGATGACCTCACGCTTCCGCCCCGCCCTCGTCGCGCTGGCCCTGCTGGCGATCGTGGATCGGCCCCGCGCCCAGGTGGCCGCCCCGGCTCCAGCGGCACCGCCCGCGGCGGCGACGGCGCCGCTCACCGCCACGCTGCCGCTCGAACCGACCATCCGCAGCGGCCGGCTGTCCAACGGCCTGCGCTACTTCGTGCGCCACAACGCCCGCCCGGCGCGGCGCGTGTCGCTGCGCCTCGCCGTCGACGTGGGCAGCGTGCAGGAAGCCGACGACCAGCGGGGCCTGGCGCACTTCCTCGAACACATGGCGTTCAACGGCAGCGCCCATTTCAAGCCCGGCGAACTCGTCGCCTTCCTCGAGTCGATCGGCGCCCGCTTCGGGCCGCACGTCAACGCCTCCACGTCGTTCGACGAGACCATCTACATGCTCGACGTGCCCACCGACCGCGAGGGCTACGTGGACAAGGCCCTGCTGGCGCTGCGCGACTTCGCCGGCGGGGCGACGCTGACCACCGAGGAGATCGATCGCGAACGAGGCGTCGTGCTGGAGGAATGGCGCGGCCGCCTCGGCGCCGGCTCGCGTGTCACCGACCAGCAGCTGCCGGTGATCTTCGCCGGGTCGCGCTACGCCGAGCGCCTGCCGATCGGCCTGCCCGAGACGCTGAAGTCGTTCCCGGCGGAACGCGTCCGCGACTTCTACCGCACGTGGTACCGCGCCGATCGCATGGCCGTGGTCGTCGCCGGCGACGTCCCCGTGGACGACGCCGAGCGGCTGGTGCGCGCCCGCTTCGCCGACCTGCCGACGCCGGCCGGCCCGGCGCCGACGGTGAACGCCGACGTCCCGGTGCACGCCGACACCAAGGTGAAGATGGTCGTCGACAGCGAGGCCCAGGGCTGGAACGTGACCGCCGCGTTCAAGCACGCGCCTGAGCCCGAGGGTACGGTGGACGCCTACCGGCGCTCGCTGGTCCGTTCGCTCGGCCTGCAGATCCTCAACGCCCGGCTCGCCGAGGTGGCCCGCGACCCCAAGGCGCCGTTCCTGGCTGCCAGCGCCAGCGTGTCGTCGATCGGCCGGCGGCTGTCGATCTTCGAGCTGAGCGCCGATGTCGCCGCCGGCGGGCTCGGCCCCGGCCTCGACGCCGTGGTGCGCGAGGCCCGGCGCATCGATCGCTTCGGTGTCGCCGCCCCCGAGCTCGACCGCGCCCGCTTGTCGCTGCTGGCCGGCTACGAGCGCGCCTACAACGAGCGCAACACCGCCGAGAGCCCGACGCTCGCCAACGAACTGGTGCGGCACTTCCTGCAGGGCGAGCCGGCGCCGGGCATCGCCTACGAGTTCGAGCTCGCCAAACGCTTCGTGCCGGCGGTGACGGCCGAGGAGGTCACGACGCTGCTGCAGCGGCTGATCAGAGACGACAACCGCGTCGTCCTCGGCGTGGCCCCGGCGGCGGCAGGGACCGAGGCGCCCACCGACGTCACGTTGACCACCGCCCTGGCCGCGGCCTTCGCCGCCCCGGTCACGCCGTGGACCGACGCCCTCGCCGGGCGGACGCTGGTCGCCGATCCGCCGGCGCGCGGCCGGGTCACCGGCCGACGCGAGGTCCCGGCCATCGGCGTCACCGTGCTCACCCTGTCGAACGGCATGGAGGTCTGGCTCAAGCCGACCGACTTCAAGGCCGACCAGGTGGTGTTCAACGCCTACGCCTACGGCGGCGCGTCGCTGGTGTCCGAGGCCGACTATCCTGACGCGGCACTGCTGCCGGCCCTGGTCGAACTGGGAGGGCTGGGCGAGTTCACGCCGGTCGATCTCGAGAAGATGACGGCCGGGCGCATCGCCTCGGCGTCGGCCGAGATGGACAGCTACACCCACGGTCTGTCGGGCTCGGCGACGCCCAAGGACCTCGAGACGGCGCTGCAGTTGGCCTACCTCACGTTCACGGCGCCGCGTCTCACCGCCGACGGTCTCGACCTGCTCAAGCGGCGCTTCACCGCCATGCTCGCCAACCAGTTGCAGAGCCCCCGCTACGTCTTCAGCGAGAAGGTCCGCGAGCTGACCACGTCGGGCCACTACTCGGCGCGCGGCCTGACCCCGGCCATCGTCGAAAGCCTCGACCTGGAGGTGATGCGGCGCATCCACCGCGATCGCTTCGGCAACGCCGCCGACTTCACCGTCTTCATGGCCGGGGCGTTCACCGTGGCCGACGTCGTGCCGATGGTGGAGCAGTGGCTGGCATCGCTGCCGGCCACCGGACCCCGCCGCACCGCGTTCGCCGACATGAGGCTGACCTTTCCGGCCACGGTGCAGCGGGCCGCGGTGGCCAAGGGCAAGGAACCGGCCAGCCAGACGGTCATGGCCTTCTTCGCCGACACCGGGCTGCAGGAACTGCCCATGCACCGCGCCCGCGCCGCCGCTACGCTGGTCAGCATGCGGCTGCGCGACCTGCTGCGCGAGCAGCTCGGCGGCACCTACGGCGTCAACGTCTCGTACGCCAACACGATTCCGCAGACCGGCTACGGCACCATCACCGTGAGCTTCGGCAGCGCCCCCGACCGCGTCGAGGGCCTGCAGCAGGCCGTCGTCGCCGAAGTGACCCGCCTGCGCGATCAGGGGCCGTCGGCCGACGACGTGCAGAAGGTGCAGGAGATGGAGCGCCGCGAGCTCGAGACCTCGGCGCGCCAGAACCCGTACTGGATCGGCTCGCTGCAGACCGTGCACATGCTCGGCTGGGACGCCGCCTCGATCGCCCGCCGCGGCGAGCGCACCGAGTCGCTGTCGGTGGCGGTGCTGCACGACGCCATCACCAAGTACTTCCCGCTGGATCGGTATGTGGTGGTGACGTTGAGACCTGAATAGCGGCTAGCGGCTCGCGGCTCGCGGCTCGTGGATCACGCTGTCACGCGCCAACCGTCGCTTGCAGATCAGCTTCGCTGCTCAATACAATTGCCAGAACCGGGTGCTCGGTGCGTCCGGCTGTTCCGCTAGCCGTAGCCGGTGCCCTAGCCGCTAGCCGCTAGCCCCTAGCCGCTAGTCATGCCCCAGTTCGTCTACACCATGAAAGGGCTCGGCAAGATCCACGAGCCCGACCACCAGGTCCTCCGCGACATCTGGCTGTCGTTCCTGCCCGGCGCGAAGATCGGCGTCCTCGGTCTGAACGGCGCCGGCAAGTCGACCCTGCTGAGGATCATGGCGGGGCTCGACACGCACTTCAACGGCGAGGCGTTCCCCGGAGAGGGAATCAGCGTCGGCTTCCTGCCGCAGGAGCCGGTGCTCGACCCGGCCAAGGACGTCCGCGGCAACGTCGAGGAGGGCGTCGCCGAGATCCGGGCCCTGCTCGACCGCTACGACGCCGTCAACATGAAGCTCGGGGAGGAGATGACCCCCGAGGAGATGGACAAGGTCCTCGACGAGCAGGCGAAGCTGCAGGACAAGATCGACGCCACCAACGCCTGGGATCTCGATTCACGACTCGAGATGGCGATGGACTCGCTGCGGCTGCCGCCGCCGGACGCCAATCCGGCCACGTTGTCGGGCGGCGAGCGGCGCCGCGTCGCGCTGTGCCGGCTGCTGCTGCAGTCACCCGATCTCCTGCTGCTCGACGAGCCGACCAACCACCTCGACGCCGAATCGGTCGCCTGGCTCGAGCGGTTCCTGAAGGACTACCCGGGGACGGTCGTGGCCGTCACCCACGATCGCTACTTCCTCGACAACGTCGCCGGCTGGATTCTCGAACTCGACCGCGGCCACGGCATCCCGTACGAAGGCAACTACTCGGGCTGGCTCGAGCAGAAGCAGGCCCGGCTGGCGCAGGAAGAGAAGGCCGAGAGCCGGCGCCAGCGGACGCTGCAGCGCGAGCTGGAGTGGATCCGCATGTCGCCGCGGGCCCGGCAGGCCAAGGGCAAGGCCCGGCTCAATGCCTACGAGCAGCTGCTCGGCGAGGACGCCGCCCAGAAAATCGAGTCGGTCGAGATCTACATCCCGCCCGGCCCCCG
>CAYUAX010000163.1:0-11691 GCA_964442845.1 uncultured Bifidobacteriaceae bacterium | reverse complement strand
TCGATCGCCTGACGATGATGCTGCTCATCGGCCGTATTTCAGCAGCCTGCTAGTGGCCCTCGGGCCTGGGTTCCGCTCGTGACGCTCGCGCCCGGTACCCGCCTCGGCCCTTACGAGATCGTCGCGCCCATCGGCGCCGGCGGCATGGGTGAGGTGTACCGTGCCCGCGATCCGCGACTGGGGCGCGACGTGGCGGTGAAGGTGCTGCCGCCGGGCGTTGCCGACCCCGACCGCCTGGCGCGCTTCGCGCTGGAAGCGCGGACCGTCGCCGCGCTGTCACATCCGAACCTGCTCGCGATCTTCGACGTCGGCACCGGCGACCGGCCGTATCTCGTCACCGAGCTGCTCGACGGCGAGACGCTGCGCGGCCGGCTGGCTCGCGGGCCGATCGCGGCGATGGAGGCGGTGGCCTTCGCGCTGCAGATCGTCGCCGGCTTGACCGCGGCGCACGGCCGCGGCGTGGTGCACCGCGACCTCAAGCCCGACAACCTCTTCGTCACCGCCGATGGGCGGTTGAAGATCCTCGACTTCGGGCTCGCCACCACCGTGGCTCCCGTGCCCGACACCGCCGGCACGGCCGCCGACGACCTCACCGCCGTGCGCACGTCGCCAGGCGTCGTGCTCGGCACACTCGGCTATTTCTCGCCCGAGCAGGCCCGCGCCCGCCCGGTCGATCACCGCACGGATCTCTTCGCCGTCGGCGCCGTGCTCTACGAGATGCTCACCGGCCAGCGTGCCTTCCGTGGCGAGTCACCGGCCGACACGCTGGCGCTGCTGCTGCATCGCCCGCCGTCGGAGTTGACGTTCGCCCCGACGGTGCCGCCGGCCCTGGCGGATGTGGTGCGCCGCTGCCTGCAGCAGACCCCCGAACGCCGCTATCAGTCGGCGCAGGAGCTGGCCACGGCGCTCGAGGCGATCTCGCTCGACGGAGCGCGTCCGGCCGCGCGGATCGCCAGCGCGGCACCGGCCTCGGTCGCGGTGCTGCCGTTCGTCAACCTGAGCGCCGCCGCCGACGATCAGTACTTCGCGGACGGCCTGGCCGAGGACCTGGTCAACGCCCTGGCGCGTCTGCCCGGCCTGCGCGTGGCGTCGCGCACCTCGTCGTTCCGCCACCGCGGCCGCGACCTCGACCTGCGCGCCATCGGCCGCGACCTCGGCGTGCGCGCCGTCGTCGAGGGCAGCGTGCGCCGCGCCGGCAACCAGCTGCGGCTCACCGTGCACCTCACCGATGCCGACGACGGGTATCACCTGTGGTCGGAGCGCGACGACCGCGCACTGGCCGACGTCTTCGACGTGCAGGACGCGATGGTCGCGGCGATCGTCGCCGCGATGGCGCCGGCGCTGGTCGCGGAGAGCGGCGCCACGGCGCGGCGCGCCACGACCAACCCGCAGGCCTACGACCTGTACCTGAAGGGGCGGCACCTGTGGAACCAGCGGTCGCCGTCGGTGGTCGGCGCGGCGATTGCCTGCTTCGAAGGCGCCATCGCCCTCGATGCCGAGTTCGCCGCCGCCTACGCCGGGCTGGCCGACTGCTACTCGATTCTGCGCGTCTACGGCTGGATGCCGCCGGCCCAGGCGCAGCCGCGAGCCGTCGACGCGGTGCGCCGCGCGCTGGCGCTCGACCCGCAGCTGCCGGCCGCGCATCGCGCGCAGGGGATCTACACGTTCCACTTCGAAACGCGCTGGCGCGCCGCCGAAGAGTCGTTCCTCGCCGCCCTCGCCCTCGATCCGGACGACGCGCTGTGCAGCGCCACGTATGGGATGTTCCTGGCCACCGCCCGCCGCGGCGACGAGGCGCGCCGGTACCTCACGCAGGCGATCGCACAGGAGCCGCACGCCGCCCAGGTGCACTTCCTGGTCGCGTCGGCGGCCTGCGCCCTCGGCGACGGCGACCTGGCCGGCCGTCACGCAGCGCGGGCGCTCGAGCTGCAACCCGACGCGCTCGGCCCGCGCTGGCCGCAGACCGTGGCGCTCCTGATGGCCAGTCGTCACGACGAGGCGGTCGAACTGGCCGGGCAGGTCGTGGCGCGCACCCGCGCGCCGATCTTCATCGGCGTGGCCGCGATGGTCTACGGCCTGGCCGGACGTCTCGACGACGCCCGGCGCCTCGGCGAGGAGCTGTACGAACGGGCCGGGCGCGGCGAGTTCGTGACGCCGGCCGCGCCGCTGGCCGTCGCGCTCGGCCTCGACGACGAGGCGCTCGTCGAGCGCTGCCTCGCCGCCTGCGTGGACGGCGGCGCCGCGCCGTTCGGCGTCATCGCGACCTACGGCTGGCGCCTCGAGCGCTACCGGCGCGTGCCGGCGATCTCAACGCTGATCGACCGATTGCTCGATCTGCCGGTCGGGTGAGGCCTCAGCCGAGGAACAGGCGATACGCCGGATTGTCCGTCTCCCGCTGCGCCGGGTAGCCGAGATCGACCAGGAAGCGCTCGAACGCCGGCATGTCGGCGGCCGGCACCTCGAAGCCGGCCAGGACGCGGCCGGGGTCGGCGCCGTGGTTCCGGTAGTGGAACATGCTGATGTTCCAGCGCCCGCCGACGCCGTCGAGGAAGCGCATCAGCGCGCCGGGACGTTCGGGGAACTCGAAGCGATAGACCTGTTCGTCCACCACGTGGGCGCTGCGTCCGCCGACCATGTGGCGCACGTGCAGCTTGGCCAGCTCGTTGTCGGTCAGCTCGTGCGCGTCGTAGCCGGCGGCGGCGAGGGCGGCGGCCAGCGCCGCGCCATCGGCCCGCGACTCGACCGCGACGCCGACGAAGATGTGGGCGTCGCCGCGGCCGCTCAGCCGGTAGTTGAACTCGGTGACCACGCGCCGGCCGATGCGGGTGCAGAACTCGCGGAACGCCCCCGGCCGCTCGGGAATGGTCACCGCCAGCACCGCCTCGCGGGCCTCGCCGACCTCGGCGCGTTCGGCGACGAAGCGCAGCCGGTCGAAGTTCATGTTGGCGCCGCTCAACACCGCCACCAGGGGCGTCTGGTCGGCGCCGCGCCCGGCCGCCCAGCGGGTGACGCCGGCCACCGCCAGCGCCCCCGACGGCTCCATGATCGAGCGGGTGTCGTCGAACACGTCCTTGATGGCGGCGCAGATCTCGTCATTGGTCACCGTGACGATCTCGTCGACATGCCGCTGCGCCACTTCGAAGCCGTGGGCGCCGACTTCCTTCACGGCGACGCCGTCGGCGAAGATGCCCACCTGCTCGAGCCGCACCCGTGCGCCGGCGGCCAGCGACCGCGCCATCGCGTCGGCGTCCACCGGCTCCACGCCGATGACGGCGATGTCGGGCCGGATGGCCTTCACGTAGGCGGCGATGCCGGCGAGGAGGCCGCCGCCGCCCACCGGCACGAAGATCGCGCCGGCGCGTCGGCCCAGATGGTGGCGCAGGATCTCGACCGCCACCGTGCCCTGTCCGGCGATCACCAGCGGATCGTCGAACGGCGGGATGAAGACGCGGCCGGTCTCGGCGGCCAGCGCCGCGCAGCGCGCCTGGGCGTCGCCGTAGCTGTCGCCGTGCAGCACCACCTCGGCACCGAGGTCGCGCACGGCGCGCACCTTGATGGCCGGAGTGGTCTCTGGCATGACGATGATCGCCGACAGCCCGAGGTGCCGCGCCGCGTAGGCCACGCCCTGGGCGTGGTTGCCGGCGCTGGCGGTGATCACGCCGCGGGCGCGCTCGGCCTCGTCGAGGTGGGCCATGCGGTTGTAGGCGCCGCGCAGCTTGAAGCTGAACACCGGCTGCATGTCCTCGCGCTTGAACAGCACGGGGCGGCCGACGCGGGCCGACAGCCGCGGCGCCGGTTCGAGCGGGGTCTCGTGCGCCACGTCGTAGACGCGGCTGGTCAGGATGGCACGCAGGAGATCCGGATGGTCGCCGGCTGGAACGGGGTCACGCACGGGCATGAGCCCTACACGATATCAGCGCGCGCATGTCCGCGACAGTATCGGGCCGTCGTGGCCCCGCAGGAGCGCGGACTCGCCGTGACGAACGGCTATACTTCGCGCCGTGACGCTGCCTCTCGCGCTCGATCTGGTACAGACCGTGGCCTTCGCCGGCGCCCTCCTCTTCCTCGGCTACGGCCTGAAGCGGCTGGTTCCGGCCCTGGCACGCGTGAACATTCCGGCGCCGGTGTGCGGCGGGCTGCCGGCCGCCGGCGTCCTCGCCGTGCTGTACGCCTGGGACATCCGGCCGCTCGCGTTCGACACGGCGCTGCAGGTGCCCCTGCAGAACACCTTCTTCGCGTCGATCGGCTTCGCGGCCAGCCTGACGCTGCTCCGTCGCGGCGGGCCGCTGGTCCTGTTGTTCTTCGTCAGCGCACTGGCCGTCGCCGCCTTCCAGAACCTCGTCGGGGTCGCGGTGGCGTGGGGCCTCGGACAACATCCGCTCATGGGCGTGCTGGCCGGATCGGTGACGCTCACCGGCGGTCCGGCCACCGGGCTGGCGTTTGCGCCGCTGTTCGAACAGGCCGGGGTGCCCGGCGCCGCGACGCTTGCCGTGGCCGCCGCCATGGTCGGCATCGTCGCCGGCGGCGTGATGGGCGGCCCGATCGGCACCTATCTCATCGAGGGCAACCTGCGCGGCGGGATGCCCGGGAACCGGTCCGGCGGCACGCTCGGGCACCTGGCCGAGGCGCAACTGCCGTCGCCGGACGTCGCCACGCCGGCCGGCGAAGACGCGGAGTCCTACGTGCTGATGAAGCACCTGGTGATCCTGCTCGTGACGGTCGGGCTGGGCATCGTCGTCAGCGGGTGGCTGACCCGCACCGGCCTGACCCTGCCCGCCTACATCGGCGCCATGCTGGTCGCCGCCGCCGTCCGCAACCTCGACGACGCCACCGGACTGTTCCGGCTGTCGCAGCCTATCGTCGACGACCTCGGCAACATCGCGCTGTCGCTGTTCCTGGTGATGGCGCTGATGACGTTGCGGTTGTGGGAGCTGGCCGGGCTGGTGATTCCGCTGCTGGTGATCCTGGCGGTGCAGGTCGCCGTGATCGGCGCGATCAGCGTGTGGGTCGTGCCGCGCCTGATGGGCCGTGACTACGACGCCGCGGTGATGTCGAGCGGCTTCTGCGGGTTCATGCTGGGCACCTCGGCGAACGCGATGGCCAACATGGGCGCCCTGGTCGAGCGCTACGGGCCGGCGCCCAAGGCGTACCTGGTGGTCCCGCTCGTCGGCGCCTTCTTCATCGACTTCGCCAACGCCCTGCTGATTACGTTCTTCCTGAACCTGTGGCGCTAGATGAGGCCGGGGGCTGGCCCCCGGGGACGAACTCGCCCTCCCACTTCGCGACCACGACCGCCGCCAGGCAGTTGCCGATGACGTTGGTCATCGTGCGGCCCATGTCCATCAGGGCGTCGACGCCGAGCACCAGCGCCACGCCGGCGAGCGGCAGGTCGAACTGCGCCACCGTCGCGGCGAGAATCACCAGCGCCGCGCGCGGCACTCCGGCCACCCCCTTGCTGGTCAGCATCAGCGTCACCATCATCGTCAGCTGCTGCCCCCAGGTGAGCTCGATGCCGCCGGCCTGCGCGATGAAGACCGACGCCAGCGACAGATAGAGCGTGGTGCCGTCGAGGTTGAAGCTGTAGCCGAGCGGCAGGATGAACGAGACGATCCGGCGCGGCACCCCGAAGGCCTCGACACACTCCATCGCCCGCGGCAGCGCCGCTTCGCTCGAGGTGGTGGAGAAGGCGATCAGCGCCGGCTCCTTGATCGCCGTGAAGAACCCGGCGATCGGGATGCGGAACGCCACCATCACCGGAATGAGCACCAGCAGGTAGAACGCCGCCAGCGCCACGTACAGGGTGACGATCATGAAGGCCAGGTTCTGCAGCACCTGCAGGCCGCTGACCGCGATCGTGTAGGCGATGGCCGCCCCGACGCCGATCGGGGCGTAGAGCATGACGATGTGGGTGACCTTGAACATCGCCTCGGTCAGCGACTCGCACCACTCGATCATCGGCCGGGCCTTCTCGCCGACCATGCCCAGGCCGATCGCGAACACGATGCTGAACACGACGATCTGCAGGATGTCGCCGGTGGCCATCGCCTCGATGATCGAGGTCGGCACCAGGTGCAGCAGGATCTGGTCCCACGACTGCGCCGCCGCGGCGTTCACGCCGGCGTCGGCATCGGCGGGCAGGACCACGCCGACGCCGGGTTTCAGGATGTTGACGGCGGCCAGCCCGATGAAGAGCGCCACCGTGGTCACCACCTCGAAGTAGATGATGGCCCGCAGGCCCATGCGGCCGACGTCCTTGAAGTGGCCCGCGCCGGCGATGCCGGCGACCAGCGTACCGA
The DNA here is from genome assembly GCA_964442845.1 of uncultured Bifidobacteriaceae bacterium. GTDB lineage: Bacteria > Acidobacteriota > Vicinamibacteria > Vicinamibacterales > UBA2999 > CAWAYR01. The sequence continues at coordinate 5,395 of CAYUAX010000163.1, read as the reverse complement.
ACAGCAGCGGCGCGATCAGCATCCGGATCATCCGGATGAAGATCTGGCTGAACGGCCGGATGATGTTGGCCCAGGAGGCCGCCGTCGCGTCGTCGAACGTACTGATGTACCAGCCGACGAGCAGACCGACGACGAGGCCGATCATGATCTGCGTGGTCGGCGAAATGCGCGGCTTCGAAGGAGCGGAGTTGGACATCGGGCGCGATTTTACTGCACGGCCTGCGATGACGGCAGCCGCGTTCGGGCGCGACGGTCGCCGCGTCGGCGTCCGGCACTACAATGCCCGGGCGTCTGCGCACCACGAGGGCGGCAGCTGCGCGTTGGCGGCGGCGGTCGCCAGACCCCCTGACGCAGCGACGAGGTGAGTCCATGAAGAGGCCGGCGGCGGGAATCGTGGTCGGACTGGCGCTCGCCGCGCTCGATGCCGGCGTGCGGCCGCAGCATGGCGGCCCGCCACCCGACGATGCCTGCTCGGCGGCCGCCGTCCAGGCCAGGGCTCCTGCCGGCACCACCGTCACCGCCGCCGCCTGGGTCGAGGCCACGGCGAACGCGCCGCGCCACTGCCAGGTGGATGGCCACGTGCAGACCCCCGGCAACACCGTGCGGTTCCGTCTCGGGCGGCCGGCGTCGTGGAACGGCAAGTTCTACTTCCAGGGCGTCGGCGGGCTCGGCGGCACGATCGGCAGTCTGGGCACTGGTCTCGCCCGCGGTTACGCCTCGGCGTCGACCGACACCGGCCACGACGCCGCCGACCCCGCCTGGGGCGCCAACCGCGCCAAGGAGATCGACTACGGGCATCGCGGCACGCATGTCACCGCGGTCGCTGCCAAAGCGCTCACCGCGGGCTACTACGGCAAGCCCGCCGCCCACGCCTACTTCAACGGCTGCTCCAACGGCGGCCGCCAGGCGCTGATGGAAGTGCAGCGCGATCCCGGCGACTTCGACGGCGTGATCGCCGGCGACCCGGCCACCGGCACGCCGATGCAGGCCGGCCGCGCCGTGGTCACCCAGAAGCTGCTCGCGTCACCGGCCAGCTACCTGCCGGTGGAGAAGATCGAACTGCTGTCGGCGCGCACCCTGGCGGCGTGCGATGCCAGGGACGGCCTCGCCGACGGCCTCGTCTCCGACCCGCGCCGGTGCGACTTCGACCCGGCGGCGCTGCGCTGCACGGGCGGTGACGGCCCGGGCTGCCTCACCGCGCCGCAGCTCGAGGTCGTGCAGTTGATCTACGCGGGGCTGAAGACGCCCGACGGCCGCGAGTACACCGCGCCGTTCCCCAAGGGCCACGAGGGCGGCCCGAGCGGGTGGCGCGGCTGGATCACCGGCAACGACGCGCCGACGCCGCAGCCCGACGGCACGCTGGCGTTCCCCGGCCGCGGTCCGTCCGGGTACGCGCTGATGGAGTCGAACTTCCGCTTCCTCGCCCTCGACGACGACGCCCCCGGCTTCTCGTGGCGCACGTTCCGGTTCCCGGCCGACCTGCCGCGCCTGGCGACGATGACGCAGATCCTCAGCCCGCTCGACGCCGACCTGCGGCCATTCGCCCGGACCGGCAAGCTGCTCGTTTACCACGGCTGGGCCGACCCCGGCATCAGCGCGCTCGGCACGCTGCACTACGTCGACGCCGTCACGCGCGTTGCCGGCGGCCAGGTCGCCGCCGATCAGTTCCTGCGCACCTACTTCGTGCCTGGCATGCACCACTGCAGCGGCGGCCCCGGCGTCGATCGCTTCGACATGCTCACCGCCCTCGAACGCTGGGTGGAGCAGGGCGTCGCGCCGACTCGCATCGTCGCGTCACGCGTCGAGAACGGCACGACCGTGCGGTCGCGGCCGCTCTGTCCGCATCCGCAGGTGGCGACCTACTCGGGCGGCGGCAGCATCGACGACGCGGCGAGCTTCGTCTGCCGGGTGCCGCCGGCGCTGTGACCGCATCCGGGGCTGGCGCCGAACGGCCGGCGGACTGGCTCAGGGCGGCGGCGCGACGGTGAGGAACGTGTCGGCCGGGCCCAGCAGCACCCGCGGCGCCACGCCCAGGCCGATGAGCAGCCCGAGCAGCATCACGGCGGCGAGGCGTTCGCGCAGGTAGAGGTCCGGCGCCGGCGACGGCACCGGCCGGCCCAGGAACACGCGCGAGAACACGATCAGCGTCGCCACCGCGAGCAGCGCCGCCGACAGGATGACCAGCACGGCGCTGGCCGGACTGTGGATCCACAGCGTGTGCAGCAACAGGTCGTCGGCGACGAAGCCGGCGGTGCCGGGCAGGCCCACCCCCGCGCCGCCGAACACCGCGAAGGCCGCCGCCAGCCGCGGAAACGCGCCGGCGCGGCCGCGGTGGCCGGTGTGGCCGACGTCGCCGACGCGGGCCTCGAGGGCCGTGATCATCATCCCCAACCCGCCCAGGGCCAGGCCGATCGTCACCGCCACCAGCAGCGACGCCGCGAAGTTGCCGAGCGGCGCCGTGCCCAACGCGGCCATCAGCATGCCGCCGTGCGCCACCGTCGTGCCGCGGTAGAAGCCGCGCAGGTCGGCCTGCATCAGCGTGATCAGCGCGCCGGCGAAGGTCGCCGCGGCGCCGACCCGCACCAGGGTCGGGGCCATCGCGACCGCCATCTCGCCGTGATCGACGAAGCGGAGGTGGATGAAGACCAGGGCGATCGTCGACGCCGCCTGCTGCACCTGGACCAGCGGCGCGCGCTCGCACAGGCTGGCGACGCCGACGTGCACCGGCAGCATGCCAGCGCGCAGCGCGATGGCCGCCCCCGACAGCCAGAAGGCCGGCGTGAGGCCGCCGCCGCCGAGCGCCAGGCTGGCCGCGGCCGTGCCGACCGACGCCAGCCCCAGCGTCAGCGCGCCGGTGCGGCTGGACGGCGCCGCCGCGGCCGCGTGCAGCAACGCGGTGAACGCCGCGGCCAGGTAGGCCACGGCCGCGTCGTCGCTCAAGAGCGTCAGCGCGAGCCCGGCGGCCAGTGCCGCGAGCAGCGGCAGGTTGCGGCCGCGCGGCGAGGTGAGGGCCGGCGCCACCACCAGCAGCAGGCAGACGAGCAGCACCTCCCACGGCGCAGCCGGCAGGGGCGCGGCGGGTGTCATGCGCCGGGTCCATCCAGCGACAGCCGGCGGCGCAGCCAGCGGTCGGCGCGGTCGAGCCCGCGCGCCGCGGCCATCACCGGCGCGAACGCGACGTCGATGCGGTCGTCGAGCCGCAGGCGGTGCAGCGCGTGCACGTAGAGCCGATCGGCCAGCCCCGGCAGCGTACGTTCGAGCCACGTGTGCCGGTGCGGCGAGTGGCCGACGCGGTGCGTGTCGTGGATGGTGTTGGGGGCGCGCAGGTACTGGCCGAGGCGCAGGAAGGCGTGGCACACGAGATGGACCAGTGCGAGCTGCGTCCACCCGAGGCAGATCTCGGCCAGGATGAGGCCCACCTGGGCCAGCGTGGCGTGGGCCAAGGCGCCCTTGGCGTCGGTGTGCACGCGGGCGACGGCGGTGGCGTACACGGCGGTGGCCAGACCGACCACGACGCCGACGGCCCGCGCCGCCGGTGCCGCCTCGAATACCGGCCACACGCGCAGCAGCAGGAACAGCCCGGCGTGGATCGAGACGGCGCCGTAGAAGAGCGCGCTCGACGGCGTCGGTCCCTCCATGGCGCGCGGCAGCCAGCCCGAGAACGGCAGCTGGGCCGACTTGCCCATCGCCGACAGCAGGAACAGCAGCGCCAGCACGGTGGTCTCCCAGGGCGGCAGCGTGGCGGCCTGAGGCAGCACCGAGAAGCGGGCGGACCCGAACAGCTCGAAGGTGGCGACGGTGGCGATGAGCAAGCCGGCGTCCGACAGGCGATAGGTGGCGAACGCCCGCACCGACGAGCGGATCGGCTCGTCGCGTTCGTGGAAGAAGCCGATGAAGAACGCCGACGAGATGCCGATCAGCTCCCAGCCGGCGAAGAACAGCTCCAGCGCGCCGGCCAGCGCCACCAGCTGCGTGCCGGTGGCGAACAGGCCGAGCAGCGTGAAGAAGCGGACGAAGCCGGGCTCCTTGTGCAAGTAGCGGCGCGAGAAGCGGGCCACCAGGGCGGTGAGGACGGCGCTGAAGACCGAGAGGGTGACCGACACCAGGTCGACGCGCAGCACCGCCGGAATCAGGAACTCGTGGAGGCGCAGCCAGTCGCCGAATTCGACGTCGCCCTGCAGCGGCGGACCGGCGAGCCCGGCGAAGCCGGCGGCGACGAGCAGCGCCCCGGCGACCGACAGCATCAGGCCGGTGCCGATGACGCCGGCCGTGACCGACTCGGAGGGCCGGCGCGAGCCCAGCAGCACGACCAGGCCGATGACGACGACGCTCGCCAGCGGCGCCAGCACGGCCAGTCCGAGCGCCACCGTCGCGGCGCTCATGCCGGCACGACCGCGGCTGACGTCAGACCGCGGCGTACCAGCGCCGGCGGCACGAACTCGCGGGTCCGCAGGTGCCAGTCGCGCGACCGTTCGACCTCCGGCAGCGTGGTGGCCGGCGCTTCGTAGGGCACGAACCCGCCGCCTTCGAACACCGCCATCGCCCCGGTGTCCGGGTGGACCGAGACCAGCTGCACCCAGCGGTTGACGACCAGCTCCGCCACCTCGGCCTGGCGACCGGCGACCGCCAGCAGCGCCTCGGGCGTGGCGTCCACGACCAGCAGCAGGCGCATCGGCTCGTGCAGTTCGACCATCTGCCGCGGCAGCCCGGTGCGCAGGTCGCTCTGGTGGCCGTTCATCACGCCGATGAGGCCGGTGACGTTGTGCGGCAGCTTGGTGCCGCAGCCGTAGACCTCGTTGTCGACCGACGAGAAGTAGTACTCGAGGCTGATGCCGGCACCCACCGGGCCGACCGCGGCCAGAATCCGCTCGAGCACGGCGTACGACGTGTCGGGTGTCGGATCGTAGCTGACCAGGAACGCGCGTCGGTCGAAGTGCAGGCCGCGGGTGAGTTCGCGGCGGCCGACGATGCAGATGGCGTTCGTGCAGTGGCCGTACTCCGGACGCACCTGCGCGAGGTTGGCCGAGCGTGTCTCGACGTGAGCCAGCGCTGCCGCGGCCGACTGGGTGAGCGGGGCGTCGTCGAACCGCCGCGCCCGCTCCAGGGCGTTCTCGGCGCGCGCGGTGTCGAGGACGGCGAGCGCCGCGGTGACGGCCGCCACCGCGCCTGCCGGCACGGCGTCGAGATCGAAGCAGCGCACGCTGTCGTCGGCGGTGTCGTGGAGGCCGCCGACGAACCAGGTGTCGTCGGGGATGACGATGCCGCGGGCGGCGACGCCGGCGCGGACGTCGGCGCGGTTGGCCAGATCGGCGAACAGCCGGGCATTGGCGCCGCCGCGCCGGCCGCCGCAGGCGCCGCAGTCGTGCGCCGACTCGTGCGGGTTGTTGAGGCTGGT
>CAYUAX010000162.1:8064-11718 GCA_964442845.1 uncultured Bifidobacteriaceae bacterium | reverse complement strand
AGATGTGTATAAGAGACAGGTCCACAACAGCGCCAGCGCCGCCGGCACCGCCAGCAGCCACAGCGCGCCCGGGACGGCGTAGGTCATCAGCGGGTCACCCCTTGCGCTTGATGGTCGTGCCCGGCGTCGGCTCGGGCTGCGCCTCGCGGTCGCCGAAGTCCATCGGCGCGATGGTCTCGAAGTCCTCGGCCTTCACGTCGGGGGGCGGCATGCCCGGCACGCCGTGGACGGTGAGCGCCGCCGCCGGATCGGCGACACCGGGGGTCTCGGCGGCCGGCCGGCCGCGCGGCGCCGGCCGCGTCCGCGCGATGACGTCGCGGGCCCGGGCGACGAACTCGTAGTTCCAGGCGGCATCGGCGTTGGCCGGGTCGGCTTTCAACAGCGCGTCGTAGGCCTCGATCACCGGGTCGAGCCGCGCCGCGGCCTCGGTGCCGACACCGCCGCCGCGGCGAGCCAGCCGATAGGCGGCGTTGGCGGCCAGCAGCCGCACCGCCGGATCGGGATCGCCGCCGCGCGTGCGCACGAGGTCGTCGTAGCGGCGCTGCCAGTAGTCGTGCGTCGCCTGGAGCCGCGCCGCGGGATCGTCACCGCGCCACGACGCCGGCAGCCAGCGGCCGAGCGCCGCGGGTGCCGGCGGCGCGGTGACACCGGCTTCGAGCGCCGCGAGGCCGCGCCACGCCTCGGCCGTCGCATCGGCGCGCGCCGCCTCGCGCCAGCACCACAGACCGGCTATCGCCAGTCCGATCGCCACCACCACGCGTCCCATCACGCTGGTCATCGTCGTCGCCTCACGGAAAGCTCGCGAACACCGGCACGCCGAGCCGCAGGGCCGCCGCCAGCAGCCAGCAACCGGCCGCCCCCAGGGCCCACAGCGCGAAGCGTGGCTGCCGGCTGGCGTACTGCGTCACCTGAATCGCCCCGACGGCGGCGCGGTCGATGTCGTTGACGGCGGCGAGCAGCGTCTGCTCGTCGCGGGCGACGTAGTAGCGGCCGCCGGTCTTCTCCACCGCCGCCTGCCACTGGGCGTCGGGGATGCCCTCGCCGAAGCCCTTCTGGTAGTTGGTGCGCACGAAGTAGAGCGGGATGTGGTTGTCCACCGCCGCCTTCAGGATGTCGTCGAGGCTGCGGCCGTGGACCAGCGAGGTGGTGTCCTCGCCGTCGGTGAAGATCACCATCAGGTTGCCCGACGCCTCGAGGAACTGGAACGCCTTGAAGACCTCGATGCTCTGCTCGAGGGCGCTGGCGATGACCGTGCCGGGGTCGGGGAACATCGAGTACTCGATCGGGTCACCGATGAGGGAGATGCTGAGCAGCAGGTTGTCGTAGTCGCTGGTGAACGGCGTGATGACGTAGGCGCGGTCGCCGAACTCGACCAGCGCCATCAGGTCGCGGTACTTGCCGGTGCGGCGCAACTCGACGAAGCGCCGCGCCGCCGCCACGGTGGTGAAGAAGGCCGGCTCGGTGGCGGCGCGCGTGTTGAGCGTGGCCGCCGTGAACGACGTCTGCATGCTGTCGGAGGCGTCGATCATCAGCGCGATGCGCCGGCCCGGATAGGCCACCGTCTGGCTGACCATGGCCGTGTACGGCTCGGCCAGCGCCAACAGCGCCAGCGGCAGCCCGGTGCCGGCCAGCACCAGCGGGGCGTGGCGGATCCAGGCCAGCCGCGATCCGCGCACCCGCGGCAGCAGCGCCGGCACGGTGACGGCGTCGCGCTCGACGCGACGGCCGCGGGTCACCCGCAGCGCCAGCACCACCAGGGCCACACCGGCCAGGGCGGCGGCCGCGAGCAGCGGCACGTCGCGCGACGCGAACGACACCCCGCCGGCCATCGCCCGCCAGTCGGCGGCCAGCGCCGCGGCCAGGTCGCGCAGCGGCGTCAGGTCCATCAGCGGTCTCGCTCGGCCGCCGGCGTCGCGGGTGACACCGCGCGCCACGACCAGCGGCGTTCGCGGGCCAGGGCCACCGCAGCCGCGCGCGCCGCCTGCAGCGCCTCGGCCACGGCCGACGTATCGGCGAGCGGCTGGGCGCCGTACTCGGCTCGCGACAACACGACGAGCGCGTCGCGCAACGACTCCAGCCGCATGCGGACGGCGGCGGACGCCTCGGCCGGCAACGCCTCGAGGGCACGGGCGATCGTCTCGGTGGTGGCGCTCGCCGTCACGGCAGCGCGCCGCCGGCGCCAGCCGCCAGTCACTGCAAGACGCCCTTCCGGCACGGCCGCGCCGACGGCCAGCGGGGCCTGACGGACCGGGAGCCCGGCCGCGCTGGCCGCGACGACGCGGACGGCCTGGTGCGCCTGGGCGATCGCCTCGGCGTCGAAATCCCCGGTCGGGTGCCGCGCGGCCAAAGCGGCGAGCTGACCAGCCGCCGCACGCAGCACCACGGCGTCCGAGACTCCGGCGGGTCCGCGCGCCGATCCGCCGCGCCAGCGCCCGACGAGCGCCGGCACCGCGGAGACCCCGGCCACCAGCGCCAGCACCGCGAGCAGCAGCGTCGCCACGCGGAACGCAGAGGCCCGGAAACGCAAGGCGTCCACGGTGGCCAGGCTGGCGTCGCCGGCGTCACGGATGTCGGTGGCGTCGGCCGGCACCTGCGAGACGACGCGGAAGACCAGCTGCGGCATCAGGTGCACCAGATCGCGGCCGGCCAGCGTCGCGCCGGCGCCGACGCGGCTCTCGACCCGGTAGGGGATCGACAGCGGCGGCAGCTTGACGTCGCGGCCGATCACGTCGGCGTCGATGATGCGCAGCTGGTAGCGGTACTCGAACACACGGCGATCGGCGCTGCGCAGGTCGGGTGGGTGGCTGCCGCCGACGATCTCGAACGGCGCCATTTGAATCGCCGCCACCGTGAGCCGCGACTCGTCGGGCACGGCCGTGAGGTCGTCGCGTTCGAGGGCGGCGCAGGTCAAGGTCACGGTCACGACCTGGCCGATGCGCAGCGCGCCGGCATCGCTGCGCCACCAGCATTGGAAGGGCGTCGTCTCGTCGAGACGCGCCGTGGAGGGCGCCGGCGCCTGAGCCTCGGCGGACACGGCGAGAATCCCGGCGAGAGCGGCGCCGATCGCGGCTCTCGAGACGGCCGCCGCAGCGCTAAAGAGCTGCCCAACGAATGGTCGCCGCGTCATCGCGTCACCCGCCGCAGCCGCCGCTCGGCGACGAACTCCGCCAGGGCCAGGGCGCTCTGCCGTTCGTCCGCGCCCAGGACGACGACGTCGAGTTCGGCGTCGCGGGCCGCCCGCGCCACCTGGTCCTGCCAGTCGGCGGCCTCGGCCGCCAGGCGCCGCCACGTCCGGCGCGATACCACGCGCGTCGCGCCGCCCTCGGCGTCGTGCAGGGTGATCCAGCCGGCCGAGAGCGCCGGCGTCGCAAACGCCCACGCGTTGTCCACGAGCACCAGGAACACGTCGTGCGCGGCGTTGACCAGGGCCAGTTCGCGGACCACGTCGAGGGCGTCGGCGAACAGGAAGTCGGAGATGACCGGGACCAGCGACGCCGTCCGCAGGCTCCCGGCCACCGCGGCGCTCACCCCGAGCCCGCCGACCACCGGCTTCATGCCGCGCCGCGACTCGTAGGCCTCCAGGCAGTGCACGACGTGGCCGCGGCCGGTGCGCGGCGCCACCCCGGCGACGGCGGCGAAGCCGCGGTCGAAGGT
>CAYUAX010000162.1:0-8054 GCA_964442845.1 uncultured Bifidobacteriaceae bacterium | reverse complement strand
CACGCCGAAGCGGTCCTGGAAGAACGTCGCCGACAACCCGATCGTGGCCAGGGCCCGCGCCACCACCGCGGCGACCGGCGTGCCGCCGGCGCCGCAGCGGGTGGACAGCGACGCGTCGGCGACGGCCAGCACCGTGGCGGTACTCGGCTGATCGAACTCGCGGACGATCAACGGCGAGAAGTTGGTCAGCGACGACTGCGCCCAGTCGATCGCCGAGAAGCGGTCGCCGGCCTGCCAGTCGCGCAGCCCGACGAAGTCGAAGCCGGTGCCATCGGCGCGGCTGCGGTGATCACCGGTGATGCCGCCGGCCAGCCGACGCAGCACGATCAACTCGATCTTGGCGATCTCGTTCAGGTCGAGCAGCCCGGTGACCGCCGGCGCGTGGGTCATGGAATCGGCACCTCGGCGACGACGTCGGCGATCACCTGATCGGTGGTGAGCCCGTGCGCGGCGGCGTGCGGCCCCAGCCAGATGCGATGGCCCAGCACGTACGGCGCCAGCGCCTGGATGTCCTCGGGATAGACCTGGTCGCGGCCGCCCTGCAGCAGCGCCCAGGCCTTGGCCAGCCGGCTCCAGCAGATGATCGCGCGCGGCGAGGCCCCGAGGTCGACGCCGCGCTCGACCAGCGCCGAGGGCGACCGCTGGTGCCAGTCGGTGTCGGGATCGGCGGGCCGGGTGGCGCCGACCAGGCGCTGCACGTAGCGGCCGAGCGCCTTGTGGAGGAACACGCGCTCGCTGATCACCGCGCGCAGCTGGATGATGCGCTGCTTCGACAGCAGCGGCCGCAGCGTCATGCGCTTGAAGTCGAAATCGACCAGCTTCTCTTCCTCGGCGGCCGGCAGATAGCCGATCTGCACCATCGCCGCGAAGCGGTCGGTGGCGGCCTCGGAGAGCGGGAACGTGCCCTGGCCCAGCTCCACCGGGTTCATCGTCGCGATCGCGAAGCTGAAGGCCGGCAGGTCGTAGGTGTCCTTGCCCACGGTGATGGTGCGGTCCTGGAGACCCTCGAGGAACGCGCTCTGCGATTTCAACGGGATGCGGTTGATCTCGTCGAGCAGGATCACCTCGGCCGAGGCCATCGGCCCGAACTCGGTCACCAGCTGGCCGGTGGCCGGGTTGATCATCTGAAAACCGACCACTTCGGTGGGCTGCAGGTCGGCGCGGCCCTGGATGCGGGCGAAGCGGGCGTCGCTGATCGCCGCGAGGATCACCCCGAAGAACGTCTTGCCCACGCCGGGGACACCGCGCAGCAGGAGGTTCCCGGCGTTCACCTGGCGCTCCGACCGCTTGTCGTAAGTGGTCGGGATCTCCGACAGCAGGACGATGTTCGCCACCGCCTTGGCGGTGTCGTAGCCGACCAGCGCCCGGCTGCCCTCGGCGAGCACGGCGTGGTGGAAGTCGAGGGCCTCCTGCAGGTCGGCGTGCATGCGGGCGCGGTGGCCCGGGAATGCTACCTCATCATCGCGTCACCGGCGGCCCGGCGGCGTCGCGCGGCGCGTCCAAAAAGAAACGGCCGCGGAGCACCCGCGGCCGTGGGACATGGAGGTTGATTCGCGGACGATCAGTGAGCCCGGACGGCCGCCGCGACACCTTCGGCGACCATCGGGCCCGGCACGGTCGAATCGACGAGCGTCCACGCATCGGCATCGGCCAGCAGCTGGGCGGCGAGCGACGTGTGCAGGGCGTGGCCGGCGCGGTGCGCCACCACGTGCCCGAGCACGGGGTAGCCGAGCAGCGCCAGGTCGCCGACGGCGTCGAGAATCTTGTGGCGCACGAACTCGTCTTCGAAGCGCAGCGCGTTGAGCACGCCGGTGTCGCCGATGACGATGGCGTTCTCGAGCGACCCGCCGAGCGCCAAACCCTGCTGGCGCATCCACTCCACTTCCTTCAGGAAGCCGAAGGTGCGCGCGGCGGCGATGTCGTCGGCGAAGCTCTGCTCGGTGATCCGCGTGGTGCGCGACTGGTGGCGCAGCAGCGGATGGTCGAAGCTGATGGTGTAGCTGATCTTGAAGTGGTCGGAGGGGTAGATGGCGATGTGCTTGTCGCCCTGGGCGACGGTGACCGGCCGCAGCACCTTGAGGTAGCGGCGCGCCGCCGGCAGCTTCTTGATGCCGGCCTCCTGGATCAGGAACAGGAAGGGCGCCGAGCTGCCGTCCATGATCGGCACTTCACGCTGGCTGAGCTCGATCACCACGTTGTCGACGCCAGCCGAGACCAGCGCGGCCAGCAGGTGCTCGACGGTCTCGACCGTGGCGTGGTCGCGGCCGAGCACCGTGGCGTAGTGGAGGCTCTTGACGTGGGCCACCGAGGCCGGGATGTCGATGCCCAGATCCACGCGGCGGAAGACGATACCGGTGCCGGCGGGCGCGGGCTTCAAGGTGAGGCTGACCTTGGTGCCCGAATGCAGGCCGATTCCTGCGCACGAAACCTGACGGCGAAGTGTCTGCTGAGCGTCCACGCGATGCTGTCCGACTTTCGTTAGTAGCAAACCCAGTACCTGCCCGAGAATGGCCCGATCGATTCAACTAAGGCTTTTCCAGACAGTTACTTACACGTAAGCGACGGGATCATGACGCGGCCCTGTGTGGCCCGGCAACCACAGGCAGTTTCTCCACAACTGTGGTCGGATTGACACAGTTCACCGCGTCGTCGCCGACAGGGCCTCGGCCAGGAATCGGCCGGTATGGGAGGCCTTGGCTCGAGCCACCGCCTCGGGAGCACCCTGCGCAACCAGGCGCCCGCCGCCCTCCCCGCCCTCGGGGCCGAGGTCCACGATCCAGTCGGCGGCCTTGATGATGTCGAGGTTGTGCTCGATGACGAGCACCGTGTTGCCCTGGTCGACCAGCCGGTTCAGCACGTCGAGCAGCTTGCGCACGTCTTCGAAGTGCAGGCCGGTGGTGGGCTCGTCGAGGATGTACAGGGTGCGGCCGGTGCCCCGCTTCGACAGCTCGCGGGCCAGCTTCACGCGCTGCGCCTCGCCGCCCGACAGCGTCGTCGCCGATTGGCCCAGCGTGACGTAGCCGAGGCCGACGCTCTCCAGGGTGCGCAGCTTGTTGGCGATGAGCGGGAAGTTCTCGAGCAGCGGCAGCGCCTGGCTCACCGTGAGGTCGAGCACCTCGGCAATCGACTTGCCGCGGTACTTCACGTCGAGCGTCTCGCGGTTGTAGCGCCGGCCCTTGCACTGCTCGCAGGTGACGAACACGTCCGGCAGGAAGTGCATCTCGATGGCGATCACGCCGTCGCCCTGGCACGCCTCGCAGCGGCCGCCCTTGACGTTGAACGAGAAGCGCCCCGGCCGGTAGCCGCGCGCCTTCGCCTCCGGCACCATCGCGAACAGGTCACGGATGAACGAGAACAGGCCGGTGTAGGTCGCCGGGTTCGAGCGCGGCGTGCGGCCGATCGGCGACTGGTCGATCTCGATCACCTTGTCGATGAGGGCGATGCCGTCGACGCTCTTGTGCGGCCCGGGTTCGTCACTGGCCCGGTACAGCTGCTTCGCCAAGGTGCGGTAGAGGATGTCGTTGACCAGCGTGCTCTTGCCCGAACCGCTCACGCCGGTGACGGCGACGAACAGGCCGAGCGGAATCCGCACGTCGATGTCCTTCAGGTTGTTGGCGCGGGCGCCCTTGATGACCAGCTCGTGCTTGCCGGGCTTGCGGCGGCTGCGCGGCGCGTCGATGACCCGGCGGCCCGACAGATAGGCGCCGGTCAGCGATTCGGTGTCGGCGGCCAGCGCGTCGGGCGTGCCCTGGAACATCACCCGGCCGCCGTGCTCGCCGGCCCCGGGGCCCAGGTCGACGACGTAGTCGGCCATGCGGATGGTCTCTTCGTCGTGTTCCACCACCACCACCGTGTTGCCCAGATCGCGCAGCCGCGCCAGCGTCGCCAGCAGGCGGCGGTTGTCGCGCTGGTGCAGCCCGATCGACGGCTCGTCGAGCACGTACAGCACGCCGGTCAGGTTCGAGCCGATCTGCGTCGCCAGGCGGATGCGCTGCCCTTCCCCGCCCGACAGCGTCGCGGCGCTGCGGCCGAGCGTGAGGTAGCCGACGCCGACGTCGTCGAGGAAGCGCAGCCGCTCGCGGATCTCCTTGAGGATGCGGCCGGCGATGGCGGTCTCGCGCTCGCTCAGGGTCATCGCCTCGAACGCCGCCAGCGCCTCGCTCACCGGCAGGGCGACGTACTCGGCGATCGAGCGGCCCTTCAGCTTGACGGCGCGGCTCTCGGCCTTGAGCCGGGCGCCGTGGCACTCGCTGCAGTCGCGCAGCGCCCGGTAGACGTCGAGTTCGGTCTGCACCGTCCACACGCCCTCGTCGAAGCGGCGCCGCAGGTTGGGAATGACGCCCTCGAAGTCCTTGCCGTACGGCTCGACGCGCCCGGCGGCCTTGCGGCCGCGGACCGGCGCCGGCGCCTCGGCGGCCCGGCCGGCCGCCGTCGGTCCGTACAGCAGCAGGTCGCGGTGCTTCTTCGGCAGCTTGCCGAACGGCGTCGCCGGGTCGATGCCCCAGTGCGCGGCGATGGCGTCGATGGCGGCGCGCACCAGCTTCTTGTCGCCGCGCCCCCACGGCGCGACGGCGCCGTCGAGCAGCGACCTGGTGTCGTCGGGCACCACCTTGGCGGGGTCGAAGTCCCAGGTCGCGCCCAGCCCCTGACACGACGGGCACGCGCCGTGCGGCGAGTTGAACGAGAACGCCCGCGGCGACATCTCGGGCACGCTGATGCCGCAATCCACACAGGCCAGCTTGCGCGAGAACAACCGGTCGCCGCTGTCGAGGGCGTTGATCACCACCACCCCGTCGGCCAGATCGAGCGCGGTCTGCACCGACTCGGCGAGCCGGCGCTCGATGCCCGAGCGGACGATCAGCCGATCGACCACCACGTCGATGGCGTGGTTCTTCCGCCGGTTCAAGGTCAGCTCGTCGTCGAGGCTCTTGAACTGGCCGTCGATGCGCGCCTTGGTGAAGCCGCGCGCGGCGATGGCCTGCAGTTCCTTCTTGAACTCGCCCTTGCGGCCGCGGACGATCGGCGCCATCACGTTGATGCGGCTGTCCTGCGGGTAGGTCATCACCAGGTCGACGATCCGCTCCAGCGACTGGCTGGCGATCTCGCGGCCGCAGTTCGGGCAGTGCGGCACACCGACGTTGGCGAAGAACAGCCGCAGGTAGTCGTAGATCTCGGTGACCGTCCCGACCGTCGAGCGCGGGTTGGAGCCGGTGGTCTTCTGCTCGATCGAGATCGCCGGCGACAGGCCGTCGATGAGATCGACGTCCGGCTTCTCCATCTGCTCGAGGAACTGCCGCGCGTACGCCGACAGCGACTCGACGTAGCGGCGCTGCCCCTCGGCGTAGAGGGTGTCGAACGCCAGCGACGACTTGCCCGACCCCGACAGGCCGGTCACGACCACCAGCTGGTCGCGCGGCAGATCGACGTCGACGTCCTTCAGGTTGTGTACGCGGGCGCCACGCACCGCGATCCAGTTGTGCGGCATGGAGATGGTGTGGAGATCGGGCCGAAACCCAACCCCTGATTCTACCTCCCGGCCGCCACGCAAGTGTAGGGACTACCCCGCTGGGCACCGAGTGCCCCACTGCCGGGCCCTCCGCGGGTAGCGGCTTCGCCTGCCGCCCCGCGACGCCGCGACCTGGCGCTCGAACGCTACGACATTCGCGCCAGGCGCCGCGCGCGCCTGCTGGCCCGCGCCTTGCTGTCGATGTGCGCGTCCGCGGCACGTCTCACACGCGACCGGCATCCTGCCGGCGGACAGGGAGGCATCGACACCAGAGGTCAGGAAACGAGGCACGCGATGAAGAGCAACAGATCAGGATGGGGCGGCGCGACGGTCGTGGTCGCGGCCGCGCTCTCGGCCGGCACCGCGGCGGCGGCCGCGGCACCCGAGTGGGCCGAACCAGCCGCCGGGTTCAGCGCCGAAGTCACCGTCACCCACACGATGATCGACGCCAAGGGGGCGCGGCTTCGCGATCTGCCGACCGCGCGCTATCGGCTCGATCGGGACGCGGACGGCGCAATGCGCCTGACGATGCTGGCGACGCGCTCCAGCCCGGCGCGCGGACCGCTGGCCGATCCGTTCGCCGGCATCACCGTGGACACCGCCGCCGATGGCGGGTGGCGCGTGCGCGGCGCATCTGGCGAGGCGTTGAGCGGGCCCGCGGCGGCCGCGCGCCTGCCGCTGGCCGCGGGGGATGACGACAGCCTGGTGGTACGCACGAGCGATCGCGGACGACGGCTCGCGGCGCTGGCGCAGCGGTACGGCCGCGCTGCCGGCACCGTGCGCGCCCTGGCGCGCTATCTGGAGCGGCGCGGGCGCACGGTGGAAGAGATGCTCGTGGCGCCCGGAACCGGACTGCCTGTCGAGCTGAACCGGGTCGAGGACGGCATCCTCGTCGAGCAGCATCGCTTCGAGTACACGCCGGCCGGCGACGACCTCCTCGTGCGCAGCCGCACCGAGTCGACGTCGGCCGTGCCCGACGGCTCCGGCGCCCGCGTGGTGTCGGTCACCACGCTGAGCGCGATTCAGATCGCCGGAGGTGCGCGATGATCGCCCGGCTCGCGCTGGTCGCCGTTCTCGTGCTGGCCGGGGCCGTCACGGCCAGGGCGCAGGACGTCCCGGTGGTGTTCGTCCACGGCGGCTTCGCCAGTTCCGAGACGTGGCGCGACGCGGCCAGCCGTCTCGCCGCCACCCTGCAGATCGCGCCCCATCTGGTCGACCTGCCGTCCACCGCGGTCTTCGAGCAACAGACCGCCGCACTCAACGCCGCCAAGGGCGGCCTGCCCGCATCGACCATCACCGTGGGCCACAGCAACGGCGGCATCGTGTCGCGCCAGTGGAGCCGGTCGCGCCCGCTGGGCGGCATCGTGACACTGGGCACCGCCCACACCGGTCTGCAGTTGTCGGCACGGGCGCTCGACCTCGTCAACTTCAACTCCCTGGTCTACAACGTCGCCGGACTGGCCTTCGGCACGGCCTCGTCGTCCCCGGACTTCGCGTGGCTGGTCGCCGCCGGACTGCAGGTGTACCTGTCGAACGTCCAGTGGCTGTCGTGGAACACACTCGGCGCGGTGACGGCCTCGGTGGCCGTGGCCGGCTACGTGCCTCTGGCGCCGCAAGTGGTGCCCGGGTCGAGCTTCCTGGACAGCCTCAACAGCGGCGCGAACCTCGCGCGCGAGGCGAGCGCGGTGCGCCGGCGCGTCGGCCTCGTCTTCACCGCCACCGACTACTGGAGGGCGGGTATGGCCGTCGGCCTGGCGCCGGCCGTTCGCGAGGATGCCTGGAGAATCCTCACGGTCAGCCCGCCGGTCCTCGAATACGCCGCCGCCTGGCTCGACACCCGCTACGGCCCGACGCACCTGCTGGCGCGGAGCTTCGCCATGCGGCTGCGCTCGCTGGCCAGCATGGTCCGCGACATGGACCCGCAGTGGTGCTACGCCGTCACCGGCGACCGCAGCTGCAGCATCCCGCACGACGGCATCGTCTCGGTGGTCAACCAGCAGTATCCCGGCGGCATGAACTTCGCCGTCAACGGCCCGGCGCACAAGGAGGAAACGCGGAAGAGCGACGGCGTCATCGCGTCGGTGCTCACCGGCGTAATGGACGTCAAGGCGCGCGGCGCGGCCCCTTCTCCGCCCGGCGGCGGAGGCGGCGGCAGCGGGGCCGGCGTCCTCAGCGGCGGCCAGCGACTCTATCCCGACCAGCAGATCGTCTCGGCCAACGGATCGGTGGCCTTGCGCTATCAGTCCGACGGCAACCTGGTGCTCTACGGCGCGAACGGCGGCGTCCTGTGGGACACCGCCACGTGGGGCTCGGGCGCGGGCCGTGCCGAGATGCAGACCGACGGCAACTTCGTGATCTACGACGCGTCGGGCACGCCGGTGTGGGCATCCGATACATACGGCTCGGGCGCGTACCTGAAGGTACACGACGCCGGTTACGTGATGGTCCACGACGCCTCGGGTGTGGCGTTGTGGTGGAGCGGGAGCGGCGAACCCTAGCAGGCTGCTGAAATACGGCCGATGAGCAGCATCATCGTCAGGCGATCGAG
>CAYUAX010000161.1:0-11777 GCA_964442845.1 uncultured Bifidobacteriaceae bacterium | reverse complement strand
CCCCACCGGCCGCCGCCGACGCCGCCGCGACGCCCGCCGACGCCACCGCACCGGCCGCGGCCGAGCCCGCGGCCACGCCGGCCGTCGCGACCGGAACGACCACACCTCCAAAAGCCGCGACCAGTGCGACCGCCGTGCCTGGGGTGCCGGCGGCCAAGGGACCAGCGGCGAAGGCCGCCGCCGGCACGGCGCCGGGCGCCCCGCCGGTGGCCGCCGACGCCAGCCGCGAAGCGGCGACGCGGCTCGAGGTCGCGCGCGAGAAGTTGAACAGCAACCTGGTCGATCAGGGCATCGCCGACCTGCGGGCGATCGTCAGCGACTACGCGTCGTCGCCGGTGGCCGCCGACGCTTCGTATCTCGCGGCGCAGACCCTCACCCGCCTCGGCCGCGTCGACGACGCGATGGCCGCGCACCTGGAGTTCGCCAACCGCTTCGGCAGCGATGGCCGCCTCGCCGAGAGCCAGGCCACGCTCGCCGATCTCACGTTGAAGTCGCGCCAGCCGAATCGCGAGGACGCCGCCCGCGTCCTCTACGGCCGCGCCGCCGCCGCCGCCCCCGGCTCGCCGACAGCGCTGCGCGCGCTGCAAGCCAAGGCCGGCATCGAGGAGCGCCGCCGCATCCGCGAACGTGACCAGTCGCTGGGCCGCGAGGTGCCGGCGCAGCTCGCCACGCTGCGGCTGCTCGCCGATCAGTTCCCCGATTCGCCGCACGGCATGTTGGCCCTCTACCGCCTCGGCCAGCAGTGGGCCGACCTGGATCAGTGGAACCTGGCGGCGCACGCCTACACCGACCTGGCGACCCGCTATCCGGCCAACCCGCACGACGCTTGGTGGCTGCTCGGCGAACTCTACGAACGCCGGCTGCGCGACGACGAGCGCGCCCGCGCCGCCTACGCGCAGGTGCCGCCGTCGTCGAAGCGCTACCAGGACGCGCAGCGCAAGCTGACTCGCCGCTGAGCGGCGTGGCCGTCACGGCCGGCGCGCCGCCGGCGCCTCGATGCGAATGTCGCCGGTGACCACGTCGAGCGACACCACCGGCTCGCCGCGGCCGAGCGTGGTCTCGCCCCATCGCGGTCCCCAGGCCGTCTTCAGCGTCAGGGGAATCTCGGAACGCACGGTGCCGTTGAGGGCCAGCGCCATGATGCGGGCGTCGGCCGGCGCCACGGCGAACGCCAGCCGCAGGTCGCCGTTGAACGTGCGGGCGCGGATGAGCCCGGCCGGGTCGAGCCGGGCCTGGCGGAGCTCGATGGCGCCGATGCCGGTCTCGAGGCGCAGCACGCCGCCGACACGGTCCGCCTCGATCGGCCCGCGCCTGACGTCGGCGGTGAGCGTACCGGCGAAGTCGGCGATGCGGAGCCGGCCCTCGCCGAGACGCACGGCGGCGATGCGGGCGTCGGCCGGCACTTCGATGGTCATCGCCGTCTCGAGCTGCGCGTCGCTGCCGGCTTGACGGACCGCGATGCGGACCCGCGCCGCGTCGGCGTCGATGGTCACCGGGAAGCGGTCGAGGTCGGCGCGCTCCGGCGCCGAGCGCACGATCTCGATGGCCACGTCGGTCCGGGCACGACCGAGAAGACGGAGGTCGGCGATCGTGGCGTCGATCTCGAGGACGGCGCCGGGCGCCAGGGGCAGTGTCCGCTGCAGGCGATCGGTGGCCGCGGCGCCGGCCAGGACGGCGACGGCCGACAGCAGGGCGCCGCCGGCGGCGAACAGACGCCACCGGCCCGGCGCGCCGCGCTCGACTCCGGGGCGGCGCATGGCCGCGCATTATAATGGCGCCGCGACCCGCGCCAGGTTCGCCCTTCCGTGCGCACGCACGTCCTCGTCCTGCTGCTCGCATCGGTGGCGCCGGTCGCCGCGCAGACCGCCGACACGCCGGCGTCCGCCGCGCCACGGCTGGCCGTGAGCGGCGAGGTGACGGCCACGCTGGGCTCGCACGACCCCGGGTTCTTCAACTACGCCACCTACGATTACAGTCCACTGCGCAACACGCGGCTCGTGCTCAACACGTCGCTCAGGGTGAGCCGGCGCCTCGAACTGCTCGGCCAGGCGCGTACCGACGGGCTCTCGCATGCGCAGATCACGGCGCTGTACCTGCGGGTGCGCCCGTGGCCGGCGCGCGACATCGACCTGCAGGTCGGCCGCGTGCCGCCGACGTTCGGCCTGTTCGGCGCCGCCGGCTACGGCGCCGACAACCCGCTCGTGAGCCGGCCGCTCGCCTACGGCTACCTCACGTCGCTGCGCCGCGACGCTCTGCCGCGCACCACCGGCGACCTCGTGCAGATGCGCGGCCGCGGCTGGCTGTCGAACTTCCCGGTTGGCAACACCGCCCCGGCCCGCGGCCTGCCGCTCATCGACGCCGAGCATTGGGACACCGGCATCCAGGGCCGCGTGAAGGCCGGCATGGTCGAGTGGATCGGCGCCATCACCGCCGGCTCGCTGTCCAGCCCGCGCGTCGGCGACGACAACGGCGGCCGCGCCGTGACCACACGACTGGTCGTGCGGCCGCACCCGGCCGTGGCGCTCGGCGCGTCGGGCGCCCGCGGCGCGTTCCTCTCCGACGCGCTCGATGGCGTGGTTCCGCCGGGCCAGTCCGTCGAGCGCTTCACGCAGCGCGCCGCCGCCGCCGATCTCACCCTGTCGGCCGGCCGCTGGGAACTGCGCGGTGAAGTCGTGCGCGCGGCGTGGGCGCTGCCGGCGGCGACCGACCCGCGGCTGGCGCCGGACCTCACGGCCACGGCGGCCTGGGGTGAGGGCCGCGTCCGCCTGTGGCCCGGGCTCGACGTGACGACCCGGGTCGAGCGCCTCGGCTTCGGCGACATCGACACCACGGCCGGTCCGGTTCCCTGGGAGGCGGCGGTGACACGCGTCGAGTCCGGAGCGGTCGTCGCCGTCCATCGCCACGTGCGGGTGAAGGCGGCCTGGCAGCGCAACTGGCGGCCGCAAGGCGGGCGGGTGCGCCACGACACGCTCGTCGCCGGCCAGGTGGCGGTGTGGTTCTGAGTCCGCGGCGCGCCCGCACCGGCTGGGCCGTGGCCGTCGCGGTCGCCGCGCTGGTCGCCGCCGTCACCCCGTTGACCGCCCGGCGCGATCAGGCGGCGGCGACGGGCGCCATCCGCGGACGGCTCGACATCCGCCGGCTGGTCACGCCGCCGCAGCCGCGCCCCGGCGTCGGCGACCACGGCGGCCGATCTGGCCGCGGCAGCGCCGACGTGCGCCGCGGCCTCGTCTACCTCGACACCGCGCCGCGCGGCGCCTTCGACGAACCGGAGCCGGGCCGGGCGGTGATGGATCAGCGGAACGAGACCTTCGTGCCGCGGCTGCTGGCGGTCACGACCGGCACGGTCGTCGACTTCCCCAACAGCGACCGCACGTATCACAACGTGTTCTCGCTGTCGCGGGCGCGTCGATTCGATCTCGGCCGCTACGCCAGCGGCCGGTCGAAGGCGGTGCGGTTCGACCGGCCCGGCGTGGTACGCGTGTTCTGCGACATCCACTCGCACATGAGCGCGTTCGTCGTCGTCTTCAACCATCGGTACTTCCGCGTCACCGACATCGACGGCCGCTACCGGCTCGATCAGGTGCCGGCCGGCACCTACACCGTCGTCGGCTGGTACGAGGGCGAAGCCCGCGTGCAGCGCAGCGTCACCGTCGCCGCCGGCGCCGTCGTCGACCTCGACCTGGAGGTGCCGTGATCCCCGGCTTCGCGTCGCTGCGGACGCGGATCTTCGTCGCCAGCACGCTGCTCGCCACGGCGTCGATCGGCGCCGCCGTGTATTTCGTCAGCGTGCGCCTCACTGCCGAGGCCGAGGCCGAGCTGCAGCGCGACCTGGTCGAGGCCGCCGGACTGGTCGATCAGCAGAGCGCGTCGCTGTTCGAGAGCTTCGCGCGTACGGCGACGCTGATCGCCGACCTGCCTAAGTTCAAGGCCGCCGTCGAGACCCGCGACGGTCCGACCATCGAGCCGATCGCGCGCGACTACCTGATGCAGGCCGGTGCCGACGTAGTAGTGGTCGCCGACCGTGCCGGCGCACGGCTGGCCGCGGTGACGGCGCCGGCGCGGCCGGCCAGCCTGCCCGACCCGCCGGGACCGCGCGCCGCCGTCGGCGACCGGCCGGCCACGGCGTTCTGGCCGCACCCGAGCGGCGTGCTGCAGCTGGTGACCGTGCCGGTGACGATCGACCTGGAGCGGCCGGAACTGCTCGGCACGCTGACGATGGGCTACCTGCTCGACGCCGAGCGGGCTTCGGCGCTGAAGGCGCTCACCGGCGCCGACGTCGCCTTCGCCTACAACGGCACGGTGCGCGCGTCGTCGTTCCCCGGCGACATCGGACCGGCGATGGCGCCGTGGCTTCATGCCGACCAGCACGTCCCCGCGGTCGCCCTCGCCGGCGACGACTACTCGGTGCTGGTGCGGCCGCTGGCCGGCGCCGCCGGCGGGCCGGCCGGCGAGCCGCCGCGCACCGTCGTGCTGCGGTCGCGGACCGCCCGGATGCAGACGCTCGACGCCATCCGCACCGCGCTCGCCGGCATCGCCCTGGCCACCGTCGCCCTCGCCGCCGTGCTGAGCTACGCCATCGCCCGCACCGTGACCAAGCCGCTGGCGACCATCACCGCGCACATGCGCGACGTCGCCGCGACCGGCGACCTGACGCGCAAGGTGGCCCTGCCCGCCAGCGCCTGGAACGACGAAGACGCGACGGTGATGGCGGCGACCTTCAACGCCCTCACCGAGTCGCTCGCCGCTTCGCAGCGCGACGCCGCCCAGCGCGAGCGGCTGTCGGCGCTGGGCCGGCTCTCCACGGTGATCGCCCACGAGATCCGCAACCCCCTGATGATCATCAAGGGCGCCCTGCGGCCGCTGCTGCGCGCCGAGGGCAACGCCGACGACCGCCGCGACGCCGCCCACGACATCAACGGCGAGGTCGATCGGCTGAACCGCGTCGTCAACGAAGTGCTGGACTTCGCCCGGCCGATCCGCTTCGATCTGGCCGCCGCCGATCCCAACGAGGTGTGCCGCTCGGCGCGCGACGCGGTCATCGCCGCCGCCGCCTCGCCCGAGGTGACGCTGGTCCTCGATCCGGCCTGTGCGCCGATCGTCACCGACGCCGAGCGGGTGCGCACCGTGCTCGTCAACCTGCTGACCAACGCCCGCGCCGCCGTCGCCGACGCGGCGCCGGCCGAGGGGATTGGCGTGGTGCTGGCCAGCGAGGCGCAGGCCGGCGGCGGCGTCGCCCTCGTGGTGCGCGATCGCGGCGTCGGCATTCCCGCCGACGACCTCGGCCGGGTCTTCGATCCATACTTCACGACGCGCCGCACCGGCAGCGGCCTCGGCCTGGCGATCGCCAAGAACGTGGTCGAGGGCCTCGGCGGCACGATCACGGTGGCGAGCACCGTGGGTGCCGGCACCGAGATGCGCGTGACGCTGCCGGCCGCGGCGGCGGCCCGCGACCGACGATGATGACGCAGACCGGACCGGTGCTGCTCGTCGACGACGAGGAGAAGATCGTGAAGACGCTGGGCCGGGCCCTGCGCGAGGACGGCCACCAGGTGACCACGACCTCGCGGGCGGTCGACGGCCAGCGGCTGCTCGCCGAGCAGTCGTTCGACCTGCTGATCATCGACTACCGGATGCCCGACCGCTCCGGCATGGACGTCGTCAAGGAGCTGGTCGCCACCACGCCGGAAGCCGAGCGTCCGGCGGTGGTGATGATGACCGCGCACGGCAGCGTCGAGAGCGCCGTCGAGGCGATGAAGCTGGGCGCGCACGACTACCTGCAGAAACCGTTCGAGGTCGACGAGCTGCTGCTCACGGCCCGGCGCGCCCTGGCCGCCCAGCGCGCCCGCACCGAGTTGACCTATCTGCGCAGCGAACGCGACGCCGAGTTCGACTACTACGGCATCGTCGGGCGCTCGAAGGCGATGGTCGAGATCTCGCGGCGCATCGAACTGGTGGCGCAGTCGCGCAGCACGGTGCTGCTCACCGGCGAGACCGGCACCGGCAAGGAGCTGGTGGCGCGCGCCATCCACGACCGCAGCCAGCAGCGTCATCTGCCGCTCATCAAGGTGAACTGCGCGGCCATCCCCGAGACGCTGATCGAGTCGGAGCTGTTCGGCCACGTCCGCGGCGCCTTCACCGGGGCGTCCTCGGCCAAGAAGGGCCGCTTCTCGCTGGCCGACGGCGGCACGATCTTCCTCGACGAGATCGCCACCCTGGGCGCGACGGTGCAATCGAAGCTGCTGCGCGTGCTGCAGGAACGCGAGTTCGAGCCGCTCGGCTCCGAGCGCACCGAGAAGGTGGACGTCCGCGTGATCGCTGCCACCAACCGCGACCTGCGGACGCTGGTCGCGGAGGGTCGGTTCCAGGAGGACCTCTACTACCGGCTGCACGTCATCCCGATCGACCTGCCGCCGCTGCGCCAGCGCCTCGACGACCTGCCGGCGCTGGTCGATCACTTCGTGCAGAAGTTCTCACAGCGGCTCGGCAAGCGCATCACCGGCGTGGACGACGCGGCGATGATCGAGCTGAAGCGCTACCACTGGCCGGGCAACGTCCGCGAGCTCGAGAACACCATCGAGCGCGCCGTGGTGCTCACGCCGGGCCCGCGGCTGACGCCCGAGTCGGTGTGGCTGATGGGCGCGACCGCCGCGCCGACGGCGGGGCTGCCGTCGCTGCGGCTGCACCAGAACGTCGAGTGGGTCGAGCGCGAGACCATTCGTCACGCGCTCGAGCAGGCGCGCGGCGTGAAGAAGGACGCCGCCGAGTTGATGGGCCTCAGCCAGCGCGCGCTGAGCCACTACCTGGCGAAGCATCGGATTGATTAGCGGCGCGGGTTTACGCCGGCAGTAACCGGTTACGCCGCCCGTAATCCATCTTCTCGAATCGCCGGCACCGGCCGCGATGTTTTGCGCCGGAAACTCCGGCGGCCGGCCCATCGCACCTGCGGCACCCCACTTGCAACGTGATGTCACAGGCGCCGGGCGATCCCGGCGCCGTCGAGTCGATGCGAGTCGAAGGACCGATCGCAGCTGTTGCCGTGGCGGGGATGGCGCTCCTCCCTGAAACGCCGGCGAACGCCGGCGTGGGGAAGGACCCCGCCACGGCATACGCGCCACCCCCGACGGCGGCGTCCGCGCCGCCGTTCCCCACACGTCCGACGACAGACGAGGCCGCCGCCTGAGGCGCGGTCCGTCGTCGTCGTCCACGAAAGGGCCGTCCGCATGCGCCTGGGTCGCCGTCTGCCGTTGCTGTGCGTGTTGCTGCTCGCCGTCGCCGGGACGGCGTGCGACGAGAAGCTGGCCGACCTCGCCGGCCCGAGCCCGAATCTCACCCCGACCTTCGCCAGCATCCAGCGCGAGATCTTCAGCGCCCAGGACTCGAGCGGCCGGCTGGCGTGCACGCAGTGCCACGTCGCCGGGGGGCTGGCCGCCGGCACCGGACTCATCTTGACGCCCGACGTCGCCTACGCGAATCTGGTCGGGCGCCAGAGCCGGCTGCAGCCCGGGTCGGTGCTGGTGATTCCCGGCGACGCCGAGAACAGCTATCTCGTGAAGAAACTCGAAGGCGCGCCCTCGATCACCGGTCTGCGCATGCCGCGCACCACCGGGCCGTTCCTCACGCCCGGCCAGATGACCATCCTCCGCCGCTGGATCGACGAAGGCGCGGCGAACAACTAGCCGACTCCAAGGAGTACACCCGTGACGTCCATCACTTTGCGCCTCATCGTCGCGCTGGCGCTGAGCGCCGCCGCCGTCCCGGCCGCGGCCGCCGCCGACGATCCGGCGGCGGCTCGCCCGCCAGCCGCGGCCACGTCCGCGCCACCCGCGCCAGGCACGGCCGCCGCGGCCGACGCCGACCAGGACGACGATCCCGACCTCGAGGTGAATCGCGCCCAGCCCGACTTCACGCTGGTCGGCCTGCCCACGACGCTGCGCCTGCCGGCGCGCAAGGGCGCCTTCCGCATCACTCATCGCTTCGCCCGACCGCTCGGCCAGGGTGATCTGGGCGACCTCGCCGAGGACTTCTTCGGCTTCGACAGCGGCGCGCAGATCGGCTTCGAGTACCGCTACGGTCTGTTCCGCGCTACGCAGCTGGCGGTGCACCGCACCAGCGACCGCACCATCCAGTTCCTGCTGCAGCGGCAGGTCGTGGGCCAGGACGACGACTTCCCGTTGTCGATCGACGCCGTCGCGACCATCGAAGGCACCAACAACCTCAAGGACAGCTACTCGCCGGCGCTCGGCGTGGTCGTCTCGCACGAGATCTCCGACCGGGCGGCGTTCTACGCCGAACCGATCTGGGTCAACAACACCAACCCGCTCCCCGACGAAGTCGTCGACGACAACAGCACGTTCATGGTGGGGCTCGGCGCCCGCCTGCGCCTCACCGGCACGCTGTACGGCGTCGTCGAGGTGACGCCGCGGTTCGCCGGCTACGACCCCGGCGACTCGCTGCTCGCGTTCGCGGTAGAAAAGCGAATCGGCGGCCACAGCTTCCAGATCAACGTCGGCAACGGCTTCGGGACCACCTTCGCCCAGATGGCCCGCGGTGGGTTCGACGACTGGTTCATCGGCTTCAATCTGACGCGGAAGTTCTACTGACAGGACGCGGCAGGGCAGGCGCTGTGACCTGGCGCCGGTCCGGACGGTCCAAGACGTCGAGGAGCGGAGCGATGCGACGACTGGCGTGGGTGGTGACGGCGGCGATGGCGGTGACGGCGGCGGGCTGCGGCGGTGGGGGCGGGAGCGACGGTCCGACGGCGCCCAGCGGGGGCGGCGGCGGCAACGCCGGCGGGGGCGGCGGCGGTGCCACGTCCAGTGCCACCATCACCATCGGCGCCGACGGTCGGGTGTCGCCGTCGACGGTGACCATCACGGTCGGTGGCCGGGTGACCTTCGTCAACAACCACAACCGGCCCCACGACATGTCCTCGGATCCGCACCCGAGCCACGAGGACTGCCAGGCCATGAACCAGGTGGGCTTCCTCTCCCCCGGGCAGTCACGCACCTCGGGCAACTTCAACGAGGCGCGGCGCTGCGGCTTCCACGACCACAACGAACCCGGCAACACCGGGCTCCTCGGCACGATCGTCATTCAGTAGTCGTAGACGCCCCGTCCGGCCTTGCGGCCGAGCCGCCCGGCCTTGACGTGCTGTTCGAGCAGCGGGCACGGGCGGAACTTCTCGCCGAGGGTCCGGTGCAGATGCTGCAGGATGCTCAGGCGCGTGTCGAGGCCGACGAGGTCGACCAGCTCGAATGGCCCCATCGGGTGGTTGAGGCCGAGCTTCAACGCCTGGTCGATGTCGCGGGCCGAGGCGACGCCTTCCTGCAGCATGTAGAACGCCTCGTTGCCGATCATCGCGTTGATGCGGCTGGTGATGAAGCCGGGCGACTCGCGGATCAGCACCGTCTCCTTGCCCATCGCCGCCGCCACCTGCTGCATCGCCGCCACCGTCTCGTCGCTGGTCTCCAGTGCGCGGACGACCTCGACCAGCTTCATCTTGTGGACCGGGTTGAAGAAGTGCATGCCGCCGAGGCGCGCCGGCCGATCGAGCACCGCCGCCATCTCGGTCAGGCTGAGCGCCGAGGTGTTCGAGGCGATGACGGCTGCCGCCGGCGCGGCGGCTTCGACCTCGGCGAGCAGCGCGAGTTTGAGGTCCATCTTCTCGGGTGCCGCTTCGATCACCAGGCCGACATCGTGGACCGCCTCGGCGATCGACGACGTCATCGTGAGTCGGGCGCGCACCGCGGCGGCCTCCGCCGTCGCCACCTTCCCCAGGTCCACGCCCTTGGCGACGATGGCGTCGATCGCCGCGGCGCCCTTGACCAGCTGCGCCTTCGAGACGTCGTAGAGGCGGGTGGGGTACCCGGCGGCCATGGCCGCGTGGGCGATGCCGTGGCCCATTGTGCCGGCGCCGAGCACGGCCAGTGGGCGAAGCGGTGTGGTCATCTCACGTAGTGTAGGTCGCGCGGTCAGCGGCCGCTGAACCGGGGCGGCCGCTTCTCGAGGTTGGCGGCCAGGCCCTCGGCGGCGTCGTCGCTCTCGAACAGCCGCTGCTGCAGCTCGCGTTCGAGGGCCAGGCCTTCGGCGAACGACGCCTCGGGACCCGACTGGACGGCCCGCTTGATGTGGCCGACGGCGCGGCTGGCCCGATGCGGCGGGGTGAAGGTGCGGGCGTAATCGACGACCGTGTCGCGGAAGGAGCGGCCGGCCAGCACGTCCTCGCCCCACACCTGATGGACCAGGCCGGCGGCGTGGCCCTCCTCCATCGTGAGCAGCGCGCCGGTCACCATCAGCTCCATCGCCTTGGCTTTGCCGACCAGCCGGGCGAGGCGCTGCGTGCCGCCGGTGCCGGGCAGCACGCCGAGCGCCACTTCGGGCAGGCCGATCTTGCCGGCGCCCTTGCGGGCGATGCGCAGGTCGGCGGCCATCGCCACTTCGAACCCGCCGCCCACAGCGTGGCCGTTCAAGGCTGCGATCACCAGCTTCGGCGTCTGCTCGAGCCGCGTCAGCGTCTCGTTGGCGTGCAGGCAGAAGTAGTACTTGAACGTCGGATCGGCGTCCTTGAGCATGCCGATGTCGGCGCCGGCGCAGAAGAACCGCTCCCCGGCACCGATCAGCACCAGCACGTGGACAGCCGGGTCCATCCGCGCCGCCAGGACCGCCTCGTCGAGCTCGCGCATCATCGCGTACGAATAGGTGTTGGCCGGCGGCTCGTTCAGCTCGAGCACCGCAACTCCGTCGGCGATCACGACCTCGATGCGGGCCACGTCAGGCCTCCGTGCGGACGTACTCGAAATCGATCGGCATCCGGTTGATGCCGCGGGCCGGCGGCGCGATGTAGTTGGCGAACTGCCCCGCCTTGTAGACCGGATCGACCTGGATGCTGTGCAGGTAGGCCTTGTCCTCGGGCGACGGCAGCCAGTCGTACTTCTTCCGCTCCCACTCCTCGGCGGTCAGGGCCTGGCCGTAGGGATCGAAGTGTTTGCCGGCGTAGACGCCGACCTTGCGGTTGAACTTGCGCGACGGCAGGGCGATGCGTTCCGACATGCCGTGGGCTTCGAGCACGCGCTTGTTCCAGCGATCGACGCCGGCCTGGCAGTCGCCGACGTACCAGTCGCGCAGCACCTCGTTCAGGGCGTTGCGCATCGGCACCTCCTCGCGAATGATGAGGCCGCTGTCGTCCATCAGGTCGAGCACGTACATGTTGCCGGCCAGGATGTGGTCGTCGTCGCACTTGTCCTCTTCGGCGCGGCCTTTGAGGCCGTTGGCGAAGTAGCTGGCGGCGTTGCTCGACACCTCGCTGCCGTGCAGATCGAGGCTCTGGCTGAACCAGAAGTTGACGAACTTCTGGATCAACGGCAGGTCGATGCCGCCGGCCTTGCGGACGTCGCCCGAGAAGCCGCTCTGGCGCAGCAGCTGGCAGGTGCGCTCGAGGATGCGCGACACGCCGCTCTCGCCGACGAACATGTGATGCGCCTCCTCGGTCAGCATGAACCGGGTGGTGCGGGCCAGCGGGTCGAGCGAACTCTCCGACAGCGACAGCAGCTGCGACTTGCCGTCGCGGTCGGTGAACATCGTGAAGGCGAAGAAGTCGAGCCAGGTGTCGATCGGCTCGTTGAAGGCTTCGAGCATGCGCGGCGTGTCGGTGTTGCCGCTGCGCCGTTCGAGCAGCGCCTCGGCCTCCTCGCGGCCGTCGCGGCCGAAGTAGGAGTGCAGCAGATAGACCATCGCCCACAGGTGGCGGCCTTCCTCGACGTTGACCTGGAACAGGTTGC
>CAYUAX010000160.1:0-12049 GCA_964442845.1 uncultured Bifidobacteriaceae bacterium | reverse complement strand
GCCGAGGACTGTATGGGACCGCTGGGGACACCCCAGCCACAAGTGCTGCCGCCAGCGGAGCCCGGCCCCTCCGCGCCGCCAGTCGTGCCGGCGGGAGGCCGGGTCGCCGAGCGATTGCAGACCGCGGTCACGGCGTCGGCACTGCACGACGCCCCGCCGCTGGTGCGTGGCGCCGCCAGCTTCGACCACGCGACGGTGGTCGAAGGCCAGGTGCTGACGCCCGAGCAGATCACCGCCGACGTCGCGGCGCAGCTCGGCCAGGCGATCGGCGGGGCGCGCGGCGCCACCGTGGCCAAGGCGCTCACGACCAGGGACGACTCGGGCGGCAACGCGGTGACCCGCGGCGTGCGCAGCGTCGGCCGCGGCATCCGGCGCCTGTTCGGCGGCGGCGACAAGAAGCCGGCGACCCGCCAACCGCCGAGCCGCTGACGCTCAGGCGAATTCGTCGGCGATTGGCGCCGCGGGCCGGCCGCGCCGCCGGCGCTGCCGCACGAGCCACATCACCCCGCCAGTGATCGCCAGCACGCCCGGCGCCAGCCCGGCGAGGCACCAGACGATCTCGACGGCGTACCCGGCGACGAACCCGAGCCGTTCGCCGAAGTAGCCGAAGTGCAGCGGGTCGAGCAGGTTGTACAGGTACTCGCCCCACGGCGCGCGCCGCGCGTCGATCACGCGGTGGACCACGCCCGTGCCGGCGTGCACCTGGTACTCGCTGGCGCCCTCGGCGATGAACACGCTCGGGTGATCGCCGCGGACGACGAACGGGCCCTCGATGGGCACCTCGATCGCGGTCGGGCGGAAGCGCGGGTCGCGCGCCGCCACCCGCGCCAGCGCGCCGTCCACGGTGAGCGGGGCGCCGAGCGGCGGGGCCGAGGCGAACACCGCCGGCGACCGCGGCGCCGCCGGCCAGATGCGGTAGTAGAGGTTCTCCAGCCCCAGCGCCGCACCGGTCACGCCGAAGATCAGGTTGAAGGCCAGCGTCCACAACCCGACGGCCTTGTGCACGTCCATGTGGAAGATGCGGCGGCCGTGGCCGCGGCGCACCCGCAGCAGCGAGCGCAGCCACTCGCGGTAGATCACCAAGCTGGTGAGCACCGACAGCACCAGCGTCACGCCGAACACGCCGACGAACACCCGGCCCCAGAAGCCCATCAGCAGGCGCACGTGCAGTTGGCGCAGGAAGTAGGCGACGTTGAAGGTGTAGCCGTCCATCACGTCGTCGCGGCGAATCGCGGCGGTGGCGGGGTCGATCTGCAGGTAACGCTGACTCCGCCCCTCGTACACGTAGGCGACGTGGGCCCAGTGGCGGCCGATCTGGGGATGGATCGCGAAGCGGCGCTCGGGATAACGGGCGCGGATCGCCGCGGCCACCTCGTCGAGCGGACGCACGCCCTGGGCCGGATTGGCGCGTGCATCGGCGTTGAGCAGCCACTCGATCTCGTCGTTGAAGACGACGAGCGATCCGCTCCAGGCGATCACCAGCATGAGCGCGCCGGTGGCGATGCCGAGCCAGGAATGCAGCCGGAAGAACGTCGCGCGCGTCATGCCCGGCGAGCTACGGCACCACCAGCGTGACCTGGTTCGAGAACCCGCTCGAGCCCACGGCGTTGTGAGCGAGGACCTGCAGGTAGTAGGTGCCACCCGGTACGCCACCGAACGTCACGGTCGTGGCCGACAGCGCGAACTGCGCGATCACCGGACCCGCCGGCGACGACCGGGCGATCAGGGTGTACGACGAAGGCGTGCCGCCGGCACCGGGTGTCCACGACACGGTGACGGTGTTGCCGGGCGTCACGGTCGGCGGGTGCAGGGTGGGCGGTCCAGGCGGCTGTGGCGCGGCGATGCTCAGCTGCACCTCGTTGCTGGCGACGCTGGGGCCGCCGGTGTTCTGCGCGAGAACCGACACGAACCACGTGCCGGGTGGAATCCCCGCGATGGAGAAGCGGGTCTGAGCCGGTGGCAGCTGGAACGACGCCTGCGCCGGCGCCGGCGAGGGCGTGCGGCCGGCCCGCACTACGTAGCTGTGCACCGGGCCGCCGCTGGACGGTGCGTCCCACGTGAACGTCGCCGCGTTGCCGGTCACCTCGACCAGCAAGGGGCCCGGCGCACCCGGACGCGGCGGCAGCGACGGCACCACCACCGGCACGACGTTCGACTCGGGCCCGGCCCCGGCGGCGTTGAGGGCCTGCACGCTGAGGAAGAAGGTGCCGTCGGGCGCGGTGAGCGCGAAGCTGGTGACGTCGCCCAGCGGCAGCACCACCACGGGGGCGCCACCGCTGCTGACCCGCGCGATCAACCGGTAGCTCGTGGCCGCGCCGTCGGGTACGGCGCCGTCCGCGACGGCCGGAGCCGTCCACGACATCGTGAGCGCGCGACCATCGATCACCACGGCGAAGCCGGTGGGCGCGCCCGGCGGGCCGCTGCCGCTGCCGCCGCCCCCGCCACCGCCGCCACCACCACCGTCGCCCAGGAGGCGACGGCGGGCCGCGTCGAGATCGACCAGCGGCGTCGCGATGCCGGTGAACGGCTCGGTAATCGGCGTGCCGGTGACGGCCAAGGCGTTCGCGATCTCCAGCGGCGACGCCGCCGGGGCGGCCTGCTTCAGCACCGCCCAGGCTCCGGCCACGTGGGGTGTGGCCATCGACGTGCCGTCGAAGGCGGCGAAGCCGCCGCCGGGCACCGACGAGACGATGTCCACCCCGGGGGCGAGCAGGTCCACGGCAATCGAGTGATTGCTGAAGATCGGGACGTTGGGCAGGCCGGTAGCGGCGCCGGACGGGCATTCCGCCGCGTCGGGACACACGCCACGCGTCGTCGCGCCGACAGCGATCGCGCTGGAGATGCACGCCGGCGCCGCAATCGCCCCGCCGACCGCGTCGTTGCCGGCGGCGACGATCGTGGCCACCCCTGCGGCGCGCAGTTCGTCGATGGCCGCCTTGGTGGCGTCGATGTCGGCGGTGGCGCCGTCGCAGTTGGCGCCAGGAAACAGGTCGGCGCCGAGGCTCAGGTTCACCGCGGCGATCGGCTGTCCCTGCCCGCGCAAGGTGAGCACGTGCTGGAGACCGCGGATGATGTCCGACGTGTAGGCCACCGCACACGGGGAGGCGAACGCGCAGTCGGACTCCTGGCGCGAGAACACCTGGACGGCGTGGATGAACGCGGCCGGCGCGATGCCGCTGCCACCGGCGCCCCCCCCGGCGCCGGCAACGATGCCGGCGACGTGCGTGCCGTGGCTGCACCCGTCCACACCGGCGGGGCACGGCCCGCCGCCCGAGAAGTCGGAGTTCACGCCGTTCGGACACACCGAGGACGTGGAGTCGTCGCCGAGGCCGAGCGCGTTCGAGTAACACGCCTGCGAGGCGACACGGCCGCCGAGGAACGGATGGGTCGTGTCGACGCCGGTGTCGAGCACCGCCACGCTCCACCCGGCGCCGGTGTAGCCGGCGGCCCAGGCAGGCGGCGCGTTGATCAGGCCGGGACTTACGCTCAGCGTCGGCGACAGCTTGCGGTCCTCGCTGATGCGCGCGACGCCGGCCGTCGTCGCCAGCACCTCGAGCGAGCCGCGGGTGACGCGCGCGGTGAAGTACGGCAGCGCGTCGAAGCCGGCGCCGACGGTGACCCCGACGGCGGCGGCACGGCCCATCACGTCGGCCACGGTCTGGCGGATCGACGCACGCTGGCGGGCCACGGCGGCGGCGCCGCGCAGGTCGGCCTCGGGCACGAACGGTCCCGCCACCGCGACGATGACGCCGATCTCGCCCCCCCGCTGCGCGCGGTCGCGCAGCGCCGCCGGGACGTCGGCGCGCGTCTGCGTGCGTGGCGCGGCCATGCCCATCGCCAGCGCGACGATCAGACCGAGCCACACGGGGAGTCGGGGCGTCACCAAAGACCTTGCGGTGAAAGGTATCCTGAATCCACCCGATGTCCTCCGATTCCGGCGTCCGTCCTCGAGTCCGCTTCGCTCCGTCCCCCACCGGCTACCTGCACGTGGGCGGCGCCCGCACGGCGCTGTTCAACTGGCTGTTCGCGCGTCGCGCCGGCGGCGTGTTCGTGCTGCGCATCGAGGACACCGACGTGGAGCGCTCCTCCACCGACATGGTCACCGGCATCCTCGACGGGCTGCGGTGGCTGGGCCTCGACTGGGACGAGGGCCCGGGCGTGGGTGGTCCCCATGCCCCGTATTTCCAGAGCGAACGACTCGAACGTTACCGGGCGGCGGCCCACGACCTGGTTGCCGCGGGACGGGCCTACTACGATTTCGGCGGGCCGGCGAAGCGCGGCGATGCCGCGGCCGCCGACGACGGCACCTACGAGCGCCGCTACGACCGCGAGGCCTGCCTGGCGGTGCCCAAGGACGAGGCGGCGCGGCGCGTGGCCGCCGGCGAGGCGCACGCCATCCGGTTCCTGGTCCCGCCCGGGGAGACGGTCTTCGCCGACCTCGTCCACGGCGACGTCCGCTTCGACAACGCGCACATAGAGGACTTCGTCGTGCTGCGATCCGACGGCTATCCGACCTACCACCTGTCGGTGGTGGTGGACGACGTCCACATGGCGATCACGCACGTGGTCCGCGGCGACGACCACATCTCGAACACGCCCAAGCAGGTGCTGCTCTACCAGGCGTTCGGCGCGGCCGTGCCGCACTTCGCGCACGTGCCGCTCATCATGGGCACCGACAAGAAGCGGCTCAGCAAGCGCCACGGCGCCACCTCGGTGATGGAGTACGAGCGGCAGGGCTACCTGCCAGAGGCGCTGGTGAACTTCCTGGCGCTGCTCGGCTGGTCGCCGGGCGGCGACGAAGAGCTGCTGTCGATCGACGACCTGGTGCAGCGTTTCTCGCTCGAGGCGATCAGCACCGGCAACGCGGTGTTCAACACCGAGAAGCTCGACTGGTTCAACCACCAGTATCTGGGCCGCCTGCCCGACGAGATGCTGATCACGCGGCTACGGCCGTGGTTCGAGCGGGCCGGGCTCTGGCAGGACGATCTGGGCGGCGAGCGCCAGGTGTGGTTCGCCGAGGTGCTGGCGCTGCTGCGGCCGCGCTGCAAGCGGCTCGGCGAGTTCGTGGACGGCGCGCAGCCGTTCCTGGTGGCGCCGTCCGGCTACGACACCGAGGGCGCGGCGAAGCACCTGGCCGCGCCGGGGCTGCGGGGGCACCTCGAGGCGCTGCGCGGTGCCTATGCGGAGTTGGAGGCGTTCGACGAGGCCGAGCTGGAGCGGTCCCTGCGCCTCGTGGCCGACACGCGCGGTGTGAAGGCGGGCGTGCTGATCCACGTTACGCGCCTCGCGATGACCGGCCGCACGGTGAGCCCCGGCCTGTTCGAGATGCTGCGCCTGCTCGGCAAGCACGAGGTGGTGAGCCGCCTCGATCGCTTGGCCGCCACGCTCTAGGAGCGGTTTTCGGTTCCGCGTAGGTCGGCTCTTCAAGAGCCGCCATAGGGAGCCCCAAGAGGCTGTCGGCTTTTCTGGACCCGCCCAGAATCGGGCCTGGGCCCTAGTCTGGCTCCACCGAGAGCTTGGTCGAGCGAGTTCGCTCCGCGGTTGCCCATCGATTCCGGCGCCGGCGCGGAGATCGCCGGGATCTCGTGGATTGGTCTGTCAGTGGACCCTGGCGCGGATCCTGCAGAATCCGCGCGCAATCGCGACGGCGCGCATGACGTCGAAGCGACCGGTAACTGGCCTCCCCCAGATTCAGGGTGTGCCCGGGCATTCCGGCTCACGTTGAAACACGAACGCCGCGTGCGGATAGCACGCGGCGTTTCGTGTTTTCGGGGTGGCCGCCGCTCGGTTGGCGACGGGCTCACGCGGCGTCTGGCGGCGGCGCGTGCTCGGCCCGCGACCGCAGCGGCAGTTCGGGCAGCGCCACGTTGAGCAACACCGACAGGGCCATCACCACCGCGGCCAGATCGAAGATGCGCTGCATGCCGGCCGCCAGGCTCGCCTTCACGCCCGACGTCACCGCCGGATCCATCGGCGGCAGGTGACGCGCCGCCGCCAGCTCGGCGTTGCCGTTCATGGTGAGCGGGTTGTCGACCACCGCCCGCACCTGCGCCGGCGTGTCGGCGGGCAGCGCCGGCGCCAAACGCTGATGGTAGATGCCCAGCAGCAGCGTGCCGAACACCGCGACGCCGATGGTGCTGCCGATCGATCGGAAGAACTGGCTGGTGGCCGTGGCCGCCCCCAACTGCGCCCGCGGCGCGGCGTTCTGCACCGCCAGCGCGTAGACCGGCTGGGCGGCGCCGAAGCCGAAGCCGCACACCACCAGGCACCACAGGATGGTGGTGGCCGTGCCCGACGGCCCGAGCCGCGCCAACAGCGCCATGCCGGCGGTGGCCAGCACCGCGCCGCCGACGGCCAGGAACTTGTAGCGGCCGGTACGCGACACGATCTGCCCCGAGGCGACGCTGGCGGTGATCATCGCGAAGATCATCGGCACGAACAGCGTGCCCGACGCCGCCGCCGACATCCCCAGCACGCCTTGCAGATACAGCGGCAGGTAGACGAACATCCCGAACATCGACATGCCGAGCACGAACACGCCGGCCGAGGCCAGCGCGATGGTGCGGATGCCGAACAGCGACAGCGGCATGATCGGCTCGGCGGCCCGCCGCTCGGCCCAGATGAACGTAGCGAACGACGCGATCGCCGCGGCCAGCAGCAGCTGCACCGTCGGGTCGGTCCAGCCGGCCTCGGTCACGCGGCTGAGCGCCAGCAGCAGCGGCACGATCCAGCCCGAGAGCGTCACCAGGCCCAGCCAGTCGATGGTGCGGTTGCTGCCGTGCGGCGGCACGAACGGGAACGTCTTGTAGAGCACGCCGAGCGCGGCGATGCCGAGCGGCGCGTTCACGTAGAACGCCCAGCGCCACGACAGGTGATCGGTGATCCAGCCGCCGGCCAGCGGTCCGACGATCGACGCCAGCCCGAACACCGCGCCGAACATGCCCTGGTAGCGGCCGCGCTCGGCTGGCGAGAACAGGTCGCCGATGATCGTGAACGTCAGGCCCATCACCGCCCCGCCGCCGATGCCCTGCAGGCCGCGGAACAGGATCAGCTGGTTCATGCCGTCGAGCGGCAGCGGCACGTTGCCGGCGGCGCCGCACAGCCACGACGACACGACGAAGATCGCCAGGCCGATCAGATAGAGCCACTTGCGGCCGTAGAGGTCCGAGAACTTGGCGAACACCGGCACCGAGATGGTGGAGGTGAGCAGGTAGGCCGTGGTGACCCACGGGTAGCGGTCGAAGCCGTTGAGGTTGGCGACGACGCGCGGCATGGCCGTGCCGACGATGGTCTGGTCCATCGCCGCCAGCAGCAGCGTGAGCATGAGCCCGCCGAGGGTGACCAGGCGCTGACGGTCGTCGAGGTGGGCGTAACTGGTGACCTCGCCCCCGGGGGTGGGTCGAGGGGGCGCGGGGTCGGACATCCGGGTCCCCCGATCATAGCGTGGGCGGCCGAACGGGTCGGCGACGGTTGCCGGAACCCGGGGATCTCCGGTATATTCGTAGGTTCCTGCCCGTCTGCTGGGACGTCGTTCAACGGTAGGACACCGCGCTCTGGACGCGGTTATCGGGGTTCGAATCCCTGCGTCCCAGCCACACTCTCCCTTGCTCGTAAGAACGCTTGATGCAGCCTCGATCTTGCGATGGCCGCCGAAGGATCGGCAGGAGCGTGTCCGCCCGCAGGTCACCGCGAATACGCAGCCCCGAGGGTGCGATCTCAAGATGCCGGTCGGACCAGGCTCGCCCGACCTTAGCACCAAGCCCTACGCGCCGCTCCTGCTGCATTACGCCTGGCGGCGTCAGTGACCAGACCCATCATGTTGTCGCTCGACGAACCCTGACCAGGGAACCGCAATTCTGCTCGCCGAGCAATGACCAAGGCGGCTACGGCGCTCGGGGGCCCGCGGGGTATCAGAAGGCGCGGTAACGGTGGTCAGTCTTCACCGAGCGCAGATGGTCAGTCCCGGGCGAGCGTCAACAGGGTACTTGGTGCTCACCGGCGCGACGGTCATGTCGCTCGCATCGGGTGAGACCATTTCCGTCGAAACGACCAATCAGGGTGCGGGGGGCGGGCTGGCAGGCGCCGGCGGCGGGCTGACAGTGCTGAGGATGCCGTGAACGACGGCTTGCGAAAGTGATATCGCCTGCGATATCATCCTGCCGTGTCTGACCGTGTGGTGTTCGACACCACGGTGCTCGTCGCGGCCCTGCGCAGTGACCGCGGCGCTTCCCGGATCCTGCTGCGGGATGCTCTGGAACGACGGTTCACCCTGCTGGCATCGGTGCCGTTGATGCTCGAGTACGAGGCGGTTGCGACCCGCCAGGAGCACTTGCAGGCGTCTCGATTGTCGGAGGCAGACATGCAGGTGGTGCTCGACGCGCTGGCGACAGTGGTCGAGCCGGTGCGGCTGGCCTACTTGTGGCGACCAGTCCTGGCGGACGCGGATGACGACATGGTCCTCGAGACGGCGGTCAACGGACGCGCCGAGCTGCTCGTGACGCTGAACGCTCGAGACTTCGGGCAGGCCGCGACAAAGTTCGGCGTCCGGATCGCATCGCCGGCCGAGGCCGTGGCGCAACTACGGAGGCGGTCATGAAGAAGAGCAACTTTGCGCTGAGGCTTCAACCCTCACTGATGGAAGAAGCCCGAAAGGTCGCGAAGGCCGAGGGCGTCGCGGTCAATCAGCTGATCAACGTCGCCGTTGCCGAAAAAGTGTCGGCGCTGCGCACCGAAGAGTACTTTGCCGAGCGGGCGAAGCACGGCGACGTCCGGAAAGCACTCCGGATCCTGGCGCGTGCTGGCGCGAGTCAGCCACCGATGGCCGGCGACGAACTCCCGGCGCAGCCAGTCATCGCAAGGTCGCGCAAGCGGTAGGCGCCGGGCCTACCCTCAGGCGGCCGGCGTCGCCAGCCAGTTGCGAAGTTCGTCCCTAACACCCAGCCAACTCACTCGTTTCACTCGCTCGTTGGCTGCTCCGCAGGGAACGTGCGTCACGCCGCGACTCGCTGGCTCGTCGCGAGCGGGACCGAATCCCTGACGTCCGATCCATGTGTCAGCGCTCGGCGAACACTGACCAGTGAATCGCAGTTCTGCTCGCCGAGCAATGACCAGGCGCCGACGACAATCGGGTGCTGCGCGAGCTGGGCGGACCGCTACCCAACGCCGGGTCTTGAAGAGCTCCGGCTACGGCCGCACGATCACGTTCCCCCGCTTGTGCCCGCTGTCCACGAGCCGGTAGGCGTCGCCGATGCGGTCCAGGGGGAAGGTGCGATCGATCACGACGGTCAGCTGGTTCGCCGCCACGCGCTGCAGTAACCACTCGAAATCGGCCGCCCGTTCGGGCCCCGAACCGGCCACGACGCCACGACGAGCGCGCAGCATGTCCCCCAAACTCGCGACGGCCAGCACGAGCACGCCGCCATCGCGCAACAGCCGGCGGCCCGACGCGATCGACAGGTTGCCGACGGCGTCGAACACGACGTCGAACCGGTCGGCCAGGGCGCGGACGTCACTGACGGCGTAGTCAATCACCCGATCAGCGCCGAGACGGCTGACGAGGTCGGCGTTGCCGGCACTCGTGACGCCTGTCACCGTCGCTCCGAAGTGCGCGGCCAACTGCACGGCGTTCGAGCCCACGGCCCCGGACGCGCCGTTGACCAGCACCGTCATGCCGGGCCCGACCGACGCCTTGTCGCGGAGGAAGTACAGGGCAGTCGAGCCGCCGAAGAGCAGGCCCGCTGCATCCGCGTGACTCACGCCACTCGGCACGGCCACGACCCTTCGCGCCGGCACACTGACGTACTCCGCGTGCGCCCCCATCGACATGCCGGTCATGCCGCACACGGTGTGTCCTGGCCCGACGTCGGTCACACCCGGGCCCACCTCTTCGATGACGCCGCAGAAGGCCATGCCGAGGATGCGGCGCCGCGGCCCCCACAGGCCGAAGGCCAACCGCGCGGGCAGCGCGAATCCTGGAGGGAACCTCCCGCCGCGAATGCGCGCGTCGCCCGATGTCACCGCCGCGGCGACCACGCGCACCAACACCTCGTCCTCTCGGGGAACAGGCCGCGGCACCTCCGCGATGCGCGCGACGTCCGGTGGACCGTATCTGTCCACGACCACCGCTCGCATCGTCACCACGCCGCGCATCCGTGGTCCAGGACTGGTGCGAAGGGCATCAGAAGCGAAATCGTACGCCGATCGTCGGCAGGAGTGGAATCGACCCGATGGGCTCCTCGACCACTCGGGGGCGGTCGGACGTCGGGTCGTGCTCGAGGCGTGGGTCGAGCCCTGACGCGTTCCGGCGATTCAGTACGTTCAGGGCTTCCACGTACAGCTCCCACCGTCCGTCGGTCCCCCGAGGGCGCCAGGTGACGCGGAGGTCCACCCGGGCGAACACCGGCAGGCGCGCATTGCGAAGGTCCGCCACCGTGCCCAGGTCCGGCGCGTAGACCAGCAGGCCGGCCGCGTCCCGGCGCGGCACCAGTTCGTCGGTGTGGCCATCGAGATCGCCGTCGTGGATGTCCTCGACGCCCACCACTCGCACGCCGCGGGGCGTCGTGTACGGGAATCCAGACGCCAGGCGCGCCGTCGTCGCGATCGACCAGCGCGGCGTCAGCTGGAGGGCGCCGACCGAGGTGAAGGCATGGCGGCGGTCGTACTCGAACGGATACTCACGGCCGTAGGCCTCGCGTACCGCGCGCCCCCAGGTGTAGCTGGCCCAGCCACTCACCCGCGGACCCGATGTGCGAGAGACCATCACGTCGAATCCGTGGGCGCGACCGGCGCCGCTGTTGGTGGGCACCACGGTGATGGACGGTGCTGACGGAATGTGGTGGAGGAGGTCGGATGGAAAGTCGTACTGCGACACCCGCGCGAGGCGCTCGCCCTCGGGCTCGAGCCGTCCGATGAGGAGGTCGTCGAGCCGCCGCAGGTACCCCTCAGCCTTCAGGGTGAAGCCACGCGGCAGACGCTGTTCGACCGCCACCGACGTCAGCCAGGCGCGTTCGCTCGAAAGACGATCGGCCTCTGGATGAGTCAGATCCAGCATGTAGTCGCTGTTCGACAGCTTCTCGTAGCCGGGACTCTGCGTGTACAGGCCCGTCGCGGCCGTGACCGTCGTGCCGTGCCCACCGGCCCACGATACGGTCGCCCGAGGCGAGATCGTCGTGCGTCGCGTGGTCGACGATCGGTCCAGGCGCACACCGGCCTGGAGGGTGAGGGTCGGATGCACATGCCAGGTATCCTGGAGCCACGCGCTGCCGCGTGAGGCGGTCGGCGTGGACGACAGAAGGTCGGGCAGGCCGGACCCGCCCTGGACGCTCGAGCCGTTGGCCGCGATGGGATTGCGGTCGCCCGCGAACGCGAGGCGCATCCGGGTCGTCAGCGCGTGCACGTCGAAGCCGACGTCGATGGCGTGTGCGCCCGTGACCCAGCCGACGTCCTGACGAAACGACCGGTCGTCGATGCGAAGGCCGTAGTCGAACGCGCTCTCGAGCAGCGGCGGATCGTCGTCGCTCGGGCGGTTCGACCGCAGGTTGCCGCTGTCGATGGCGAGGCCGAAGCCGAACCTCGCCTGGGTGCGCGACCAGCCGAGCGTGCTCTGCGAGGTGCCGTGGCGACCGATGGGCAGGTCCAGGCGTGTCCAGCCCAGGTCGTTGGCGGTGTCGTCGCGGAAGCTGCCGGTGACCTTCGGCTCGTCCAGCGTCACGTTGGCGGCCTGACGACTGCGCAGCCCGAATACCGTGACGCGTGAGCGGTCGGTGGGCAACCACTGTCCGCGGGTCTGCACGTCCTGGAAGCCCGGCAGGCTCTGATCGACGAAGCGCTCGGCGACGAGGTCGTAGTACGTCCGCCGCACCGTCGCGAGCCAGGATCCGCGAATGCGCCGTGGCAGTCCGCCTTCCACCACGACGTTGCCGTCGGTCGCGCTGAGGGCGGCCGTGCCGCCGACCCGCCCGGAGCGCCCGTCGCGGTTCTCGACCACCAGGAGGCTGGCGAGCCGGTCGCCGTACTTCACGCTGAAGCCGCCGGTGGCCAGCTCGAACTT
>CAYUAX010000159.1:9824-12112 GCA_964442845.1 uncultured Bifidobacteriaceae bacterium | reverse complement strand
GGCTCGGCGAGATGCAGCGGGCCGCCGACGGCGTGCGCGCCGCCTACGCCCGGCTGATCGGCGCCGCCGCCGACGAGATCGCGTTCCTCTTCTCGACCAGCGAAGGCGAGAACATCGTCGCCCGCGGGCTGGCGCTCGCCGCCGGCGACAACGTCGTCGTCGACGATCTGCACTACAACACCAGCTTCCTGCTCTATCGCGAGCTGGAGCGGACGCGCGGCATCACGCTGCGCATCGTGCCGTCGCGGGGCGGCGCCGTGTCACCCGACGACATGGCCCGCGCCGTCGATCGGCGCACCCGGCTGGTGTCGGTGGCGTGGGTCTCGCACCAGAACGGCTTTCGCCACGACCTGACGCCGCTAGCCGAGCTGGCGCATGCCCACGGCGCCTACCTCTACGTGGACGGCGTGCAGGCGGTCGGCATGTTCCCGATCGACGTGGTGCGCGCCGGCGTGGACTTCATGACCGCCGGTACCTACAAGTGGCTGCTCGGCAGCTTCGGCGTCGCGCCGTTCTACATCCGGCGGTCGCTGCTCGACCGCATTCCACTCGACCGGGTCGGCGCGCTGCACGTCAGCCGCGAGCTCGGCGACCATCGCTACGAGATCGACGCCACCGCCAAGCGCTTCGACTATGCGACGCCGGCCTTCGGTCCGATCTACCAGCTGGGGGCCGCGCTGACCTTCCTGGAGCGGGTCGGTGTCGCGGCGATCGAACGCCACACCGTGGCCCTCGCCGATCGCCTGCACCGCGGCCTGCGTGATCTGGGCGCGCCGCTGCTGACCCCGGCCGGCAACCGCTCGTCGATCGTGTCGTGGACCGTCGATCCGGCGAAGGACGCCGCCCGGCACTTCGCTGCCGGCGGCATCGACGTCACCGTGCGCGACGGCGGTCGCATGGTGCGGGTGTCCCCGGCGCTCTACAACACGGCCGAGGACATCGACCGATTCCTGGCCGCGGCCCGCGCGCTGATCTAGCTCAACGCACTTCGATCTGGCCGGTGGCCTTGGCCCGCAGCAGCGACCACGACAGGCCGATGCCGAGCAGCAGGCCGACGACGAGTTCGCCGACCCACACGATCGCCGAGCCGTCGACGTCGAGCCACTGGCGGTCGACCAGCAGCCAGACCAGGGTGGCGAAGAAGCCGAGGCCGAGCAGCAGCCCCCATTTGCCCAAGGCGATGAAGGCGGTGCGCAGGCACAGGATCCAGCCGATGGCCAGCAGCAGGGCCGCCACCGCCTTACCCGGCGTCACCGCGACCGGCGGCTCGGCCAGCCAGTGGACCAGCGACGTGCCGCTGGGATTGAAGGTGGCGACCACGAGCAGCACCGACAGCACGAGCCGCGTGACCACGCCGGAGAACGAGATGCCCGCATCGGCCATGCGGCCTATTATCCTCGGCCGGCGCAGCGATCAGGTGAGCGGCAGGTAGATGCTGATGGTGGTGCCGGTGCCGACCGTGCTCTCGACGGCCAGCCCGCCGCCGTGTGCCGCGACGATGCCGTAGACCGAGGCCAGCCCGAGGCCGGCGGCCAGGTGCGGCGCCTTGGTGGAGAAGAACGGGTCGCAGATCGCCGCGAGATCGTCGGCGGGGATGCCGCGGCCGGCGTCGCGGACGTGCAGCGCGACATAGGCGCCGGCCGGCACGCGCAGCAGCGGCGTGGCCAGGGTCTGCTCGAGGTCGTGACGCACCAGCGCGACCGTGACGCGGCCGCCGTCGGGCATCGCTTCGACGGCGTTCGCGGTGATCTGCGCCAGCGCGATGCCGAGCTGCGCGGTGTCGGCCCACATCGGTGCGGCGTCGGCGGCCACCTTCAGGTCGGCGGTGACGCCGTCGGGCAGCCCGCGCACCACCTCGGGAAACGCGCCGCGCAGCCAGACGGCGAGGTCGACGCGATCGAGGCGGGCCCGCTGCCGGCCGCTGAACGCCAGCAACTGCGAGGTGAGCGCGGCGGCGCGCTCGGCGGCGGTGCGGATCTGCTGGAACTCGACGCGGGCGCCGGCGCCCGGCGCGAGCAGGTCCTCGCCGAGTTCGGCGTGGCCCATCACCCGGGTCATCAGGGTGTTGAACTCGTGCGCGACCCCTCCTGCCAGACGGGCGACCGCCTGCATCTTGTCGCGCTGGCGGCGCTGCTCGGCGGCGGCCTCGGCGCGGGCCAGCGCCGCGCCGTGGCGCGCCGACAGCAGCAGGCGCAGCGCCAGCAGCAGCGACACCGTCATCAGCGCGGCGGCCAGCGGCAGCGCCGCAGCGGCCGGGCCGACGACGAGCGCGAACAGCAGGCCGGCAC
>CAYUAX010000159.1:0-9814 GCA_964442845.1 uncultured Bifidobacteriaceae bacterium | reverse complement strand
CGACCGCCAGCGGCGTCAGCAGCGGCAGCGGGTTGAAGTCGGCGATCCACGGCATCCGGGTCGCCGCGGCGCCGTCGGCGACGGGATCGCGGCGGATGCACGCCGCCGCCACCAGGGTGGGGAGGACGCCGAGGAAGTAGATCACCGAACTCCATCGGCCGTCCACGTAGCCGGCTTCTTCGAACTGGGTGAGGACGACGACCGGGAGGTAGGCCGCCTGGCCGGCCACGAACCACCAGAACGCCCGCCGCGACGGGATCGCCAGCCCACGGACCACGACGAGGTTGAGAGCGGCGACCAGACTCAGCTGCGCCAGCCCGAAGACCATCACCGCGCTGTACGACTGGCTGCCGCCGGTCTGCGCGGCCATCGGCGCCGTCACCAGTGTCCAGCTCATGAGACCGAGCCCCCCGGCGGTGATCACCAGGTCGATGGCCAGCGCCGAGCGCTCGCGGGTGCGTGCCGCGACCCGCGGGTAGACGATCAGCGCCGCGACGGCGCCGGCGTACGAGAAGGCCGTGAACAGCGTGTCGACGAGCGGCGACACCAGCGTCGGTCCGCCCACGGCGGCCGGCACCAGCAGCGCGTAGCTGACGGCGGTGACGATCGAGGTCCAGCCGGTGATGGCCAGCGCCTGACGGAATCGCCGCGGCGTGTCGGCGCGGCCGGCGGCCCAGATGAACGCCGCGCCTTC
Organism: uncultured Bifidobacteriaceae bacterium; assembly: GCA_964442845.1. Classification (GTDB taxonomy): domain Bacteria; phylum Acidobacteriota; class Vicinamibacteria; order Vicinamibacterales; family UBA2999; genus CAWAYR01. The sequence continues at coordinate 9,120 of CAYUAX010000159.1, read as the reverse complement.
GATGACCAACCGGGCGGCACTGGCCGACAGGCGCGCCGCTTCGCTGAGCACGCCGGCGACGACCGCGCCGGTGAACACGATCAGGGCCAGGGCGCCGATCCACAGCCACGGCGGCGCCGCGCGCAGCACCGCGGCCAGGGGCGGGGTGGCGCGTCCTCGATCCGGCGATGCGTCGGTCGTGGTCAGCGTGAGAAGCCCTCCGCGCTCGGCGGTCGCCCGCACCTTAGCACGTCGCCGGCGCGACCCTGCCCGCCGCGGTCCGCCGCCGCGGTCACACCCGTCGCCGGCGTCGCCGCCGCAGCCCGTGTCGCGTGAGGACGTGCTCCAGCCGGTCGAGACGTCCGGCGATGCCGAGAATCTCGACGTGCGCCTTGACGTTCACCTGGTAGTCGAGGTCGGTGCGGATGCGGTCGCGCTCGGCCTGGCGGTTCTGGCTGACCAGCACGAAGATCGACAGGAAGATCGCTTCGAGGCTGACGATCAGCGTGAGCAGCCCGAAGGGGTAGGGATCGAAGCCGAGACGGGCCGGCAGCCAGCCGGCGGCGGCCAGCGTGTTGAGCAGGATCCAGCCGCCGAACCAGGCGATGTGCGTGAGGGTGAAGGCGTGGCTGGCGGCGATGGCGGCGACGCGGTCGCTCACCCGTTGCCATCGGGTCGTGCCCTCGGCGATGACCGCGTTCGGGTTGGTCATGCCGCGGATCGCGGCGGTGCTGGCCCGCAGCCGCGCACCGACGATCTGCAGCACCTCGATGGCGACGTCGGGGCGATCGTGCAGGAAGCCGTGGAAGGCGTCGCGCTGCAGTTCGAAGAGTGAGCACTCGGTGATCGCCCGCACGGTGGCGCTGCGCGGCCCGCCGTCGAGCAGGCTGAGCTCGCCGAAGAGGCCGCCCGGCCCGAGTGTGTTGAGCAGCACGTGTTCGCCGCGGACGTCCGGCGCGGTCACCGCGACCTGGCCGCGCTCGACGACGTAGAGGGTGTCGCCGTGATCGCCGATCCAGAACACCGGCTCGTTGGCGGCCACCGTCCGCCGCGTCAGCAGGCCCAGCAGCGCCGCCTGCCCGGCCTCGTCGAGACCGGCGAACAGCGGGATGTGCGCGAGCGGGGAGGTCGTGAGCGTGGCGTCGCCGGTCGGGGCATCCCCGCGAGGTGCGGACATCGGGAATCGGCGTCGCAGCGGCCGCGACCCGGGTATCTTACCCGCTGGCCGCGATGGCCGTGGTCTCACGGCACGGCGATGGCCAGGCGGGAGTCGGCGGCGCCGAGCAGCGTCCCCTCGATGCCGAGGTCGACGTTCATGCCGCCGTTCCTGCCCTTGGCTGGAGTGTACGACTGGGTGGCGAAGGCGACCCACAGCGTGAAGCGGTCGGTGGGGTCGATCGGCACCGCGGCCGGGACCGTGCACGAGAAGGTGTAGGGGGCGAGGGTCGTCGTCAGCGGCGTGCTGCTCGAGGCGGAGCAATAGTGACGGTAGGGGCCGGTGCTTCCGCCGAAACCGCCGGGGAACATGTTGGTCGCGGCGGCCGCCGGGAACACGACCCCGCGCGCGTGGCTCAGCCGCATCCACAGCGTGAACGTGATCGTGGTGCCGGCGGGCATCGCGCCGCTCAACGGCTCGAGCGGCGGCAGCTGGAACGTCCGCATCCACGTCGTGGTGCCGACCATCGTCGGCGACACCGCCGTCGACAGCAGCGCGATCGGGCGATCGGGACCGGCGGCGCGCAGGTCGCGGCCGTCGTAGCTGATGGTCTGCTCGGCGTGGAGGTGGTACGTGAACGTGGTCTGCGCGGCCGCGTCGGCGGCCGCGAGCAGCGGCAGGAGGAACACGAGCGTCGCGCGTACCATCGGCATCGGCGGCCTCCCTGTGGGGCGCCAGGCCGCGCCCGCCCCGAGGCGAGGCGCACGCCGGGCGAGTCGAGCGGCTCCACCATACACCCGCGGCGGCAGCCGTGGCGCCCGAATCGCTACTTGCGCAGGACGAACGGCTCGATCACCAGCAGGTCGAGTCCGGATCCGTAGAACACCCGGACGGCGTCGCGTGGGCTGCAGACGATCGGCTCGTGGAAGCCGTTGAACGAGGTGTTGACCAGGAAGGGTAGCCCGCTGGCCTCGCCGAACGCTTCGAGCAGGCGGCGGAAGCGCGGGGGGGCGTCGTCGCCGACCGTCTGGACGCGCAGTGTGCCGTCGGGCGACGGCAGCACGTGACGGAAGCGTTCGGGGTCGCGCGGCCGGTAGTCGCACTCCATGTAGGGCGACCGATCGGGGCCGCTGAAGTGGGCGCGAACGTCGGCAGCGAGGCCGCTGAGCGCATACGCGCGCCACGGCTCGCGGTGCTTCAGGAAGCGGTTGAGGTTTTCCAGGACGTACGGCGAGAACGGACTGGCCAGGATCGACCGGCCGCCGAGGGCGCGCGCCCCCCACTCCATGGCGCCCTCGAACCAGCCGACCATGTGGCCGGCGAGCAGCGCCTCGACCGCAGCCTGCACACCGCGCTCCGACGACTCCCACGCGTACTGCAGCTTGCAGTTGGCGAGCACCGCCTTCACCGCTTCGGCGTCGTAGGCCGGGCCCAGGAACGGCGAGACCGGGGCTGGGGCGGCGCCGCTGCCGTGCAGCGCCGCGCCCACCGCCAGGCCCGCGTCACCCGGGTCGATGGGCACGAAGACGTCGTCGAAGTGCCCGGACAGCCGCGCCCGGGTCGTCATCGAGGAGTGGCGGAACAGGCTGCCGCCGACGCACAGGCGGCTGACACCGGTGCGTAGACGGACGTCGTCCAGCCGTTCGACCAGCAGGTCGCCCAGGCGGCCGAGCAAGGCCGCAGCGGCCGCGGCGCCGGCCGGGCGCCCGGCCCGTTCGTCCTCGGCGCGCGATGCGACGACCGCGTCGCGCAGCCCGGGCGCGATCGCGACGCCGGACGGTCCGTACTGCAGCAGGGGGGTGGCCCAGGCGGCGTCGTTGCCTGAGGCCAGGCGGGCCAGCGCGTCGAGGCGCTGCGCGGGCGCCGCGGTGCCCAGGTCGAGCGCGTCGGCGATGGCGGCGTGGGCGGCGGCGAAGCCGGACCCCACCCATGCGCCGGCGGCTGGACGAATCGTCGCGCCGTCGCCGACCCAGACGCTGAACTCCGGCGCCTTGTGATCGCAGATGACGATCGCCGCGCCGTCGAACGGGGACGTGCGGTAGGCGGTGCTGGCGTGCGCCAGGTGCGTGGCGATCCGATCGACGGGGCCGTCGATCCACGGTGGCAACGGCTCGGTCGCCGCGTCGTCGGCGACCACCCACCGCGTCACCGGCCCACTCGACAGGTGACGCTCGCGCAGCAGCGCGAACGCGGCGTCGGGCCAGCCGCCGCAGCTGCCATCGCTGCGGACCCGCGTCACCCGCTCCTCGGCACATGCCCCCAACAGCCGATCCGCTGCCGCGACCGCCACTGCGCCTTCATGCCGTCTCGACGTCAACCCGACGATCCGCATGCCCGTCCTACCCCTCGCCCGTGTGTCGACGCCCGGTTGCGTCAGGCCGACGCGGTCGGCCGGCTTCAGCCTTGTACCACGGGTTCGGGGCCGAACCGGCGGCGACATGTTCGCGGCCGTCCCGTCACCTCTTGCGAAGGCGCGCGAACGGCGCAGGCGGCGGCCATCGAAGGTCTCGTCCACGGCGGTGTCGCGGCGTCCAGGTCGGAGGGGCAGATGGACACGAGGCGTGGCCGCGCCGAGCGGCAGGATCAACTCTGGACGGCGCGGGCGTGGATGGCCCTCGCAGGCCTTCTGGCCATGGGAACCGTGCCGGCCGCGGCCAACGTGATTCTGGTCACTACCACCGAACAGAAGATCTCGTCGAACAACCCCGCAGACCGGGACTATCGCCCCGGTTGTTCGCTGCAGGAAGCGATCTTCTCGGCGAACCACGATGCCAACACGGCGATTGCCGGCTACACGACGACGACCCGTGAGCCCATCATGGTGACCACGCAGTGCGCCGCCGGCAGCGGCGCCGACATCATCGTCCTGCCGGTCCGGGCGACGTTCCTGCTGACGAAGCCGGTGGACGACGCCGACAACCCGCTGGGCCCAACGGCGACGCCGCTCATCCAGTCGCCGATCGCCATCAGGGCCAACGGCTCCACGTTGCAGGCGGCGCCGGCCTCGGAGCTCTTCACCTACTTCCGGCTGTTCAGCGTCGGCGGCTTCGGCGATCTGACGTTGACGCGTGCCTTCGTGCGCGGATTCGTCGTCAAGGGCGGCGACGGCGGCGCCGGCGGTGGCGGCGGCGGGATGGGCGCCGGCGGCGCGATCTACGTCTTCGGCGGCCGGCTGACGGTCGAGACCAGCACCTTCGAGGGCAACGGCGCCATCGGCGGGAACGGCGGCGGTCCCAATCGAGCCAGTGGCGGCGGCGGGGGCGGCGGCGGGGGGCTGCACGGCCAGGGCGGGCCGGGGACGGCGGTGGTGAGTGGGTGCGACAGGGAACCGGGCGGCGGAGGCGGCGGGTCTCGCGGCAATGGCCGCTCTGGCGAGAGTTGCTTCAACGGCGGGCCGGGCGGCGGCACCGTTTCCGGCGGGTCCTTCGGCGGCGGCTTCCGCTGCGGCGGCAACGGGGGCAGCCCTGGTGGCTCGACGTCGTCCGAGCTCGGCGACGACGGCGATGCGGCCGCCTGCGCCGGCGGCGGTGGTGGCGGCGGCTGGGAAGGCATCCTGACCAGCGGCAACGGCGGCTACGGCGCGTATGGCGGCGGCGCGGGCGGTGGATCCGCCGGCGGGGGGGGGGGGAGGGGGGGGAGCCGTCAACGCCGGCGACGGCGGTGACGGCGGCTTCGGCGGTGGTGGAGGGGGCTCATCGGCAGGGTTGTTCGACGGCAGGGGCGGCAGCGGTGGGCCCTTCGCCGGCAGCGGAAGCGCGTACCACGGCGGCGGCGGTGCCGGCCTCGGCGGCGCCATCTTCAACGACGCCGGCACGGTCATCGTCAGGAACAGCACGCTGACCAACAACTACGCGGCGCGCGGCGACAGCGGCGCGACGCGCGGAAATGACGGCGGCGGCGCCATCTTCAGCGTCGACGGGCACCTGCTGGTGCAGTACGCCACGATCGCCCGCAACCAGACCACCGGCGCGCTGGGCGGCATCGTGGTGACGCGCTACCGCAATTCGAACCCGGCGGTGTCGTTCGCGCTCGAGAACACGATCGTCTTCGACAACGGCTCGATGGACGAGAACGGCACGGTGATCAACCCGACCCGGCAATGCGCGCTCGTCGGCGTGTTGAACGCGCCGGTCGCCGGCGACGCCATCAGCGGCAAGGGCAATCTGATCCAGGGCAACGACAACTGCGCCGGCGTCGTGTCGGCAGCCAATCCGAGTCTCGGGCCGCTCCAGTACAACGGCGGCATGACGCCGACCATGGCCATCGGCGAGTCGAGTCCGGCCGTCGACGCCGGCGATGCCACGGTCGTCGACGAACTCGGCAGGCCGATCGTCCTCGACCAGCGTCGGCAGACGCGCCCGCTGAATCTCGGCTACGACATCGGCGCGTTCGAGGCCTGCGTCGATCCGCTCAGGCCCTGCCTCATCGAGCCGGAGTTCAGCGACGACGAGCTCGTCGCACTCACCGTGCAGGTGGCCCCCGCCGGGGGCGGCACCACCGTGCCCGCGCCGGGTGTGCACCGCTACGAAGCCGGGGCGATCGCGCCGCTCACGGCGACGCCGGCCGTCGGCTACGCGTTCGATCACTGGAGCGGCGACGCCGTCACGGCGCCGAACAGCGCCTCCACGACCATCGTGATGACCGCGAACCGGACCGTCACCGCCAACTTCCGGCTGCTGCCTGACTTCGCGTTCGGCGCCGTGACGCCACTGACCGTCGCCGTCGGTGGGATCGGCACGCGCCAGGTCACGGTGACCGCGAACGCGGCGTTCGACCAGACCGTCAGCCTGGGCGCGGCCGGTGTGCCGCCGGGCATCGCCACCGGACTCAATCCGACGGCGCTGACACTCCAGCCCTCCACCTCGGCCAGTTCGATTCTGACCATCGGGCTCGGCCCCGCGGTCCTGCCCGGCACGTATGGTCTGTCGGTCACCGGCGTTTCCGGGTCGCTGTCGCGCAGCGCGCCAGTGGCGCTCACCGTGGTGGCCTCGGCCGACGGGATCGCCCAGGTGGTGACCACGTTGACCGGACTCGGCTGTGTCGACGCCGGCGTCAGCAACGCCCTGATCGCGAAGTTGAAGCAGGCCCAGGCGGCCATCGCGGCCGGCGACCTGCAGACGGCGGTCAACCTGCTGCACGCGCTGCTCAACCAGCTGCAGGCGCAGCGTGGCAAGCACATCAGGACCTGCACCAGCGGCGGTGCCACGCTGGACGGCGCGCAGGTGCTCATCGACCAGGTGAACGCGTTGCTCGCCAGTCTCGGCACGGGGCTGCGGTCCACGGCCGTCCTTGGCGCGCTCTCGACCGAGATGGCCAACGTGACGGTCACGCTCGCGGCGGGCAACAAGGCCATTGCCACCGCGACCACTGACGCCGCCGGGTTCTACGTCTTCCCGAAGACGAATGCGCTCAAGGCGGGCACGACGTACGCCGTCACGGTGACGCCGCCGAAGGGCTACAAGACCGTGACCCCGTCTCAGCAGGCGGTGACGTGGAAGGTCGCACAGGTGGTGCTCGGCGCGTTCACGCTGCAGTGAGCCAAGCCAACCGATCGGATGGGAGCCGAGCGAAGCGAAGGCGAGTGAGAAGGGGGCGGCGGCGAGCCGAGCGAAGCGAAGGCGAGGGAAATCAGCGCCGCCGCCCACCGAGCCGCGAGCGCAGCGAGCAGCTGGCGAAGGTGGCGGGAGTTGTGCTGTCTCGCGACGCGCCAGGCGGTGCGTCGCGGACTGTCACTCAACGACCGCCGCTGAACACCGCGACGAACGAAGTGAGGAGTGGTGGAGGCGGCGGGAGTTGAACGCGAAAAGCGCGAGATCGGTAACTTACTGATGGTGCGCGACTTCTGGGGCTAACGCGTTCTGTCGGTGGCAGTTGCCGCCGTTCGCCGAGTTCACCGGCGTCCTCGGGACACACCCGAAATCGACCCAAATTTTGGAGGGATATTGGAGGCGGCGGGCCAGTAGTCCCGCCGCTTGCCATTTCGGCGGCGGGAACCGGATTCCGCCGTGCCCGTGCCCTGTTCCACGGGCCTTGTCCCGCCGCCTCCAAAATTATCGTGTGTGATAGTTTAGTGAAGGCCTCCACGATGGCAGTGACGGTCCGCGAGTACGAGACGGCCGACGGGAAAGTTCCCTTCAGGGACTGGCTGGACACGCTGGACCGCGCCACGCGTGCGAGGGTGCAGGCGCGCGTCGTTCGCTTTGAGACGGGCAACCTGGGCGACCACAAGGGCGTCGGGGGCGGCGTGCAGGAGGCCAGGGTGATGTTCGGGCCCGGCTACCGCCTCTACTTCGGCCAGGACGGCGCGACGCTTGTTCTGCTGCTGGTGGGTGGGTCCAAGGGGACCCAGGCGAAGGACATCCGGCGAGCCCAGCAATACTGGCGAGACTACCTCGGGGAGAAGTGACATGGCACGACGCAGCAGAGACTGGAACGAAGGACTGGCGCAGGACCTGCGCGACCAGGGGTTCGCCCGCGAGTTCCTGCTGGCCGCCATGGACGGGGGCGTGCCGATTCAGGTGGCGCTCGGCAAGGTGATCCGCGCGATGGGTGTGAAGGAGTTCGCCGCGAAGGTGAAGATGGCGGGACCGAACGTGCTGCGCGCTATCAATCCGAGGCACAACCTGACGCAGGACACGATGAACCGCCTCCTGAAGCCGTTCAGGCTGAAGCTCAGTCTGGCTCGAATCGAAGAGCCGCGAGGGCGTCACGCGGCGTAACCGAAACGTCCACCGGCTCGGATCAAGAGCACGAGCTGTTCGGGGCGTGGCAGCTGGCGGAGGACCACAAGCCGCCGCTGCGAATCGTGTACCTGGTCGAGTCGGCGTTCGCGGTGATGGCGTTCCACCAGTACGGCCTTCCCGCGGTGTCGCCGTTCGGATGGTCCGTCAGCGAAGCGCAGGCTGAGGCCGTGTCGCGGGTCGCGCGCGGCGTCGGCTGCCGCCGGACCGCGGCAAGCGCGACGAGTTCGACGTTCGGCAGCTGTCGAGGAGGATGTGGCGCAGGGTGCCGGAGATGCCGGACGGCGTCGATGACCCCGAGCGCCTGACGAAGGAACAGGTCATCGCCCTGACGCGATCAACACGTCGGGGCATTTTGTCGCCTACCAGCGGAGGCCGGCCGGCAGCGGCTGGCATTCGGGTACCGTGAGGCCGTGGCGCGACGCGAACGCCATGGCGGCCTCGTCCGAGACCGGGTAGGCCTCGAAGGGAGGGCGCCTGTCCGGCCTCATGTCCAGCACGTAGAACTTCGACGTCCCCAGCGTGATGTCGGTCCACCCCTCGTGCGACGGGAGCGCGTCCGTGCCGGCCCGGGAGACCCTCGCCTCGAACATGTAGCTGCCGGAGTCGAAGCCCTTGAACGTGATCACGTCGGCCTTGCCCTCGTCCGACGGCCTTACCAGCTTGGTGAACTCCCGCGCGTAGCTCGGGCTCCCAACGTTGTTGACCTTCAGCTCCACCGACAGCCGGCCCTCCCCGAAGTCGAGCTCGGCCAGCGGCTCGACGAGGACGTACCTGCAACGCGTGAACCGTTCGGCGTCGGCGTCGACGGCCGGCTGCGGCGCGGCGCCCTGAACCATCTCCAGGACGGGCTTCACTGCCGCAAAGCCGGCAAGGGCGAGCCCCAGGGCGACGACCACCCAGTTGTCCTTCGCCCTGTGCACGGTGCGGTCCCACAGGTTCGCTCCCTCCGGGGGCTCTCTCCGCCGGCCCTCGGGCCATAGCTTCCGCAAGGACCACCCTGTCCACGGGTACGGCTTGCCGCACTCATGGCAGTGCGACGGCGGCGGCGGCACCGTAGTCCGGATGAACACCAGGCCATCGGCGTGGTAGTCGCCCCGTATCGGCGTACCGCAAGACGGACAGCGAGCAATCGTCTGGGCGCCGCACCTGTCGCAGAACTTCTGGTCCGAGTCCTGCGACCTGCTCAGTGAATCGCCCCGGGAACTTCGGAGACCGAGTTAGTTGAGTCAGGCTACCTTGGCC
>CAYUAX010000158.1:11896-12167 GCA_964442845.1 uncultured Bifidobacteriaceae bacterium | reverse complement strand
CCACTCGCCCGGGCAGCTGCCCACGCCCGACAAGTTCGAGCAGATCCTCGAGCCGATCGCGCGCGTCTCGATCATGGTGCCCGCCGAATACATCGGCGTGGTGATGCAGATCGCCGTCGAACACCGCGCCCGCTACGTGCGCCAGGAGCACCTTTCGGCCCAGCGCCTGCAGCTGCTGCTCGACATCCCGATGGCCGAGATCATCTACGACTTCCACGACAAGCTGAAGTCGGGCACGCGCGGCTTCGGCACGATGAACTACGAGCTCTCG
>CAYUAX010000158.1:0-11886 GCA_964442845.1 uncultured Bifidobacteriaceae bacterium | reverse complement strand
CAACAACGTGGAGACGCTCTGCAACGTCCCGCACATCCTGGTCAACGGCGCGGAGGTCGACGCCCTGTCGACGATCGTGCACAAGAGCCAGGCGGACACCCGCGGGCGGGCGATCATCCGCAAGCTGCAGAAGGAGATCCCGCGGCACCTGTTCGAGATCCCGATCCAGGCCGCCACCGGCAGCCGCATCATCGCCCGCGAGACGATCCGCGCCCTGCGCAAGGACGTGACCGCCAAGTGCTACGGCGGCGACATCACCCGCAAGCGCAAGCTGCTCGAGAAGCAGAAGGAAGGCAAGAAGCGCATGAAGCGGGTCGGCACCGTCGAGATCCCCCAGGAAGCGTTCCTGGCCGTGCTCAAGCTGTCGGAGGAATAGCCGTGACCGCCGTGGCCTTCCAGAAGTCCACCGTCCGCGAGTACTTCGAGTCGATCGTCGTCGCGGTGATCCTGGCGTTGTTCATCCGCACGTTCGTCGTGCAGGCGTTCAAGATCCCCACCGGCTCGATGGAGCCCAACCTGCTGGTCGGCGATCATCTGCTGGTGAACAAATTCGTGTTCTCGCCGACCGCGACCGGCGCCGAGCGGGCGCTGCTGCCGGTGCGCGACGTGCGCCGCGGCGACGTCGTGGTGTTCAAGTTCCCCGAGGATCCCGAGCGCGACTTCATCAAGCGCATCGTCGGCCTGCCCGGCGAGACCATCGAGGTGAAGGGCACGCAGGTGCTGGTCAACGGCACGGCCATCGCCCAGCCGTTCGCGCACTTCCTGCTGCCGCACGACCCGGCGAACGCCGACGAGGACGACCCGCGCGAGCACTTCGGGCCCGTCACCGTGCCGGCCGGCCACTTCTTCGCCATGGGCGACAACCGCGACAACTCGCAGGACAGCCGCTACTGGGGCTTCCTGCCCGGCCACTACATCAAGGGCCGGGCGCTGATGATCTACTGGTCGTTCGCCTCGGCCGAGGACGACAGCGGCACGCCGGGCGGGTTCGCCGGCACCCGCTGGTCACGGCTCTTCCACCAGATTCACTGAACCTTCGCGCACCGCTGCGCACCCCGGTCCCGGAGTGCGGCCTTCCTGCTACACTCGTCGGGTCTCCCCCGAGGCTGCGCATGTCGACCTTCCTCAAGCTCGCGTTCACCGCCCTCGTGCTGAACGCCTGCTTCCAGTTCGGCCGCTCGGCATGGACGTTCTACCAGTTCGAGGACTCGGTGCAGCAGGCGGCGTTGTTCAGCGCCAGCCAGACCGCGCCGCAGGTGAAGGCGCGCATCAGCCAGCTGATCGGCCAGCACCAGGTGCCGCTGGATCCCGACGAGGTGCAGGTGGAGTACGCCGGCACGCAGGCGCGGATCACCGGCGCCTACACCGACAAGGTGGCGGTGGTGCCGGGCGTCTACGCCTACGACTGGACGCACGCCCTCGACCTCGACGTCCGCCGCGTGCCGTACTAGGGACTGGGGACTGGGGACTGGGGACTGGGGGCTGGGGGCTGGGGCAGGCCAAAAGGCGGTGCCCACGCGAGAAGCCTGCGGGTCCTATCCCTGCAACGCGACCGTGATGGCCTGGCCGTGCGCGGCCACCTCGTCGAGCACCGCGGCGATCCGCGCCGCGGCATCGGCGCGGAACGTGTCGTCCTTGATGCCCTCGAGGTTGATGCGCACGTTGGCGGCGCCGCCCTCGGCGGCGGCGCGCAGCATCCCGGCCGCCACCAGCAGGTCGCTCGACGCCGACGGGTTGCCCAGCGCTGCCACGGTGCCCGCCAGATCGAGCACGCGGGCCGCCGCCACCGCCGTCTGCAGGGGCACGGTCGTGGCCTCGCGCGTCGCCGCCTGAATCGCCTCGCGGCGCGCCGCCTTCTCGTCGTCGCTGCTCTTGGGCAGCCGGAACGCCGCCATCAAGCCATCGAACGCGGCCGTGTCCTCGTCGGCGAGCGCCAGCAGGCGGGCGCGCAGCTCGGCCAACGGGGTGGCCAGCGTGGCCAGCACCGCCCGCTCCTCGTCGTTGTCGTGACGCGTGCGCGGCAGCCCGGCGACCATCTGCACCAGGGCCGCGCCCATGGCGCCGGCCACCGCCGACACCGATCCGCCGCCCGGCGTGGGTTCGGGGGAGGCGATGCGATCGAGCAGAGCGGTCAGCGGCAGCGACGACAGGGCGGGCACCCCGCCATCGTATCAGCCGCGGCGGATGGCGCCGGCGACGACGGCGCCGCGCTTGACCACGGCGTGGATCACCGGCGTGCCGACGCGCACCAGCTCGGCCAACGGGCCGTCGAGGATCACGGCGTCGAGCTGCTTGCCTACTTCGAGGCTGCCGACGCGATCGGCGCGGCCGAGCGCCGCGGCGGCGTTGGCGGTGGCGCCGACGATCGCCTCCTCGAGCGTCAGGCCCATCGCGAAGCAGGCCAGCGTCATGACGAACGGCATCGACGCGGTGAAGCCGCCGCCCGGGTTCATGTCGGTGGCCAGGGCCACCGGGACGCCGCGGGCCACGAACATGCGCGCCGGCGCGTAGCGGCCGAGCTTGAGGAAGAAGGCCGCCGCCGGCAGCAGCGTGGCGATCACGCCGGCGCGGGCCATCGCCCCGGCGTCGTGTTCGCTGGTGTGGATCAGGTGATCGGCCGACACCGCCCCCACCGCCGCGGCCACCGCCGAGCCGCCGCTCGCCGCCAGTTCGTCGGCGTGGATGCGCGGCGCCAGCCCGTGACGCCGGCCAGCCTCCAGGATCTGCCGCGACTCGTCGGGCGTGAACACGCCCTGCTCGCAGAACACGTCGTTCCACTCGGCGAGGCCCTCGGCGGCCACCGCCGGCAACATCTCCTCGACCACCAGCCGGACGTAGTCGTCGCGCCGATCGCGGTACTCGACCGGCACTTCGTGCGCGCCCATGAACGTGGCGCTCAGCTCGACCGGCTGCGCCCCGGCCAGCACGCGGATCGCGCGCAGCATGCGCAGCTCGGCGGCCGTGTCGAGCCCGTAGCCGCTCTTCACCTCGCAGGTGGTCGTGCCGTGGGCGAGAGCGTCCGCGAGCCGCGGCCGGGCCAGGGCGACCAGCTCGTCCACCGAGGCGGCCCGCGTGGCCGTCACGGTGCGGACGATGCCGCCGCCGCCCGCGGCGATCTCCGCGTACGTGGCGCCGGCCAGCCGGCGGGTGAGTTCATCGCGGCGATCGCCGCCGTAGACCAGATGGGTGTGGGGATCGACGAAGCCGGGCAGCAGGGTGCGGCCGCGGCCGTCGATCACCACCGCCCCGGGATCGAGGCGGATGCTGCGCGCCACCAAGTCGGCCGGGCCGACCGCCACGATCGACCCGCGCCAGCCGGCCACCGAGGCGTGAGGGATGGCGGCGATGGCCGCCTGGCCGGCGCCACCGCGCGGGGCCGGGCCGGCACAGGTCGCCACCAGATCGGCGCGCTCGATGAGGACGTCGGCCGGGGTCATGCCACGTCGGTGACGGCGTCGTCGACGCCGCCTGCTGGTCAGCCGTTCTGGGTGCGGATGGTCTGATCGGGCGCCGCGGCCGGCGCGGCAGGGGTCACCCCGGTCGAGCTGTCGGTGTGGCGCGGCCGCATCAGCCGCACCTTGTCGTCGCGATCGCGGGCGTCCTGCTCGCGCACGAAGTCGAGCGTGTTCTTCAGGGCGTTGATGATCGCTTCGACCGAGGTCTCGGTCTCGCGGCGCCGGCTCTTGAGGCTCTCGATCTCGCGCTGGAGTTCCTCGAGGCGCACCTGGGAGCGCTGCACCAGGGCCTCGGCGCGCGCCTCGGCCTCTTTCACCAGCCGCTGGGCGTCCTGGTGCGCCGAGTCGCGCAGCCCGTCGGCGATGCGCTGGGCGCTGACCAGGGTGTTCTTGAGGCTCTTCTCCTCGGAGCGGTGCTCGGCCAGCGCGCTTTCGAGCCGCGCCACCTCCTGGCGCAGCCGGTCGGCGTCGCGCAGCGCGCCTTCGTAGTCGTCGGCCACCTCGGCCAGCAGGGCGTCCACCTCGCCCTTGTCGTAGCCGCGCATCACCGTCTTGAACTTCTGCTGCCGAAGATCCAGAGGAGTCACGTTCATGGTTCCGCCTCGTTCCGGTACGTCCGGGCGCCGAAGATCGCACTGCCGACCCTGACGACCGTCGCCCCCTCTTCCACCGCCACCTCGTAGTCGTGGCTCATGCCCATCGACAACTCGGCCAGCCGGCCCGCCGGGGCGCCCGCCGCCACCAGGTCGTCCCGCAGGGCCCGCAGCCGCTGGAACCAGGGCCGCGCGTCCTCGGGATCCGCCACTGCCGGAGGCAGCAGCATCAGGCCCGTCAACCGGGCGGCCGTGCACTCGCCGGCCGCCGCCACGATCTCGGCCACGGCGTCGGGGGGCGCGCCGTGCTTCGTCTCTTCCCCGGCCAGGTCCACCTGGATCAGCAGCCGCGGGGTCGTGCCGGCCGCGGCCGCCGCCTGGTCGATCTTGCGCAGCAGGCCGACGCTGTCCACCGCGTGGATCCAGTGGAACGCCTCACCGGCCTTCTTCGCCTTGTTCGACTGCAGGTGGCCGATCAGGTGCCACCGGAGGGTCGTATCGGTCAATTCCGTGATCTTCTGCAGACCCTCCTGCACCTTGTTCTCGCCGAAGTCGCGCTGGCCGGCAGCGATGGCTGCCCGCACGTGCTCGGCGCCGTAGGTCTTCGACACCGCCACCAGCCGCACTTGGGCCGGATCACGGCCGGCCCGCCGGGCGGCCGCGGCGATGCGCGCCCGTACCTCGGCCAGCCGCGCCGCGATCTCGTCGGCGACGGCGCTCACGCCGGCGGGGGCTTGAGCTGCGCCAGCATCCCCTTGGCCTGGGCGGCGAACTGGCCGGTGGGCGCCAGTTTCAAATACTCCTCGAACGAAGCGACCGCGTCGGGGATCTTGCCTTCGTTGAGGTTGGCCATGCCGAGCTGGAACCGGGCATCGGCGTGGGTCGGGTCGGCCTTGACCGTCTCCTCGAACTTCACCTTGGCCTCGGCGATCTTGCCGGCGTTCCACAGGATGATGCCCTGGTTGTAGACGGCGTCGGCGTTGCCGGCCGGGGCCGACGCGGCCGCCTTGGCGCCGATGGCCGCCGCCTCGTCGAACCGCTTCTGGTTGTTGTAGAGCGTCGCCAGCGCGTTGAGGGACTCCGAATGATCCGGCTTCAGCTCCAGCGCCTTCTTCCAGGCCTCCTCGGCCTGCTTCTCGTCCTTCTTCTGCAGCTGGGCGGCGCCGATGTTGTAGAAGCATTCAGGGCAGTTCGGCTGCAGCGCGAGCGCTTCCTGGAACTTGGCGATGGCGGCGTCGTGGTTGCCGCCGCGGCTGGCGGTGACGCCGGCGTCGAACGCGGTGCGCATCGCCGCCACCTTGGGATCGGTGCCCGGCGGCACGGTGGAGAGGCGGATGGAGACCTCGGAGGTGTTGCCGACGCGGACGCGAGTGTCGGCGAAGCCGGTGCCGAGCTTGTCGGCGGTGGCGGTCACGCGGTAACCGCCCGACTGCAGGCCGAGCTGGACGAACTCGCCGCGCCGGTCGGTCTTGGTCGTGAACTTGCGGTTGCCGCCGTCCATGAGCTCCAAGGTCACGGGCACGTCGGCGACGGGCTTGCCCTCGGCGTCAACGACCTTGCCCTTGATGAGGCCGGTCTGGGCGAACGCGGGAACGGCCAGGGCCAGCGTCGTGACGACGGCGAGCAGCCTGGACAGGGTGCGATGGGACATGGCGGACTACGACCTCCTGAACTGAGGCCAGTGTAGCGCTTCGGAGGGGGCTGAGGGGCTCGGCGTGTCCCGCTCAGGCCTCCCCGAAGAACCGCCGGACGTCCTCGACGGCGTGGGTGATCGGCGCCGGCGGCAGCGACTGCAGGAAGCGCCGGCCGTAGCCCATGGTCCGCAGCCGCGGGTCGAGCACGGCCAGCACGCCGCGGTCGGTCCGGTGGCGAATCAGCCGGCCCAGGCCCTGCAGCAGCGCCAGGATGGCCAGCGGCACCTGGTAGGTGTCGAACGGGCTGGCGCCGCCGGCGGTCAGCGCCTCGATGCGCGCCGCCACAATCGGATCCCCGGGTGAGGCGAACGGCAGCTTGTCGATGATCACGGCGCTCAACTGGTCGCCCTGCACGTCCACGCCCTGCCAGAACGACGACGTGGCGAAGAGCACGGCGTGCGGCGTGCGCCGGAACTCCTCCAGCAGCACCGAGCGCGGCGCCGTGCCCTGCACCAGCACCGGATACTCCAGCTCCAGTTCGAGCAGCTTCACCACCGCGCGCATCGTCGCGTAGCTGGTGAACAGCACAAAGGCGCGGCCGCGCGAACAGCGCAGCAGTTGCTTCGTCTCCCAGGCCACCGCCTCGGCGTAGCTGGCGTCGCGCGGCAGCGGCATCCGCCGCGGCAGGTAGAGCAGCGTCTGGCTGGCGTAGTCGAACTCGGACGGGACGCGAATCTCGCCGGCGTCGTCGAGGCCGAGCCGGGTGCGTACGTAGTCGAAGCCGCCGTCCACGGTGAGCGTGGCCGAGGTGAGCACCGCCGCGCGGCGGTCGCCGGCGATCAGGTCGCGCACGATCCGCGACACGTCGATCGGCGCCGCACGCAGGGTGACGGTGCGGCCGCGGACCTCCAGGAAGTACACGTAGCCGGCGTCGCCGGCGGCCATCAGGAACCGCAGCTCGCGGGCCAGGTCGCCGGCCCGTCGGGCGATCGAGGTGGCGTCCTCGCCCTTGCGGGCCGCTGGGACGCCGCCGTCGTCGGCCCCGGGAGCGGCGGCGGCGAGGCCGAACACCGCCTCCAGGCCGTCGAGCGCGCCGGCCAGCTCCACGCCGGTGTCGAGGTGGTCGGCGAACCACTCGGGCGTCAGCCGCAGCCGGTCCTCGACGCCGGAGCGGCCGGCGCGGGCCAAGGCCAGCGCGCTGAAGAACGCGCGGCTGTGGTCGAGCACGCGCATCAGCGCCCGCGCCGCGTCGTGCAGCAGCCGATCGCGGCCCAGCGTGCGCAGCGTGCCCTCGCCGTCGCGCACCAGGTCGTCCACGCGGTGGTTGCTCACCGCCACGCCGAAGTACTGGGTGGCCACGTCTTCGAGCTGGTGCGCCTCGTCCACCACCAGGTGCGGACACGACGGGATCACCTCGCCGTAGGCGCTCTCGCGCACCGCCGCATCGGCGCACAGCAGATGGTGGTTGACGATCACGACGTCGGATTCGACGGCGCGCTGGCGCATGCGGGTCACGAAGCACTCGCTGTGGCGCGGGCAGTCGCTGCCCAGGCACGTCTCGGCGGTGGCCGACACCTCGTGCCACAGCGGCAGGTCCTCGGGCAGCTCCGACAGCTCGGCGCGATCGCCGGTCTCGGTCGTCGGCACCCACTGCTCGATCACCGGCAGGAAGATGGCGTCGTCCGAGCTGATGCGGCGGCCCTTCACCTCCTGCTTGCTGCGGTATTCGGCGAGGCGGTGCAGGCACAGGTAGTTGGCCCGCCCCTTCATCGTCGTGGCGGTGAAGGGGATCCCCAAGGCCTCGCGCAGCACCGGCACGTCCTTGCTGAAGATCTGTTCCTGCAGGTTCTTGGTGCCGGTGGAGACCAGCACGCGGTGCCCGCTCAGGATCGCCGGCACGAGGTACGCCATGGTCTTGCCGGTGCCGGTGCCGGCTTCGGCCAGCAGCACGCCGCCGCCGTCGAGCACGTCGGCCACGCGGGCGGCCATCTCGCGCTGCCCCGGGCGCGGCTCGAACTGCGGCAGGGCGCGGGCCAGCGCGCCGCCGTCGGCGAACGCGTCGGCTACGCTGGCGCCGAGCTTCGACGGTAGAGCGGGAACGTCTGGCACAGCTGCTCGACCTCGGCCTTCACCGCGGCGCCCACCGCGGCGTCGTCGGGGGCCGCCAGCACGCGGCTGATGAGTGCCGCCACGGTGCGCATCTCGGCCACGCCGAGCCCGCGCGTCGTCACCGCCGGCGTGCCCAGGCGGATGCCGCTGGCCACCATCGGCGGGTTGGTGTCGAACGGAATGGCGTTCTTGTTCACGGTGATGGCGGCGCGGTTGAGCGCCGCTTCGGCCACCTTGCCGGTGATCCCCTTCGAGAACACGTCGAGCAGCACCAGGTGGTTGTCGGTGCCGCCGCTGACGATGCGGAAGCCGGCGCCGGCCAGCGCCTCGGCCAGCGCCTTGGCGTTGGCGACGACGCGGCGCTGGTAGTCGACGAACGCCGGGTCGGCAGCCTGCTTGAAGCACACCGCCTTGGCGGCGATCACGTGCATCAGCGGCCCACCCTGCACGCCGGGGAACACCGCTCGGTCGATCGCCTTGGCGTGCGCCTCGCGGCACAGGATGAGGCCGGCGCGCGGGCCGCGCAGCGTCTTGTGCGTGGTGGTGGTGACGAAGTCGGCGTGCGGCACCGGGTTCGGGTGCAGGCCGGTGGCGACCAGGCCGGCGATGTGGGCCATGTCGACCATCAGCAGCGCCCCGGCGGCGTCGGCGGCCTCGCGCAGCCGCGCGAAGTCGATCACGCGCGGGTAAGCGCTGGCGCCGGCGATGACCATCTTCGGCTTGTGCGCGGCGGCGAGGCGGATCACCTCGTCGTAGTCGATGCGCTCGTCGTCCCTGGCGACGCCGTAGGGAACCACCGTGAAGTACTTGCCCGAGAAGTTCAGCGGGTGGCCGTGGGTGAGGTGGCCGCCGTGGGCGAGGTTCATGCCCAGGATGGTGTCGCCCGGCTGCAGCGTGGCCAGCAGCACGGCCATGTTGGCCTGCGCGCCCGAGTGCGGCTGGACGTTGGCGTGCTCGGCGCCGAACAGCGTCTTGGCGCGGCTGATGGCCAGCGACTCGACCACGTCCACGTGCTCGCAGCCGCCGTAGTAGCGCTTGCCGGGGTAGCCCTCGGCGTACTTGTTGGTCAGCACCGAGCCGGCGGCTTCGAGGATCGCCGCGCTGACGAAGTTCTCCGAGGCGATCAGCTCGAGGCCGGTCTCCTGCCGCTCGCCCTCGGCGGCGACGGCGCGGGCCACCTCGGGATCGGCGTCGGCGAGGGATTGGTGGAAGAGATTGTCGGGAGAGGAGGTCATCGGGTGATCGGTTGATCGGGTGATCGGGTGATCTGGGGGCTCACTCTGTCGATCTGGAGACCGACGAACTCGCCTCGCGTCTGGCGTCGAGCTCGGCGATCTTGCGGATGCGTCGCTCGTGGCGACCGCCGGCGAACGGCGTGGTCAGGAACGCGTCGACGATGGCCGCAGCGGCTTCGGGGGCGATCAGCCGGCCGGCCAGCGTGAGCACGTTGAGGTCGTTGTGTTCGCGGGCCAGCGCTGCCGTCGCCGGGTCGGTCAGCATGGCGGCGCGGACGCCCGGCACCTTGTTGGCGGCGATGGCCATGCCGACGCCGCTGCCGCACACCAGGATGCCGCGCTCGGCCTCGCCGCCGGCCACGGCGTGGCCGACCAAGGCCGCGTAGTCGGGGTAGTCCACCGACTCCTCGCCGCTGGTGCCGTAGTCGCGCCACGCCACGCCGCGCGCGTCGAGCGTGCGCTTCAGCGCTTCCTTCAGTGCGAAGCCCGCATGGTCGGCGCCGAGTGCAACGATCACGGCGCCCATTCTACATGGGCCAGATATCTCGTGATCTGGTGACTTGGCGATCGGTTGATCGGCTGCTCGCATCTGTCGATCAGGTGATCGAGAGCGAGCGTGGCGATCGGACGACGGCCGAGATCACCAGAGAGATCGACAGATC
Source organism: uncultured Bifidobacteriaceae bacterium (assembly GCA_964442845.1). Lineage (GTDB taxonomy): Bacteria > Acidobacteriota > Vicinamibacteria > Vicinamibacterales > UBA2999 > CAWAYR01. The sequence goes on along the minus strand of CAYUAX010000158.1, from coordinate 2,198 downwards.
ACCAGATGTGGGCGTCCGATCAACAGATCACCACATCGACAGATCACGAGATAACCTGTATCGATGTCCCCTGTCGTCCAGGTGTCCTCGAAGGGGGAAGCCCGCGTCCGCGGCGGACACCCGTGGATCTACCGCTCCGACGTCGTCCACGCCGAGGCGGCGGCCGGCGACGTGGTGCGCGTCCTCGGGCCGCAGCGCCGGGCGCTGGGCCGGGCGTTCTTCTCGGACCAGTCGCAGATCACGCTGCGCATGGTCAGCCGCGACGACGTGGACCCCGACGAGGGCTTCTGGCGGGCGCGGCTGGCTGCGGCCATCGCCTTCCGCGAGCGGCTCGGCATCGACGCGTCGGCGTGGCGCCTGGTGCACGGCGAGGGCGACCTGCTGCCGTCGCTGGTCGTCGATCGCTACGCCGACGTGCTGGTGGTGCAGACGCTGTCGCAAGGCGCCGAGCGGCTGCTGCCGCTGTTCACGCGCCTGCTGGTCGAGCTGACCGGCGCGCGCGGCGTGCTCGAGCGCAACGACCCGCGGGTGCGCGGCCTCGAGGGCCTCGAGCCGCGCGTCGGGGTGGTGGCCGGCGAGGTACCGGACCTGGTCCCTGTGCACATGGGGCCGATCGAGTACGCGGTGGACGTCCGGCACGGGCAGAAGACCGGGCTGTTCCTCGACCAGCGCGAGAACCACGCCGCCGCGGCCGGCTACGCCCGCGGCCGGCTGCTCGACGCCTTCAGCTACCACGGCGGCTTCGCCCTGGCGCTGGCGTCGGCGTGCACGCGGGTCGAGGCGCTCGACGTCTCGACGGCCGCGGTGGCGCAGATCGCCGCCAACGCCGCCACCAACCGCCTGCCGCACGTCGAGGCCCGCGAGGCCAATGCTTTCGACGAGCTGCGCCGGCTCGAAAAAGCCGGGGCGCGCTACGACACCGTGGTCCTCGACCCGCCGGCGTTCGCCAAGAACAAGGCCGCCGTGGCCAAGGCGCTGGCCGGCTACAAGGAGATCAACCTGCGGGCGCTGCGCCTGCTCGAGCCGGGAGGCACGCTGGTGACCTGCACCTGCTCGTACCACGTCGGCGACGCGCTGTTCGCGGAAGTGGTGCACGAGGCCGCCACCGATGCCGGCTGCCAGGTGACGGTGGTCGAGCGGCGCACCCAGGGGCGCGACCACCCGGTGCTGCTGGGGGTGCCGGAGACGCAGTACCTCACCTGCCTGATTCTGCGAAAACTGTGACGTGCATGCGCGGCGCGCCGGCCGGGCGACGCGTCGATGCAGGCCGAGCATGCGCTACGGAGATGGCCTCGATGCCGGCGGCCCGGGTCATGCAGGGACTGGCGCCCGGCGTCGATATACGGGTAGAATCCCTCCCCTTAGGGGATGGTAGCCATCCGTGAATTGCCGTTCAGCGTTGCGGAGGTCCGAGCGATGAGTCACCGTCAGTATCGCAGCCAGTTGCTGGGCGCGCTCGTATTCACTGCGGCGGCGGCCGCTCCGGCCCTCGCGCAGGCGCCGGCCGCGGCGCCGACGTTCACCAAGGACGTGGCGCCGATCTTCCAGGCCAAGTGCGAGTCGTGCCACCGGCCCGATTCCATCGCGCCGATGTCGCTGGTCACCTACGAGCAGAGCCGCCCGTGGGCGCGGTCGATTCGCGACCGGGTGCAGACGCGGCAGATGCCGCCCTGGCACATCGACAAGAGCCTCGGCATCCAGCACTTCGAGAACGACCGCTCGCTCTCGGATGCCGAGATCGACACCATCGTGAAGTGGGTGGCCGCCGGCGCGCCCAAGGGCGACATGAAGGACATGCCGAAGCCGGTCGAGTGGCCGAGCGACGACGTCTGGAACTTCGAGAAGCTCTACGGCAAGCCCGATCTGGTCATCAAGTCGCCGGCCTACACCCAGAAGGGCGACGCGATGGACGCCTGGTACAAGCCCGTGCAGGCCACCGGCCTCACCGAGGACCGCTGGGTGCGCGCCATCGAGATGCGCCCCTCCACGGTGAAGGGCCGCAAGATCACCCACCACGCGCTGGCGCGCCTGCAGCAGGACGACGGCGACACCGGCGCCTCGATCGTCCCCGGGGGCGACGACCCTGGTCCCGGCCTGTTCATGGAATGGGCGGTCGGCAAGCAGGGCGAGATCATGCGCGAGAACTCGGGCAAGCTCATGAAGCCCGGCTCGAAGATCGTGTGGGACATCCACTACCA
>CAYUAX010000157.1:0-12193 GCA_964442845.1 uncultured Bifidobacteriaceae bacterium | reverse complement strand
CCAGCGACAGCCCGCCGGCCTTGGCCCGCTCGCTGTGGCAGGTGGCGCAGTAGGTGGTGACCAGTTCGGTCTGTGCCGACGCGGTGAGCGGCGCGGCGTGCGAAGCGGCGGGCGCCGGCGCGCGACGCACGCCGGCGGTGGCCGGCTGTGACGACGCCGTGACGGGCGGCGCCGCGGGTGCGGCCGGCCGTGCGGCCTGGCCGTCGGCGGTCAGGCGAATCCAGCCCGTCGCGACGAGCGCAGCGACGGCGACGACGAACGCGAACCTCTTCATGCCTGCCCCGGGCGGTGGTGGCGGAAGTGCCGCTAAGTGCCTGATTCCAGGCGCCAACCTGTGGTCGAGTATACGGCCGAATTGGCCCGAATCCCGGCCCGCGGCGCGCACTTTGTGGTCTTACCGTGTCTGTGGTTGTCACGGCGGTGGCACCCGTGACACTCCGTGCCATCGCGTATCCTGCCGGGACACCAAGACGTCCAACCGACGGAGACTCTTCGACGATGAATCTCAGCAAGCTGTTCAGTGCCCACGGCGACGACCTGAAGGCATTTCCCGACCCGGTGCGCGACGTGGACCCGGCACGCAGCCAGGCCCGCAGCGCCGTGCTGGCAGGCGGCTGCTTCTGGTGCACCGAGGCGGTGTTCCTGCCGCTCGACGGGGTCACGGGCGTGGTCTCCGGCTACATCGGCGGCAGCGCCGACACCGCCAACTACCAGGCCGTGTGCTCGGGGACGACCGGCCATGCCGAAGCGATCGAGGTGCGCTTCGACCCGGCGGTGATCAGCTTCGGCCAGCTGCTGAAGGTGTTCTTCGCGGTCGCCCACGACCCGACCCAGCTGAACCGCCAGGGCAACGACCGCGGCACCCAGTACCGCTCGGCGGTCTTCCCCCTCGACGACGAGCAGCGCCGGGTGGCGGCCGCCTACATCGCGCAACTGACTGAGGCCAAAGCCTTTGACGCGCCGATTGTGACCACGGTCGAAGGCCCGGGCACGTTCTACCCGGCCGAGGGCTACCACCAGAACTACGCCGCCAGGAACCCGGCACAGCCCTACGTGGCGGCGGTCGCCCTCCCGAAGGTCGCCAAGCTCCACCAGGCCTTTCCCGAGAAGCTCAAGCCCCGCTGACCACCGTTCGATCCGCCGCGGCCACCGCTCGCCGCCCGCGCGTGAACGGCCGAGTCGGTCCGTCGTCTCGTGCTGCAGGAGGTCACATCACGGTGGTCAGCACCCTGCGCTCGGCGACGTTCCTCGTGAAGGCGCCCCTCATCCTGGCGTTCCTCGTGGTCATCAACCTGATGACCTCGCCCGGGCACTGGTGGGTGCAGTGGCCCGCCCTCGGGCTCGGCATCGCCTGGGTGCTCAGCCTGCTGCGCGTCATGCGCGCGGTGGTGCTGGCCGGCGGGCTGGCGGCCCTGGCGGCGGTGCTGATGCGCCGCCGCTGACGCCGCATCGCCAGACGTCTACGGCACCGTCACCGGCAGCGCCGCGCCGTACAGCATCGTCCGGTCGTCGTCGCGCGCCGCCCAGTCCAGCAGCGTCGCGACGTCGCGGGCGACGACCCCGTCGTGCACCCGTTGCCCGTTCACGGTGACGACGACCGGCGCCGCGAAGTCCACCACGTCGGGCGAGAGGAGCAGCGTGAAGCGGGCCACGCCGCGTGTGCGCGCCTCGAACGTGTTGCCGCGCCGCACGACGTCCACCCGCCCGAACGGGAGGCGCCTCGCGAACATCCGCCGCGCCGGCCCGCGCGGAGCCTCGGGCGGAAACTTCCCGGTGAAGGTGCGGCGCTCGGCGCCGCGCTCGACCACGACCGTGATCGACGGCCCGGTGTTGCGCTCGAACGCGGCGACGATGTCGGCCAACGCCGCGATCGGCCGGCCGTCCACCTCGAGGATCCTGTCGCCCTCGGCGAGGCCCATCGTCGCGGCGTCGCTCCCGGGCACCACCTGCACCACCCGGGTGCCCTGCTCGCGCCGCGAGTCGCCGCGCAGCCCGAAGTCGGCGTCGTAGCGTTCCGAGAACGTGTTCGTGTCGGCGAGCGCCACGTCGCTGGGCCGGGGGCCGAGTTCGTCCACGACCAGCCACTGCACCCGCTGATAGCGGTCGGTGCGCTCGGTCGCCCACGACAGCAGCGGCGGATGCGCCGCCCGCGGGTGGTCGCGCACGAACGCTTCGAACGCCGGGCGCTCGCTCTCCCACCACGACACGTCATGGCCGCCGGTGGTCTGCGGCCGGAACGTCACGGTGACCCCGGCGCTCTCCAGCGCCTCGACGTAGGGGGCGACGCGCGCCGCGGGATACAGCGGGTCGCGCACGCCGTTGGCGATGAAGAACGGCCGGTTGACGAGGTTCGAGACGTAGAGCTCGCCGTCGGCGCCGGTCGAGGGATTGGCCAGCACCGCCAGGTGGCCGATGAGCGGCAGCACCGAGGCGAACGGCGTCGGCACGCGCATGGCCAGGAAGTAGGCCCCGGTCGCGCCGTCGGAGATGCCGGTGAGCGACACCCGCGACTCGTCGACGTTGTAGCGGCGCTTCACGCGATCGACCAGCGCCAGCACGTTGTCCACCTGCGGGCCGTGCCACCACGCGGCGGCGCCCCAGGCGAAGGGATGGACGACGATCTGCGGTTCGCCCGGCAGGCGGTTGGGCCGCGGCCGCCGCCCCTCCTCGGGGTTGTTGCGATCGACGCCGCCGTGGAGCTGCACGCGCAGCGGCCAGCGGCGGGCCGGGTCGTAGCCCGCGGGCACTTCGATGTAGTTGTCGAACGCGACGCCGCCCGGGCCGGTGCTGCGCATCGACCGCTCGCCGGTCGGCGCCGCGGGGTAGATGCGTCCGGCCTTCAGCCGCGTCCAGGCCTCGTCGAAGCGCACGCCGGCGGCGCGCAGCCGATCGGCCTCGCGGGCCGCGTCCTTCGCCGAGTCGGCCTGCCAGTACGCCTGCCAGAGCGCGTCGTGCGTCCGTGGCTGCGCCGCAGGACGGGCCACGACCGCCGTCAGGGCCGAGGCGAGCAGCGCCCACCCGATCGCGAGTCTTCGCATGAGGGACCTCTCTCCGCCGAGCGAGTCGGCGTATTCTGACCTGCCATCTTCACAAGGCCAAGTGCCGCCTTGCCCGTGTTCCCCTTCCCTTCCCTGCCAGCCTCGTTCCGTCCGTGGCTCCTCGGTGCCGGCGCGCTGTCGGGCGTGTGGGCGCTGGCCGTCGGCGTGACCGGCGGGTTCACGGTGCTGGCCGGCGACGTCCGTCTGTCGTCGCGCGACGCCACGCGGCCGCTGGTCGCTGCGCTGGTGCTCGTCGGGCTCGGCCTGTGGCGCACGTCGGCGGCCGAGCGGGCCCGGCTGCTTGCCGCCGCGACGCGAACCGTCGATCGCCTGGCGCCCGGCGTCGCCGTGGGCGTGGGCACCGCGCTGGTCGTGACCGCCACGGTGCTCGGCACCCATGCGGCGAGCGGGGCCGACAGCAGCGGCTACTTGAGCCAGTCGGTGCTCTGGGGCCGCGGCCGGCTGACGACGCCAGCCCCCGTGCTCTCCGAGGCCCCGTGGCCGGCGCGCGGCCGTCTCGTGGCGCCGCTCGGCTATCGCCCGACGACGCACCCCGATGCACTCGGCCCCACCTATGCGCCGGGGCTGCCGTGGCTCATGGCGCTCGCCGCCGCCGTGGCCGGCGACGGCGGCCGATACGTGTGGACGCCGCTCCTGGCCGGCCTGCTCGCCTGGGGCACGTGGCGGTGGACGACGCGGCGGGCGCCACCGGCGGTCGCGCTCGCCGCCGTCCTGCTCGTGGCCGGCAGTCCGCCGCTGCTCTTCCAGGCCACCCAGACGATGAGCGACCTGCCGGTGGCGGCGCTGTGGATCGCGGCGCTGATCGTCTCGACCGGGCCGGGGGCCGGAGCGGCGGTGGCCGGCGGTGCACTGGCCGGCGTGGCCCTGGTGGTGCGTCCGAACCTGACCCTCGCGGCGGCCGGCGTGTGGCTCGGCGCCGTGCTGGCCGACGACGCGCCGTGGCCGGCCCGGCTCCGGCGCGCGGCGCTGCGCGGCCTGCCGTTGGCGGCGGCCGCCGTGGCCATCGCGGCCATCAACACCCGGCTGTGGGGGTCGCCATTCGTGTCGGGCTATGGCGCCGCCGGCGAGCTGTTCGATACGGGCAATCTCGGCCCGAACCTGGCGGCGCTGTGGCGCTGGACCGTCGAGACCGACGGCTACTGGACGCTCGTCGGGCTGATCGCGCTGCCCTGGCTCGCCCTCGGCCGCGGCGGTCGCGCGTGGTGGCCGGCGATCGGCCTGGTGGCCGGCGTGCTCGTCAACTACCTGGCCTACGCCTCGTTCGCCGAGTGGTGGTACCTGCGCTTCTACCTGCCGGCCTGGCCGGTGCTGGCCGCCGCGTCGGCCATCGTGGTCTGGCACGGGCTGGCCCGCTGGTCCGACGCCGCGGCGCGCATCGCGGTCGTCGTCGCCGGCCTGGCCGCGGGCCTCCACGGCACGACGCAGGCCCACGCCTTCGGCGTCTTCGACCTGTGGCGCGGCGATCAGCGCTACAAAGACGTCGGGCACTGGGTGGACGCTCACGGCGGCGGCGATGCCGTCGTCGTGGCCGCGCAGCACAGCGGTGCGCAGTCGTACTACACCGGACGGACGATCCTCCGCTTCGACGAGCTGGCCGCCGATGCCCTCGACGCGATGACGGATCGGCTCACCGCCGCCGGCCGGCCGGTGTGGCTCGTCGTGGACGACTGGGAGGAACCGATCCTGCGCGCGCGCTTCGCCAGCCAGCGCCGCGGCCGCCTCGACTGGGCGCCGCTGGCCGAAGCGCGCGTCGGCGCCGCGCGCGTGCGCGTCTACGACCTGGCCGATCCGACCCGCGCCACCGGCCCGGCGTTCATCGCCGTCGCCGCCGGCGGGCCGTGGCCGTGGGCGCGCCGCGCAGTGGCGCAGTAAGATCGCCAGCGTGATCGCCTCTTCGCGCGGCCGCGCCGTGGCGCTCGTCGTCGTCGCGAGCGTCGTCGCCGGCGCCGCGGCTTGGGCGTCGCGCGCCGTCCTCGACGAGGTGGTCACCGACGGCGTGCGCCAGCGCGTGGCGTTCGTGCCCGGCTGGGAGCCGTTCGTCGCCTTCACCGCGGCAGCGCTGCTCCTGGCGGGCAGCGTGGCACGCGCGCTGAGCCGCCGGCCCCGAGCAGGTGGAGCCGCGGGCCTCACCGCCGACCTGATGCTGCCGCTCGTCGGCCTGGCCGCGCTCGTGCTGCCCTACGTGCCCGGCATCCCGGACTGGTGGCCTGGCCTGCAGATGCTGGCCGGGCCCGCCAAGTGGATCGTGTGGGCGGTGGTGCTCGGGCAGTGGACGTGGGTCGCGGCGCCGCACGTGCCGGCGCTGGCGGAGTGGTGGGCGGCGCGATCCGCGCGCACGACCGCCGTGATCGTCGGCGTCGTGACGGCGGTGGCGGCAAGCGCGGCTGCCTCGCGGCTCACCCACACCGTGCTGTTCCCCTCCGGTGACGAGCCGCACTATCTGGTCATCGCGCAGAGCTTGTGGCGTGATGGCGATCTGAAGATCGAGAACAACCACGCGCGCGGCGACTACAGCGAGTACTTCGGCCGGGAGCTCGACCCGCACTACTTGACCCGCGGCACCGACGGCGAGATTTACTCGATCCATCCGGTCGGCATGCCGGTCGCGATCACGCCGGTGTTCGCGCTCGGCGGCTACACGCTCACCGTCGCGTTCTTCATCCTGATGGGAGCCACGGCGGCGGCGCTGGCGTGGCGCTGGGTGCTCGACACCACCGGCGCGCCGGGACCGACCACGCTGGCCTGGGCGGCCATCGCCTTCTCGGCGCCGTTCCTGATCAACACGTTCACGATCTACCCCGAGGTACCGGCGGCGCTGGTGATGGCCGCGGCGATGCCGCTGGTCGTGCGGCCGCAGCCCGGCGGCGCGCCCTGGCACCCGTGGGCGATCGGCGTGCTCGCCGCGCTGCTGCCGTGGTTGAGCACCAAGTACGCGCCGATGTCGGCGGCGCTGGTCGCCGTGGCCGCGGCACGACGCTGGTGGCCGTTGCATCGTGGCGTGCCACCGGCCGGCTGGATGGCCGGCGCGCTGCCCATCGCGGTGCCGTACGCCATCGGTCTCGCGGCGTGGTTCACGTTCTTCTACGTCTACTGGGGCACGCCGCTGCCGCAGGCGCCGTACGGCGCGATGGTCCAGACGTCGCTGCGCTACACCGTGTTCGGCGTCCCCGGACTGCTGTTCGACCAGGAATACGGGCTGCTCGCCTACGCGCCCGCCTACGTGCTGGCCGGGTTCGGCCTGTGGACCATGGTGCGACGGCCTGGCCCGCTGCGCCGCGTCGGCCTCGAGGTCGGGCTGCTGTTCGCGGCGCTGATCGTCACCGTCGGCGCGTTCCGCATCTGGTGGGGCGGGTCGGCGGCGCCGGCGCGGCCGGTGATGTCTGGGCTCCCGCTCCTCATGCTGCCGATGGCCGTGCAGATCGGGTCGGCGCGGGCCGGCTCGGCGCGGCGGGCCGGCCAGCACCTGCTCGTATGGGCCGGCGTGGCGATGGCGGCGCTGCTCGTCGTCGCCGAAGACGGCTTGCTGCTGGCCAACGGCCGCGACGGCACGTCGGCGTTCCTCGAATGGCTGTCGCCGCGCTGGCCGCTGTGGACCCTGGTGCCGACGTTCATCGCCCACGAAGCGGGACCGGCACTGCTGCAGAGCGCGACGTGGATGGCGGCCATCGCCGTCGTGGCCTGGGGACTCACGCGCTGGCCGGGCCGTTCGCCGGGCACTGCGTCGCTCATGGCGATGACCGGCGCCGCCGCCGGCGTCGCGCTGGCCGTCGTGCTCGGCGCGGCGCTGCCGGCGCCGCAGCCGGCGCTGCCCGACATCGACCTGCGGGCCCGGGCGCGACTGCCCGCGCTCGATTCGTTCGATCACGTCACGCGGCCGTTCGCCGTGCGCTACCGCCCGCTCGCCCTCGACGCGTCCACGGCCATCGAGCCCACGCTCGCCCTTGGCGTCACCCCGGGCTTGCGCCGTCAGCCGCAGCCGCTGCGGGTGCTGCACAACGGCCGCTTCTCGCTGCCGGCCGGACGCTACCGCGTCGTGGTGCGCTGGGCGGGACGCATCGCGGTGGCGGCCGGGACCGGCACACCCCTCGCGCTCCAGGTGGGCCGCATCGGCGCGGCGCTGCAGCAGTGGACCGTGGTGCCGGAACCCGGCGGATCGTGGAGCGAGACGTTCTGGCTGCCGGTGGACGCCGGGTTCGTCGGCTTCCGCGGATCGGCGGAACTGGAGCGCTCGATTCAAGAGTTGCGCGTCGAGGCGGTGGACCTGACCGATGCCGGCGCCCGCACGGCGACGCCGCAGGTGCTGGCGGCCGCCACCTACGGCGACACCATGGTGCTGTTCCACGACGAAGCCATGTATCCCGAGACGACGGGGTTCTGGACCACCGGCCAGCGCCGGGCGCGGCTGAGCGTGGCCTGTCCGGGCGGCTGCACGCACGGGCTGACACTGCGCGTGCACAGCGGGAAACGGCCGAACCACTTGCGGCTGGCCACGCACGGCTGGAGCCACGAGGTCGACCTGCGCGGCGAGGAGCTGGTGACGATCGCGGTGCCGCCGCCGGCCGAGGGCGGCGTCATCGAGCTCGACACCGAGACGACGACGGGCTTCGTGCCGTTCGAGGTCGATTCGGCGATTCGCGATCGGCGCTATCTCGGCGCCTGGTTCGAAGTGTCGGCCGCGACGGCCGGGGAGTCACGGTGATGGCGATTGCCGATCTGCGGCGGGACTACCGGGCGCGCGCCCTCTCGGAGGGCGACGTCCACACCGATCCCCTCGAGCAGTTCCGGCAGTGGCTCGACGAGGCCATCCGCGCCGAGCTGCTCGACGCGACGGCGATGACGCTGGCGACGGTCACCGCCGCCGGCACGCCCGATGCGCGCATCGTGCTGCTGAAGGACGTCACCGCTGAAGGCTTCACCTTCTACACGAACTACGAGAGCGCCAAGGGCGCCCAGCTCGCCGCGCACGGGCACGCCGCGCTGGTGTTCTTCTGGGCCGAGCTCGAACGCCAGGTGCGCGTCACCGGCACGGTGGCGCGCGCCGCCGTCTCCGCCGGCGACGCCTACTTCGCGTCGCGCCCGCTCGACAGCCAGATCGGCGCCTGGGCCTCGCCGCAGAGCCGCGTGATCGCCGGACGGGCGCCACTCGAAGCCGCGGTCGCCGAGGCGCAAGCGCGGTTCGCCGGCGCCGTCGTGCCGCGGCCGGCGCATTGGGGCGGCTACGTCGTCACCCCGTCGGCGATCGAGTTCTGGCAGGGGCGGCCGAACCGCCTGCACGATCGCCTGCGCTATCGACGCGTCGACGGCGCCTGGACCATCGAGCGGCTGGCGCCGTGAATCGATTGATCTGGTGATCGGTTGATCGGTTGATCGGTTGATCGATCTGACGATCGAGTGACCTCGTGATCGGATGACCTATCTGGGCGATCTGTCGAGATCGCCAGATCACCAGATGCGACCTTCCGGTCATCAGATCAACCGATCACCCGATCACCCGATCACCAGATCAACCGATCTCGAGACGTGCCCTACCACTCAATCGTCCCCTGTCCGACACGCACAGCCGCCCCGCCGACGTGGACGCGCGTCACCTCGCCAGTCGGCGTCGCCTCGACGCGGATGTGCAGCTGGCTCGGCCGGCCCATCTTCACGCCCTGCGTGCTGACGATCTCGCCGGCGCGCGCGGTCGGGACGATGCCGTGGCGCACCAGGTACCCGCCCAGCGGACCGCTGGCGCTGCCGGTGGCCGGATCCTCGACGACGCCGGCATCCGGCGCGAACATGCGGCTGTAGACGGCCGTGCCGTCGCCGCTCTCGACGGCGAACACGAACACGCCGACGTGGCCGCCGGGGAATGCACTGCGAATGCGCCGCATCGCCGCGATGTCGGGCTCGCAGGCGTCGACCGCCGCGCGCGTCGCCAGCGGCACATAGACGAACGCGTTGCCGCACGACACTTCCTCGACCGGCCAGCCGGTGGCCGCATGGCTCGCCCGGTCGGCGTTGATCGCCGCCAAGACCTGGTCCACCGGCGTCACCGGCGCGAGGAACGCCGGCCGCCCCTGATCCATCCACGCCGCCGCGAGCCGGTCGCCGCGCCATTCGAGGGCCACCGCGGTCGGGCCGATGTTGAGCCCGAACACCCAGCGCGCGCGGCCCGGCGCGATGTCGCCGCGATCGGCCAGCGCGAAGGTCGTGCCGACGGTCGGATGGCCGGCCATCGACATCTCGCGCCCCGGCGTGAAGATGCGCATGCGGATGTCGGTGTCGGCGGACTCGGCCGGCAGCAGGAACGTGCTCTCGGCGAAGTTCATCTCCTGGGTGAGACGCTGCATGTCCGCACCGCTGACGCCGCGGGCGTCGGTGAAGACGGCGAGCTGATTGCCTTCGAACGGTCGCGCCGTGAAGACGTCGTAGTGCAGGTAGTGCAGGGTGGGCATGGCCGATCGTAGATCGGCCTCGCGCTACAATCCGCGGCGCATGCGCGTCCGCCCACTGGTCCTCGCGTTCGCCGTGCTGCTCGGCGCGGCGCCCGCCCCGGGTCAGTCGCGCCAGCGGCCGCTGACCGTGATCGCGCCGGCGGCGCCGGGCGGCGGCTGGGACCAGACGGCGCGGGCGATGCAGCGCGCGCTGCTCGCCGTGGCGCCCACCGACGTCGTCCAGGTGGAGAACGTGCCGGGCGCCGCCGGCACCATCGGGCTCGCGCGCTTCGTCTCGGCCGAGCGCGGCCGGCCCGAGGCGCTGCTCGTCACCGGCCTGGTGATGGTCGGCGCCATCGCCACCACGGGATCGGCGGCCTCGCTGGCCGACACGACGCCGATCGCTCGCCTCACCGGCGAGCACGAAGTGATCGTGGTCCCGGCGGCGTCGCCGCATCGCACCCTGCGCGACCTGCTCGACGCGTTCGTGGCGGCGCCGGCGGCAATCTCGTGGGGCGGCGGCTCGGCGGGCGGCACAGACGATCTGCTGGTGCGGCTCATCGCCGAGGCCGTGCACGTCCCGCCGGCGTCGGCCACCTACATCGCGTTCTCGGGCGGCGGCGAGGCGTTGGCGGCCGTGCTCGGCGGCCAGGTGACGGCCGGCGTGAGCGGCTACGGCGAGTTCGCGCCGTCGATCGAGGCCGGCCAACTCCGCGTGCTGGCCACGTCGGCACCGGCACGCGACCCGCTGGTGGACGCGCCGACACTGCGCGAGGCCGGCGTGGACCTCGAGCTGGCCAACTGGCGCGGCGTCGTGGCGCCGCCCGGCATCAGCGCCGCCGAGCGCGCGACGCTGATCGCACGCGTCCGCGCCATGGCCGCCAGCCCCGCCTGGCAGGAGACGCTGCGCCGCACCGGCTGGACCGACGCCTGGCTCGAGGGCGCCGCCTTCGAGCAGTTCCTGCTCGCCGAGCAGGCGCGCGTGCTGGCGGTGCTCGGCCGGCTGCGCGAGCAGTCGGCCCCGGCCGGCGGCGGGACCCGCTGGCAGCCGACGTCGCGCAGCGCGCCGACGCTGGCCATCGCCGTGTGTGTGCTGTTGGGCCTGACGTTGGCGTGGCAGCGGACACGCGCATCGGGACCCACGAACGGCGCACCGCGCGGCAGGCTCGCGCCGGCCGCGACGCTCACCGCCGTCCTCGCCGGCCAGGCGCTGGCGATGCCGGTGATCGGCTTCGTGCCGGCCGCCACCGTCGTCTTCGCGGTGACGAGCCGGCTGCTCGGCAGCCAGCGCGTCTGGCGCGACGTGATCGTCGGCGCGGCGATGAGCGGGGCGCTCGCGCTGCTCTTCGCCTGGGGCCTCGACGTGCCGCTGCCGCGCGGCGGGATGCCGTGGTGAACGCGTTCGCCACGCTCTGGGAGGGCTTCCAGCTGGCGCTCACGCCGGCCCATCTCGGCTGGGGCCTGGTCGGCGTCACCCTGGGCACCGCGGTGGGCGTGATGCCGGGCATCGGGCCGGCATTGACCGTGGCGCTGCTGCTGCCGGCCACCTACGGCCTGGAGCCGACGGCGGCGTTCATCATGTTCGCCGGCATCTATTACGGCGGGATGTACGGGGGCTCGACGACGTCGATCCTGCTCAACACGCCCGGCGAGAGCGCGACGATCGTCACGGCCATCGAGGGCCACCGCATGGCGCAGGCCGGCCGCGCCGGCCCAGCGCTGGCCACCGCGGCGATCGGCAGCTTCGTCGCCGGCACGCTGGGCACGCTGGCGCTGACCATCAGCGCCCCGGTGATGGCCCGCCTGGCCCTGGCGTTCGGGCCGGCCGACTACTTCGCGCTCATCGTCGTCGCCTTCGTCGCCACGGCGACGCTGCTCGGCCGCTCGCCCATCGCCGGCCTGCTGAGCCTTGCCGTCGGCGTGACGCTGGGCCTGGTCGGCATCGATCGGCTGAGCGGCGACGCCCGCCTCACCTTCGGCATCCCGTATCTGCTCGACGGCCTCGACCCGACCATCGTCGCCATCGGCCTGTTCGCCGTCGGCGAGACGCTGGCTCTGGCCACCGCGCCGCCCGGCGAGAGCCGCGTGCTGCCGCTCGGCGGCGGCCGCTGGATGTCGCGCGACGACTGGGCGCGGTCGTGGAAGCCGTGGCTGCGCGGTACGGCGATCGGCTTCCCGCTCGGCGCGCTGCCGGCCGGCGGCGCCGAGCTGCCGACGCTGCTCTCCTATGCCGTCGAGAAGCGATTGTCGCCGCGGCCGGAGGAGTTCGGCCGAGGCGCCATCGAAGGGGTGGCCGGCCCCGAGGCCGCCAACAACGCGTCGGCGGCCGGCACGCTCGTGCCGCTGCTGACGCTGGGCCTGCCCGCCTCGGCCACCGCCGCCGTGCTGCTGGCCGGCTTCCAGCAGTTCGGGCTGCAGGCCGGACCGCTGCTCTTCCAGAACGAGCCGCGCTTCGTGTGGACGCTGCTGGCCAGCCTCTATGTCGGCAACGTCCTGCTGCTGGTGCTCAACCTGCCGCTCATCACGCTCTGGGTGCAGCTGCTGCGCATTCCCGCGCCCCTGCTCTACGGCGGCATCCTGGTCGTCGCCACCGTCGGCGCCTGGAGCGTGCATCGCGCCGTCGGCGACGTGCTGGCCCTGGCCGCGATCGGCGCGCTGGCCTTCGCGCTGCGCCGCGCCGACTGCCCGCTGGCGCCGGTGATGATCGGCGTCATGCTC
>CAYUAX010000156.1:0-12315 GCA_964442845.1 uncultured Bifidobacteriaceae bacterium | reverse complement strand
GTGGTGCTCTACAGCCATCGGCCGATCACCGACGCCGCCGCGCCGTGGCCGGTGCGCGTCGTGCCGGGATCGGGGGGCACCCGCTGGGAGCAGTGGGAGTTCGCCCGCGCGCTCGGCCGCGATCGCCCCGACGTGCTGTTCGCGCCGGGCTACACCGCGCCGCTCGCCTGCCCGGCGCCCGTCGCGCTCGCCGTGCACGACGTGTCGTACTTCGCCCACCCCGAGTGGTTCACGGCGCGCGAGGGGCTGCGCCGGCGGCAGATCACCGCGTGGGCGGTGCGCCGCGCCCACGTCGTGCTGGCGCCGTCGGCGTTCTCGGCCGGCGAGATCGTCCGCTTCACCGGCGTGCCCGAGTCCCGCGTGCGGGTCGTCTACCTCGGCGTCCGCGCGGCGACCGTGCCGGCGGCCGCGACCCGCCGGCCGCTCGTGCTCTACGTCGGCTCGCTCTTCCAGCGCCGCCGCCTCGACGTGTTGATCGAGGCGTTCGCCCGGGTGGCGGCGACGCACCCCGACGCCCACCTCGACATCGTCGGCGAGAACCGGACCGTGCCGCGCATCGACTACGCCGCGCACGTGGCCGAACGCGGCCTCGGCGCCCGGGTCGGGCTGCGCCACTGGGTGGACGACGAAACGCTGTCGATGCTCTACGCCGAGGCGGCGGCCTTCGCCTTCCTCTCCGAGTACGAAGGCTTCGGCTTCACCCCGCTCGAGGCGCTGGCGCACGGCGCGGTGCCGGTGGTGCTCGACACGCCGGTGGCGCGCGAGATCTACGGCGACGCGGCGGTGCGGCTCGCCGACGGGCCCGACCTGGTGGAGGCGCTGGCGGCGACGCTGACCCGGCTGCTCACCGAGCCGGCCGCCCGCGCCCCGCATCTCGCCGCCGCCGGGCCGGTGCTGGCCAGCTATCGCTGGGCCGACACCGCCGCGCGCACCTGGCGGGCCCTCGAGGAGGCGGCCGGTGCCTGAGCCGGCCGGCCCGGGCCTCGACATCGTCATCGTCAGCTACGACGTGCGCGCCGACCTCGCGCGCTGCCTCGACAGCCTGTCGGCGGCGCCGCCCGACCGGCCGTGGCGGGTGACCGTGGTCGACAACCGCTCGAGTGACGGCACGCTGGCGTGGCTGCACGAGCGGTGGCCGGCCGTGCAGGCCATCGACGCCGGGGGCAACCTGGGCTTCGCCCGGGCGAACAATCTCGGGCTGCGCGCGACGTCGGCGCCACTGGTGCTGTTCCTCAATCCCGACACGACGGCGGGCCCCGGGCAGATCGAACGCCTCGTCGTCGGGTTGCTCGCCGACCCGGGCGCCGCCGCCGCCGGGCCGCGACTCGTCGACGGCGACGGCCGCGCCGAGATCTCGTTCGGCCCGCCGCCCTCGCCGATCGGCGAGTTCCGCCAGCGGCGGTTGATGCGCGCCTACGCGCGCGGCGCAGCCTGGGCCGCCGCCGCGGTCTCGCGGGCGACGACGTCCGCCGGCGAGCGGGCGTGGGTGAGCGGCGCGTGCCTGCTCGCCCACCGGGCCGATCTCGACGCCGTCGGCGGCTTCGACCCGCGCTACTTCATGTATCTGGAGGACGCCGACCTGTGCGCGGCGTTCCGGGCCCGCGGCCGCCGCGTCCTGTTCGTGCCGGAGGCGACGGTCACCCATTGGCGCGGCCGCGCCGCGGCCACGGCGCCGGCGGCCACGGCGCAACGCCGCCGCGAGAGCCACCTCGCCTACTACCGCAAGCACCATCCGGCCTGGGCGCCGCTGCTGGCGTGGTGGCTGCGCCGCCGCGGCTTCGATGTCCGATAATCGCCGCGACCCGCGCATGCGAATCGCCATCGATGCCCGCAAGCTCCACGACTTCGGCATCGGCACCTACATCCGCAACCTGGTGCACGAGCTGGCCGGTCTCGACCCGTCGGTCGAGTACGTGCTGCTCACCCGGCCCGGCGACCTGGCCGAGGCGGCGGCCGTCGCGGCGAACGTGCGTGCCGTCGCCGAGCCGGCCCGCGCCTATTCGCTGGCCGAGCAGCTGCGCGTCCCGCTGGCGGCGCGTCGGCTCCACGCCGACCTCTTCCACGCGCCGCACTACGTGCTGCCGCCGCTGGTGCCCGGGCGCACGGTGGTGACGATCCACGACTGCATCCACCTGCGCTTCCCGCAGTACCTGCCCAGCCGCGCCGCCTGGGTCTACGCGCACATGATGATCCGCGCCGCCGCCCGCAAGGCGACGCGTATTCTCACCGTCTCCGAGGCGTCGAAGCGCGACATCCTGCACTACACCGGCGTCGCCCCCGGCAAGGTGGTGGTCGTCCACAACGGCCTCGACGCCCGCTTCGCCACCGCCCCCGACGACGAGGCGCTCGACCGCGTGCGCCAGCGCTTCGACCTGTCGCATCCGTTCGTCCTCTACGTCGGCAACATCAAGCCGCACAAGAACCTCGAACGGCTGATCGAAGGCTTCGCCCGGGCCCGCGCCGGCGGGCCCGACGACCTGCGGCTGGTGATGATCGGCGACGAGATCTCGAAGTACCCGGCGCTGCGCCAGTCGGTGCACCGCCACCGCCTCGACAAGCAGGTGCGCTTCTTCGGCTTCCAGCCGGCGGCCACGCTCGTCGCGTTCTACCGGCTGGCCCGCGCGTTCGTGTTCCCGTCGCTGTACGAAGGCTTCGGGCTGCCGCCGCTCGAGGCGATGGCCAACCTGACGCCGGTGGTCACCTCGAACCTGTCGTCGCTGCCCGAAGTGGTGGGCGACGCCGCCATCCTGGTCGATCCGTACGACGTCGAGTCGATCGCCGACGGCATCCGTCGGGTAGTCACCGACGAGGCGCTGCGCCGCCACCTGGTCGAGCGCGGCCGGATTCGCGTCCAGGACTTCTCGTGGCGGGCGGCGGCCGCCCGGACGCTCGCGGTCTACCGCGAGGCGGCGGGGCACACCGGATGAAGGTCGCGCTGGTCCACGACTGGCTCACCGGCATGCGCGGCGGCGAGAAGGCCCTCGAGCAGATCGCCGCGCTGTTTCCCGGCGCCGACCTGTTCACGCTGGTGCACGTCCCGGGCAGCGTTTCGGCGGCCCTGGAAGCCCACCCCATCCACACGGCCTTCATCCAGCGGCTGCCGTTCGTGGCCCGCGCCTATCGCCACTACCTGCCGCTCTTCCCCGCCGCCATCGAACGGCTGGACCTGCGCGGGTTCGACCTGGTGGTGAGCTGCAGCCACTGCGTGGCCAAGTCGGTGATCGTGCCGCCCGGCGCCCGCCACCTCTGCTATTGCCTCACTCCGATGCGCTACGCCTGGGACCAGTTCGACGCCTACTTCGGCCCGGAACGCGTCGGCGCCGCCGCCAGCGCCGTGCTCAAACCGGTGATGGCTCGGCTGGCCCGTTGGGATCGCGAGACGGCGTATCGCCCCAACCGCTATCTCGCTATTTCTCAGTATGTTGCGCGGAGGATCGCGCTGTACTATAATCGGCAGTCGGCGATCGTCTACCCGCCGGTCGACACCGAGGCCTTCACGCCCGGCGGCCCGGGGCGACGCGGCGCCCTCCTGATCGTGTCGGCCCTGGTGCCCTACAAACGCGTCGAGGTGGCCATCGCGGCCGCCCGCGCCGCCGCGCTGCCCCTCGACATCATCGGCGACGGCCCCGAGCGGGCCCGCCTCGAGGCGCTGGCCGCCGGCGCGCCCCACGTGCGCCTGCTCGGCCGGCTCGACGACGACGCCGTCCGGGCCCACTACCGCGAGGCGGCCGCCGTGCTGCTGCCCGGCGAAGAGGACTTCGGCCTGGTGCCGGTCGAAGCCCAGGCGTGCGGCCGGCCGGTCGTGGCCCTGGGCCGCGGCGGCGCCACCGAGACGGTGATCGACGGCGAGACCGGACTCCTGGTGGCCGACGACGGCGTCGAGGCGTGGACCACGGCGTTGCGCCGCGCGATCGACACCCGCTGGGACGCCGCTCGCATCCGCGCCAACGCCGAGCGGTTCGGCGCCGCCCGCTTCCGCAGCGAATTCCAGGCCGCCGTCGACGACGTGCTGGCCGCCCCACCGGATCGTCGATGGTAAGGCGGTTCAACCGGCTGCTGGTCGCGCTGCACGTCCTCACCGACGCGTCGATCGGCGTCGTCGCCTTCGTGCTCGCCTATCTCGTCCGCTTCGAGCTCGGGCTGTTCGACGTCACCAAGGGCCAGCCGCCGTTCTCGCAGTACGTCGCCGTGCTGCCGTTCATCGCGGTGATCGTCCCGCTCGGCTTCCACCTGCAGGGCCTCTACCGTCTGCGCCGCGGCCGCTCGCGCATCGACGTCTTCTTCAACGTCCTGGTCGGCAGCATCTTCGCCGTGGTGATCGGCGTGGTCGGCACGCTGTACTTCCAGGCCTATTACGTGCCGGACGAGCTCAAGAATCGCGGCATCTACGAGATCTCGCAGCTGGTCTGGGGCCTGTTCCTGGTGACCGTCATCGTCCTCGGCTACCTGGCCCGCAAGGTCGTCCGCGAGATCCTGGAACGGCGCTGGACGGCCGGGCTGGGGTTGCGCCGCATCATGATCGCCGGCGCCGGCACGCTCGGCCGGATGGTCGCCGACCGCATGTTCGAGCACCGCGAACTGGGCTACCAGGTGGTCGGCTTCGTCGACGATCGGGCCGGCGGCGACCACCTGGGCTACCGCGGCCTGCCGCTGCTCGGCACCCTGGCCGAGGCGCCGGAGATCGCCGTCCGCGAGCAGGTCGATCACCTCTACGTCGCCCTGCCCATGGAAGAGCACGTCAAGATGCTCGACCTGGTCGAGGGCGCCAGCCGCGAGTGCATCGACGTCAAGGTGGTGCCCGACCTGCTGCAGTTCATCGCCCTGCGCGCCCGGCTCGAGGACCTCGACGGCATCCCGGTCATCAACGTCAACGACGTGCCGCTGCAAGGCGTCAACGCCTTCGTCAAGCGTGCCCTCGACATCGCCATATCGCTGGTCGCGCTGGCCCTGATGGCGGTGCCCGGGCTGCTGATCGCCTGGCTGATCAAGCGCAGCTCGCCCGGCCCGGTGTTCTACCAGCAGACCCGCATGGGCCTCGACGGCCGCGCGTTCTCGGTCTACAAGTTCCGCACCATGCCCCTCGACGCCGAGGACGGCACCGGCCCGGTGTGGGCCAACGACAACGACCCGCGCGCCACCCGCGTCGGCCACTGGCTGCGCCGCTTCGACCTCGACGAGTGGCCGCAGTTCGTCAACGTCCTCAAGGGCGAGATGTCGATCGTCGGCCCGCGGCCGGAGCGGCCCTACTTCGTCGAGCAGTTCAAGCACCGCATCCCGCAGTACATGCTGCGCCACAAGGTGAAGGCCGGCATCACCGGCTGGGCCCAGGTGAACGGCTGGCGCGGCAACACCTCGCTCGAGAAGCGCATCGAGTACGACTTGTATTACATCGAAAACTGGTCGGTGTCCCTGGACCTGAAGATCATCTGGCTCACCGTCGTGCGCGGCCTCTTCTCACACCGCCCCGCGTACTGACCCCTTCGTCCGCCTCACGCATCCCATGTCCAAGAGAGTCGTCATCACCGGCGCGGCCGGCTTCATCGGGTCGCATCTCACCGACGCGCTGCTCGACCGCGGCTTCGCCGTGGTCGGCATCGACAACCTGCTGACCGGCGATCTGGCCAACATCGCCCACATCAAGAACCGCGATTTCGAGTTCATCAAGCACGACGTCACCAACTACATCAACGTCGACGGGCCGGTCGACTACGTGCTGCACTGGGCCAGCCCGGCCAGCCCGATCGACTACCTGGAGCTGCCGATCCCGACCCTCAAGGTCGGCGCGCTCGGCACCCACAAGGCGCTCGGCCTGGCCAAGGCCAAGGGGGCGGCGTTCGTCATCGCCTCGACGTCGGAGGTCTACGGCGACCCGCTCGAGCATCCGCAGAAAGAGACCTACTGGGGCAACGTCAACCCGGTGGGCCCGCGCGGCGTCTACGACGAGGCCAAGCGCTTCGCCGAGGCGATGACCATGGCCTATCACCGCTACCACGGGGTGGACGCCAAGATCGTCCGCATCTTCAACACCTACGGGCCGCGCATGCGGGTGAAGGACGGCCGCGCCGTGCCGGCGTTCATGTCGCAGGCGCTGCGCAACGAAGACGTCACGGTCTTCGGCGATGGCAGCCAGACGCGCAGCTTCTGCTACGTGAGCGACCTGGTCGACGGCATCATCCGGCTGATGCTGTCGAAGGAGAACGACCCGGTCAACATCGGCAACCCGGCCGAGATGACCATCAAGCAGATCGCCGAGACGATCATCGAGATGACCGGCTCGACGAGCAAGATCATCTACAAGCCGCTGCCGGTAGACGACCCCAAGGTCCGCAAGCCCGACATCACCCGCGCCCGCACGCTGCTCGGCTGGGAACCGAAGGTCGAGTTGCGCGAGGGGTTGACCAAGACCATCGACTACTTCCGCACCAAGGTGCTGTAGAGCGCCTGCCGGCGCCAGCGGGCCGGCCGAGAACCCGTCGGGGGCGTCGGCGACGCGACGCACCCTTCTGACGGCACTATTGTGCGCGGGGCGGCAGCGCCAGCGCGACGAGTTCCGCGGCCGCGCCCTGCCCCGACACCGCGACGACGATGTACTGCCGGCCCTCGTGCAGGTAGGTCATCGGCGACCCGGTCTGCGGCCCGGGGATCGGCACCGCGCCCAGCTCCTTGCCGGTCTTCTTGTCATACGCGCGGAACATGCCGCTGCGCTGGCCGTTGGGGTGCGTGGCCATGCCGCCGTCGCCGGCCATCACCAGCGTCTTGGTCGTCAGCACGCCGACGCGGCCCGTGCGGCCGGTCCGCGGAATCGTCAGGCCCTTCAACGCCGGGTGGTTCTTCACCGCGTCGTCGGTCTCGCCGTGGACGGTCTGCCACAGGATCTCGCCCTTGTCGAGGTCGATGGCGGAGATCGTGCCCCAGGGCGGACGGATGATGGGCAGGTTGTCGATGGCCAGGCGCTGCCCGCCTTCGCTGCCGCCGCCGTTGATCCAGTCCATGTTGGACCGCTTCGGGTCGTTCACCATCGACACCAGCGCCGGTTCGTCCTTCGAGTAGATGTAGACGACGTGGTTCTCCGGATCGAACGAGCCGCCCTGCCAGTTGGGGCCGCCGGTCGAGCCCGGCAGCTGCAGGGTGCCCTGGGTGCCACCCGGAATCCGCGCCGAGGGCGGCTCCCAGATGGTGCCGATCCGGTAGTTCTTCACGAACTCCAGCGCCTTGGCCTTCAGCTCGGGCGTGAAGTCGAGCAGGTCGGCCTCGGTGATGCCCTGGCGGCCGAACGCCGGCGGCTTGCTGGGAATCGGCTGCGTCGGCGCGTACCACTCACCCGGCAGATCGCCCTTCGGCACCGGCGTCTCGACGATGGGCCACACCGGCGTGCCGGTGGCGCGGTCGAAGACGTAGAGCCAGTTCTGCTTGGTCGGCACCGCCACCGCCTTGATCGCCTTGCCGTCGACGGTGATGTCGGCGAGGATCGGCGCGCTCGGCATGTCCCAGTCCCAGATGTCGTGGTGGGTGGTCTGGAAGTGCCAGCGCATGCGGCCGGTCTTGACGTCGAGCGCGACCAGCGAACTCGAGTAGAGGTTGTTGCCGTGGCGATGGCCGCCGTACCAGTCGCCGGTGGGCGCTTCGATGCCGACGTAGACCAGGCCGAGCTGCTCGTCGGCCGACATCTGCGCCCACGACCCGGTGTTGCCGGTGTAGGTCCACGACTCGTTGAGCCAGGTCTCGTTGCCCTTCTCGCCGTGTCCGGGAATCGGGGTGAATCCCCACAGCTTCTTGCCGCTCCGGGCGTCGAAGCCCATGATCACGCCCTTGATGTGTTCCTTGGTGGCGGGGGCGCCGCCGGGCAGGTGCGCCGAACCGACGACCACCACGCCGTTGGCGACGATCGGCGCCGAGTGCAGGCCGATCTCGGCCTTGTCGACGTCCTCCACCGAGTAGCCGAGCTGGCGGCGCATGTCGACGACGCCCTTGGCCCCGAACGCGGGATCCAGCTCGCCGGTCAGCGCGTCGATCGACAGCAGCTGGTAGCCGGGCGACACCATGAACACGCGCTTGGCGGCGCCGGCCTCCCAGTAGGCGACACCGCGGCCCGACAGTCCGCGCGGGAAGGTCCGTGGCCGCTCGTCGAAGCGCTTCGCCCACAGCAGCTCGCCGGTGGCCGGATCGATGCTGACCGGCGTCCGCCGATTGCCGACCGCGGCGTAGAGCCGGCCATCGGCGTAGAGCGGCGTGGCCTGCAGCTGGATCTCGGGACGCGGGCCGAAGTTGTCGGTGCGGAAGCGCCACGCGATGCGTAGGGTGCCGAAGTTCTCGGCGGTGATCTGGTCGAGCGAGGAATAGCGCGTGCTGGCGAGGTCGCCGCCGTAGGTGCGCCACTGCCCCACGGCAGCCGCCGGCGCCGCCGGCTGTGCCGCGACGGCCGCGAGCGCACCCATGATCAGGGCTCCGGCCAACCCATTCCGAACGCGCATCAGTCTCCGTCCCATCCTCGGGCCTCCGCTGCGCCGGTGATTGTAGTGGCCGGCCGCGGGATTCGCGACAGGAATCCACCCGATGCCCACCGCGGCGGCTACTGGCCGGGCCGGGTCATGCGGCGGACGTAATCGAGCGACGAGATCAGGGTGATGGCCAGCGAGGCCCAGACGAACAGGTCGACCACCGGCGAGGTCCGCCCCAGGTAGTTGAAGAACAGCACCACGACGCAGGTGACGATGAACAGCGCGGTCGCCGCCTTGCCGAGCGGCGACGGCCGGAACGTGCGCGGGCCGGTGGCCAGGTTGACGATCGCCACGGTGAGCACGATGGCGATGTCGCGGCTGATCACCAGGATGGTGAGCCACAGCGGCACCCGGTTCGGCAGTCCGAGATTGGGCAGCGTCAACACTACGAACGTCGTCACCAGCAGCAGCTTGTCGGCGGCGGGATCGAGCCAGGCCCCCAGGGCCGTGCGCTGGTTGGCGCGGCGCGCGACCAGGCCGTCGAGGGCATCGGTGGCGCCGGCGACCGCGAAGACCACCAGGGCCCAGCCGAAGGCCCCGTAGACGACGCAGAGCACGAATGCCGGAATCAGCAGCAGGCGGAGCAGCGTGAGCTGATTGGCCAGGGTCAGGACCGGCTCGGTCACCGCGCCGCTCCCACCGCCGCGAGCCGGGCGACGATCGCCGTCAGATCGGCCCCCGATACCGGCTGGAGCAGACGGAACGTGCCGCCCTCGAGGCGCATCACCCCAGACGCGACGGCGCGGCGGACCGCCGGATGCGCCAGATGTCCGGCCGGGACATCGCTGAAGGCGACGTCGGCGCGATCCCACGCCGCTACCGCCGCCGGGTCGCCCAGGGCCAGGACGCGGCTCACGACATCGGCCACTTCCCCGCGGCGCAGCAGGGCACCGGGCTGGAACGTGTAGTTGGAGAACACCTCCATGGCGCCGGCCCGTGCCGTCGCCTCGATCCACGGCTGCGCCCAGTGGCCGCGCACGTCGGTGACCACGAGCTGGCGCTGCGGCGCGGCCGCCAGCCGCGCACCGAGATGCACGCCGAGCAGCGCCGCCAGGTCGGCGCGCGTCGCCTGGGGCGTCGCCGCGATGGCATGGTACTGCGGCGGCAGCGACGCGATGCGGGCGCGCTCGCGCAGCCGGGCGATCGCCGCGCCGGCTGCCGGCGTCGGGTCGATGGCGGCGGCCCGTTCGTAGGCGGCGAGGGCGCCGGCGACGTCATCCCGTCGGTCGAGCACCTCGCCGACCACCAGGTGGGCGCGGGCGTCGTCGTCGTCGAGCGCCAGGGCTTGGCGCGCCTGTTCCAGCGCCGCATCGTCCTGACCGGCGCGCAGCTCGACGCGGGCGAGGTCGCGGTACAAGAAGGCGGACTCGGGAGACGCGGCGATGGCCGCGCGGTACGCCGCACGCGCGTCGTCCCAGCGTTCGGCCGCGGCCGCCCGTTCGGCGCGCGTCACGCGGTCCTGCAGCTGGCGGACGCGCAGCGTCTCGATCCGCCCGGCCACGTCGGGCAACGCCGGGTCGGCGGCCAGCGCGGCCGCGAAGCTGTCCAGTGCGGCGGCGTCGCGGCCGGCGGCGAGCTGGGCCAGGCCGCGGCCGACCAGGGCTGGCGCATACGGCGCCGCCGCGGTGGCGCGGTCGAAGGCCGCCACCGCCTCGTCGTGCCGCCCTCGCGCCAGCTCCGCGTACCCGTGCCCGGCCAACGCCGGCGCGAAGTTGGCGGCCGCGCGGATCAGCAGGTCGAACTCGCGGGCCGCGGCCGCCGCGTCGTTCGACTGCAGCAGTCGCCAGCCGCGGTCCAGGCGTTCGATCGTGGCCGCCGGCGTGCCGGGTGGCGCCGCCGGGTAGACGAACTCGGGATGGGCCAGCACCGTGGGCATCGGCACCACCACCGGCGGTGGCGCACACGACGCCGCCACCGCCGCCAGCAGCAGCGCGCCGACCTTACGCACTGGCCTGCCCGGGCGCCGGCCGCGCCGCCGGCCCGGCCAGCCGACGCGGCAGATCCACTTCGAGGCGCAGGCGGGTGCCGATCGACACCTGCGACACGACACGGCCGTGTCGACACAGGTAGCGGAGACGGTCCGCGTCGCCGGGATCGTCGGGATCGAGGTCGACGGTGAGCCGCTGGCGGTCGAGCGCCACCGCCGCCGTGACCGCGTCGATCAACGCCTCGACGCCCTCGCCGGTCGCCGCCGAGATGCACAGCCGGCCGGGGTCGGCGCGTTCGAGCGCGGCCCGCTCGTCGTCGGGGAGCAGGTCGACCTTGTTGTAGACCTCGAGACGCGGCACGTCCAGCGCCTCGACGCTCTCGAGCACCCGCATCACGGCGGCGATCATCCGCTCGCGTTCGGGGTGCGAGGCGTCGATGACGTGCAGCAGCAGATCGGCGTCGGCCGCTTCCTCGAGCGTGGCGCGGAACGCCGCGACCAGCGCGTGCGGCAGCCGATCGATGAAGCCGACCGTGTCGGACACCAGCAGCTCGCGGGCGTCGGGCAGGCGGACACGGCGCACCAGCGGATCGAGCGTCACGAAGAGCGCATCCGACGCCACCGCGGTGGAGCGCGTCAGGCGGTTGAACAGCGTCGTCTTGCCGGCGTTGGTATAGCCGACCAGCGCCACCGTCGGGACCAGGCCGCGGTCGCGGCGTTCGCGCAGCTGGCCGCGCCGCCGCCGCACCTTCTCGATGTCGTCGGCGAGTGCCTTGATGCGGGTGCGAATGCGCCGCCGGTCCATCTCGAGCTTGGTCTCGCCGGGACCGCGGGTGCCGATGCCGCCGCCCAGCCGCGACAGCGCCGCGCTGGCGCCGACCAGCCGCGGCAGCAGGTAGCGCAGCTGCGCCAGCTCGACCTGCAGCTTGCCTTCGCGGGTGCGAGCGCGGCGCGCGAAGATGTCGAGGATGAGCTGCGTGCGGTCGATGACCTTGCAGTCCACCACCGCCTGCAGCTCGCGGAGTTGCGCCGGGGTCAGCTCGTTGTCGACGATCACGACGTCGACGCCGGCCTCGGCGCACGCCAGCGCCAGCGCCTGCGCCTTGCCGCGGCCGATGAACGTCGCCGCATCGGGCGTCGCACGCTCCTGCAGCGCCCGCACCACCGTGGTGGCGCCGGCGGCGCGGGCCAGGCCGTCGAGCTCGTCGAGGGAGCGTTCGGCGTCGGCCCGGCGCGTCGTGCCGGTGACGAGCCCGACCAGGGCGGCGCGCTCGAGCGCGGCGAGCCGTCGTTCGCTCATGTCGTTCCCGCTTCGTATGTTCGCATATCCGCCGCTGGGCGTCCGCCCGCCCGCACTTCAGATGAGCCGGAAAGCCGCGGCGGCCACCAGCGTCGGCACCAGGGCACCGAGCAGCAGCCGCAGCGGCGCCACCGCGCCGGCGAAGAATCGCGCCAGCAGCGCCTGGCCGGCCGGGTTCGGTGCGTTGGCGATCACCGTGAGTCCGCCGCCGGTGACGGCGCCTTCGACGACCGCCGCCTTCAGGCCGTCGCTCAAGTCGGGCACCAGCGTCGCCAGGAAGGTGATGAGGGCGTTGTCGTTGAACGAGGTCAGCACGGCCGCCGTGACGAACAACGGCTCTTCGCCGAGGCGGCTCAGTACCGGCGCGATCCACCACGCCTGCAGCCCGCCGTGGATCACGAGGCCGCCGAGGAAGAAGCCGACCAGCAGCGCGGCGCGCAGCTCGATGCGGCCCTGATGCGGAGCCGTCGCCTTGGCGAAGCCGAGGAAGAACAGGAACCCGCCGACGAAGAGCGCCGGGTAGTGCGCCGTCACCACCGTCCAGGCGAGGAACGCGACGTGCGCCGCCGTGATCCAGGCCGGCGCCGTCC
>CAYUAX010000155.1:4893-12347 GCA_964442845.1 uncultured Bifidobacteriaceae bacterium | reverse complement strand
GGGGGCGCCGCGCGCGAGGCCCCGGCCGGCCGCTTCCTCGGCCGCCGTGGGGCGCGCTTCCATGTCGTGCCGGCGGCCGACGTCGTCGCCTTCAGCTTCGACGACGGGCAGACCCGGCTGCACACCGCCACCGAGCAGTTGTGGATGCAGCCGACGCTGGCGCAGCTGGTCCGGCGACTCGACCCGCAGCAGTTCTTCCAGGTGTCGCGAGCGGTCGTCGTCCGGCTCGACGCGGTGCGTGAAGCCAAACCCAACAGCGACGGCACCGGGCAGATCGTGCTGTCGAACGGCACCACCGTCGAAGTCTCGCGGCGGCGCTGGCGCCCGCTGCTCGACGAATTGGAGCGCTGACCGCGTCCCGTCATCCCGGAGTGACGTCGGAGCGGTAACATCCGGGGCCATGCGCCCGTTGATCCCCGCCGCCCTGCTGCTCACCCTCGTGGCCTGGGCCTCGCCCGCCGCCGCCCAGACCCGCTTGCGCGTGATGCCGCCGCCGGGCGCCAGCTTCGCCGTCGGCCAGCGCTTCGATCTCCGAGTGGAGGCCACCGGCGACGGCGCCGCGCCGACGGGACTGGTCGTGACGCTCGACGGACGCGACGTCAGCACGACGAACGTGCTGGCCGCCGGCACCGCGGGCGAACGCGGCCACGGCGGCACCGGCACGGCGGCGCGCGCCGCCGGACGCGCCGCCGCGGCGGCGACGCCGGCGACCACCAACTTCCTGGCCCGCGATCTCAGCTTCAACCGCGTCGGCCGCCACACCGTGACGGCGCGCACCGCCGATGGCGCGTCGCTCGAGGCCACCTACGAGGTGAGCGCCTGGCAGACGCCGCGCGCCGGCGCCCGTGCGGCGAAGAACATCATCCTGCTGGTCGGCGACGGCATGGGCATCGCCCATCGCACGGCGGCGCGTATCGTCTCGCGCGGGCAGACCCACGGCAAGGCCAACGGCCCGCTCGCCATGGACACGCTGCCAATCACCGGCCTGGTGATGACCTCGGCGCTGAACGCCACCATCACCGATTCGGCGCCGGGCATGTCGGCGTACTCCACCGGCCACAAGGCCAACAACAACCAGGTCGGCGTCTACCCCGACAACACCCGCGACGTCTTCGACAACCCGCGCGTGGAGTACGTCGGCGAAGTGCTGCGCCGCACCCGCGGCCGCGGGTTCAACGTCGGCCTGGTGACGACGGCGTCGGTCGCCGACGCGACGCCGGCCGGCAACGCCGTGCACACCTCGTTCCGCGACGAGTGGTACGGCATCGCCGAGCGGCTGTGGGCGGAGCGCGAGACGACCGGCCTGAAGGTGCTCATGGGCGGCGGCGCCACCTACTTCCTGCCGCCGGCCGGCGGCGGCACCCGCAAGGACGGCCGCGATCTGGTCGCCGCGTTCCAGGGCGCCGGCTACGACGTGCTGCGCACCGCCACCGACGTGACGGCGCGCCTGGCCGGGGCGCCGCCGACGTCGCTGCTCGGCCTGTTCCACCCGCGCCACATGAGCGTCGCGTTCGACAAGGTGGGCGCCGGCCGGTACAGCGACGAACTGGCGCTCGAGCGCAACAAGGACGTCCGCGACCAGCCGATGCTCGCCGACATGACGGCGCTGGCGCTCAAATCGCTGGCGGCGCACTCGCCGCGCGGCTTCTACCTGATGGTCGAAGGCGCCTCGATCGACAAGCAGGCCCACGAGTCGGAGGCCGACCGCACCATCTGGGACACCATCGAGTTCGACAACGCGGTGCAGGTCGCGCTCGACTTCGCCCGCCGCACCAACGGCGACGCCGATCCCGCCAACGACACGCTGGTCGTGGTGACCGCCGACCACGAGAGCGGCGGCCTCGGCATCATCGCGGTCGGCAACGAGCGCTACGCGCCGTCGGTGATCGGCCGCTCGGTCCGCGACTACGCCGCCACGTTCCGGTTCCTGCCGGCGCAGACGCTGAACCTCTTCACCAACTACACGGTGGACGCGCAGGGCTTCCCCACCGACCCGGATCCCACGCGCAAGCTGCTGCTCGGGTTCGCCGCCGGCCCGGATCGCTACGAGAACTGGGTGTCGAACCGCCTGGCGCTGGTCGGCACGGTGGTCGACCCCCAGACCCGCATCGCCGTCGCCAACCCGCGGCGTGACGGCCCCGGCGAGGACAGCGACAACGCCGCGGTGAACGGCACGCGCTACCCGGGGTTCCTGGTGCCCGGGTCGATCGAGAACAACGCCACCGGCTGTCCCGATCCGCAGGGCTGCCCCGACGACACGCGGGCCAGCGCGCTGGCGATCGCCGGCCACACCGCCAGCGACGTGCCGCTGTCGGCCGAAGGCCCCGGCGCGGCGCAGTTCACCGGCGTCTACGAGAACACCGACGTGTTCCTCAAGCTGCTGCGCGCCGCCGCCGGCAGCTATCCACGCTGGCGCGACTGACCCACCGCCGGTGCCAGGTACTGAACACTGTTCAGTGCCTGGCACCGAGCGCGGACCTATAATCGCGCGCATGACGTCACCCGACGCGCTCGATCTCTCGCGCCGCGATCTGCTCGCTCTGGCCGCCAAGCTCGGCCTCGGCGCCGCCGTCGCCACCTGGCCCACCGCGGTCCTGGCGCAAGCCCTGGCCGGCAAGGATCCGCGGTTGATCGCGCGCTCGGTGCGCCCGCCCGACTACGAGACGCCGGTCGCCCTGCTCGACGCCGCGCTCACGCCGCTCGACGCGTTCTACGTGCGGTCGCACATGCCGGCGCCGGCCGCGCTCGACGAAGCGGCGTGGCGGCTCGCGGTGGACGGCGAGGCGGCGACACCGCTGTCGCTGTCGGTGGCCGAGCTGCGGCAGATGCCGGCGACGACGGTGACGGTCACCCTCGAATGCGCCGGCAACGGCCGGGCGTTCTTCGATCCGCCGGTGGCCGGCATCCAATGGCGCAAGGGCGCCGTCGGCACGTGCACGTGGACCGGCGTGCGGGTCGCCGACCTGCTGAAGCGGGCCGGGGCGCGGGCGGCGGTCACGCACCTGTGGGTCAGCGGCGCCGACCGCCCGATGGGCACGCAGCCGCCGTTCGTCCGCCAGGTGCCCCTCGCCAAGGCCACCGACCCCGGCACCCTCGTGGCCTACGCCATGAACGGCCAGCCGATTCCCGCCCCGCACGGCTTCCCCCTCCGCCTCGTCGTCCCTGGATGGGAAGGCGCGTACGCCATCAAGTGGCTGAACAAGATGACCCTGGCCACCGCCGAGCACGACGGCTTCTGGGTCGCCACCGGGTATCGCTATCCGACCCGGCGCGTCGCGCCGGGCGCCGCCGTGGATGCGAAGGATCTCGCGCCGCTCACCGGTCTGGTCGTCAAGTCGCTGATCACCCGGCCGCTCGACGGCGCGGTGGTGCCGCCCGGCAAGGTGACCGTCGCCGGGTTCGCGTGGGCCGGGGAGATCGACATCGCCCGGGTCGAGGTCTCCACCGACGCCGGCGCCACCTGGCAGCCGGCCCAGCTCACCGGCAAGCCCGAGCGGTTCGCGTGGCGGCGCTTCGAGTACACGTTCACGACGACGCGTCAGGACACGCACACGATCCTCTCGCGGGCGACCGACGCCAAGGGCGTGGTCCAGCCGATCGTCCCGCAGTGGAACCCGTCGGGGTATCTCTGGAACGCACCGGATCAGATCCGGATCGAGGTGAAGGCGTGATCGCGCGCGCCGTCGCCGTCGTCGCGCTCCTCGCCGCCGGCGGCACCGGCGTGTTCGCGCAGGACGCGACGCGCGGATTGCCGGAGAGCCCCGGCGCGGCCGTGGCCCGCGCGCAGTGCCTCGGCTGCCACGAGGCGGATCTCATCGTGTCGCAGCGGTTGTCGCCGACCGGCTGGGACCGCGAGGTGGCCAAGATGGAACGCTGGGGCGCCAAGGTGTCGGCCGACGATCGGCCGGCGCTGGTCGGCTACCTGGCGCGGCACTTCGGCCTGCAGCCGCTGGCGTCGCACGACGCCGCCGCGATCGCCGCCGGAGAGAAAGTGTTCGCCGCGACCTGCCGCACCTGCCACGAGGACGACCTGTCGGCGCAGCAGCGGCTGTCGGCGGCGGCCTGGGGCCGCACCGTGGACAAGATGGTGCGCTGGGGCGCCAAGGTGAGCGCCGAGGAGAAGCCGGCGCTGGTCGCCTACCTGACGTCGCGCTGGGGACTGCCGTAGCGCCACGCGCGTCCAACCCGACGTGACCGATCCGCAGGCGTGGTTCGGCGTCTGGGCGGCGCTCGCCGCCGCCTTCACCGCGCTCTGGGCGGTGTCGCTGCCGCTGAAGAACGCCAGCGTCGTCGACATGTGGTGGGGGCCGGCCTTCGTGCTGGCGGCCGCCCTCTACGCCGGCGCGGCGCCGGCCGTCGGGCCGCGCGGCCTGGCCGTGATCGGCGTCGTCGCGCTGTGGGCGGGCCGCCTCGCCTGGCACATCGGCCGCCGCAACGTCGGCCACGGCGAGGATCCTCGCTACGCCGGCTGGCGGGTCCAGCACGGGCCGCGCTGGTGGTGGCGCAGCCTGTTCCAGGTGTTCCTGCTGCAAGCCACCGTCGCCTGGGTGGTCTCGTGGCCGATCGGCGCCGCCGTCGGCGGCGCGGCGGCGGCGGCGTTCCCCACCCCCTGGGACATCGCCGGACTCGCCGTGGCCCTGGGCGGCCTGCTGCTGGAAGCGGTCGCCGACGATCAGCTGCGCCGGTTCAAACGGACGGCGCCGCGCGGCGCGATCTGCGACCGCGGCCTGTGGCGCTACTCGCGCCACCCCAACTACTTCGGCGAGTCGCTGGTGTGGTGGGGGCTGTTCGGCGTCGCGGCGGGCGCCGGCGGCTGGTGGACCCTCGTCAGCCCGGTGCTGATGACGTGGCTGCTGCTGCGGGTGTCGGGCGTGACGATGCTCGAAGCTGGCCTGGCGCGCAGCAAGCCCGGCTACGCCGAGTACGTCCGCCGCACCTCGGCCTTCGTGCCGTGGCCGCCGCGTTCGTAGGCCGCTTTCCGCCGGATCGAGCGACCCGGAAATCGCCGGGGCGAGGGCGCGATGTCGGATAGACTCGCGGCCCATGGATCCCCGCCAGCATCTCCAGCAACTGCTCTTCGGCGCCGCCGCGACCAACGCCGTGTCGGCCTTCGCCGACCTCGGTCTGGCCGACCACATCGCCGGCGGCACGCGCGCGGTCGAGCCGCTGGCGGCGGCGACCGGCACGCGGCCCGACCAGCTGGCGCGGTTCCTGCGCTACGCCGCCATGATCGGGCTCGTCCACGGCGCCGACGGCGGGATCGCGTTGACCCCGGCCGGCGAGCTGCTGCGCAGCGGGAGCCCCGCCGAGTCGATGCGGCCGGTGGCGCAGATGTTCGGGCTGTTCGCCAACGCCTGGAGCGAGGTGCCGCACAGCCTGCGCACCCGCGAGAGCGGCTACACCCGCGCCTACGGCAAGCCCGTCTTCGCCGACCTCAGCGAGCGTCCGGAGGCCGCCGCGATCTTCGACGCCGCCATGACCGGCATCCACGGCCCGGAGACGGCAGCCGTGCTCGACGCCTGCGACTACGACGGGATCCGCGTCCTGGCCGACATCGGCGCCGGCAACGGCTCGGTGCTGATCGACACGTTGACACGTCATCCACACCTGAGGGGCATGCACTGCGATCTGCCGCACGTCGGCGAACGGGCGCGCGCCAGTCTCGCCGCCGCCGGGGTCGCCGACCGCTGCCAGGTCGTCCCGATCGACTTCTTCGCGTCGGTGCCGGCCGGGGCCGACGCCTACTCGCTGCGGCACATCATCCACGACTGGTACGACGAGGACGCCGTCCGCATCCTCGCGAACGTCCGCCAGGTGCTGCCGACGGATGGACGGGTACTGGTCATCGAGGCCGTCGTGCCGTCCAACGGGGATCCCTCGCCGGCGGTCCTCTTCGACATGGTGATGATGATGATCCCCGGCGGCAAGGAACGCACCGTGGATCAGTACGCCGCCCTGTTCGACGCCGCGGGTCTGACCTTGCACTCGGTGACGCCGACGGCGTCGATGGTGAGCGTGATCGAAGCCCGGGCCGCCTAGCAACAGGCCACTAGCACGCCCACATCTGGAACACGAGCAGCGCCGAGAGCCCGATGGCGATCGGGATCCAGCGCGGCAGCCGCTCGGGAGCGCGGTAGCCGTAGGCCGCCGGCGGGCCGGCGTCGTCGTCGGCCACGGCCTCGAGGCGCTTGCGGATCACCGGCTCTGGCGCCGGCTCGAACTCCGCCGTCGGCGACACCGGCGGCGGCGCGCCGATGCCAGCGACCTTGATCGGCACGAACGGCGCGAAGCGCTGGAGGTCGCGCAGCTCCTCCGCGCACATCATGCACAGGCTGGTGTGGGCCTCGACCCACTCGGCGTCGACGCCGCCGAGCGTGCCGTCCACGGCGCCGCGCAGGTGCTCGAAGGTGAGATGCGGGCTCTCGGGGCGGGCGTCGGGCGTGGCCAGCGCGCGCCCGAACGCCTCGGCGCCGAACGACGCGTCGGCCTCGCGGGCGAGGGCGGCCCGGCAGGCCGCGCAGGTCTCGAGGTGGTCGTCGATGGTGACGAGCGTGGACGGATGCAGCGCGCCGCGGACATACGCCCGGACCTGGACGAGCGACAGGTGCTCGGTGGTGGTCATCACCGCTCGTCCTGGAGCGCCATGCCGCGCAGGAGCTTCGATCGGGCGGCCGTCCGCAGGTTGAGCACCTGCAGGCCGGTGATGCCGAGGCGGCGGGCGATCGCCCGGTCGTCCCACGGGAGATGGGCCCAGATGGCGGCCAGTTCGTCGGGCTTCATGCCCAGCGCCTCGCCGACCCGCCGCAGCGGCGTGACGCCGGCAGCGTGGAACACCGGGAGCAGGCCGGCCCCGAACTGGTCGCGCAGGCTGAGCAGCACGGCCGTCCGCATGTAGCGCGGCATCTCCAGGCACAGCCGCCACGCCTGGTCGAGGTAACGTCGAGCGACGTGCAGGTGGTCGCCGCCGGCCGCCGGGCTGAGCACGGCCAGTTCCGGCTCGTCGCCCTCGGGGCTGGCGTCGAGGCGGGTCTCGGTGTCCTGCATGCCGCTCAGCGTCGCCACCAGATCGGTGAGCGCGTCCATCGCCAGCGGCGATCCCGCTTTCTCCAGGATGCGCAGCACCGTCGGCACCAGCGCCGATCCGTCGGCGGCGGCGTGGGCGTTGCCCCACCACAGCCGCGGCTGGTCCCGCCACGGATAGGGCCGATCGAGCGGGTCGCGATGCGTCCAGGCCGGCAGCCCGGCCACCAGCACGCCCTCGGACGTTCGCCACATCACCACGCCGGTGCCGCGCGTGCACAGCATGCGCAGGCGGTTCTGCAGCCGGGCCCGATGCGGCCGGGTGCGGCGGAGGTAATCGCGGCAGGCGTCGTCGGCGCAGCCGGCGGCGAAGGCGTCGAGGTCGGCGACCGGCACCGTGCGATCGCCGCGGTGCACGGCCCGCAGGAAGCCGA
>CAYUAX010000155.1:0-4883 GCA_964442845.1 uncultured Bifidobacteriaceae bacterium | reverse complement strand
TCGCCGCGGCCACGTCGGCGCGATCGGCGGCCGGCAGGCCGGCCAGATGCGCGGTGGTCGCCGCCCGCACCGCCGGTTCGACGTTGCGGACGGCGAACGACGCGATGCGCTCGGCGGCGCGTGCGTCGTCGGCCGCCATCAGATCAGTGAGGCGCGGATCCCAGTCGTGTTGAAAGGCGTCGGCCACCATCGGTGCGGTCCTGTGCGCTGGGGAGGCGCGGCCGACTGAGACTATCACGGCCCGTGCGTTATCCTGGCAGCCCACTTGGTGGCCGGTCCCTAGCCATGCGCGCCCCTCTGTCTGCCGATTGGACCGGTGCCGTGGGCGGTGGCGCGTGCGGCGCGGTGTTCCTCGCCTGGATGGCCGGGTGGGCGCTGCTCGATCCCACCAGCATCGAGTGGCTGATGAAGCTCGACTGGGTGCCGCACTACTTCGGCTGGCACTACTTCCGGATCGAGCCGTGGCACTGGCCGCCGGGTACCATCACCGGCTACTACGCGCCGCTCGGCACGTCGATCGGCCTCACCGACGCGATTCCCCTCGCCGCCTATCTGCTCAAGCCGTGGGCGGCGCTGCTGCCGGCGCACTTTCAGTACATCGGCGCGTGGTGGCTGCTGTGCTTCACGCTGCAGGGCGCCCTCGGCGCGCGGCTGGTGGCGCGGGCCACGCCGCACGCCGCCGTCCAGATGCTCGGCGGGCTGCTGTTCGCGCTGGTGCCCACCCTGCTCGCCCGCATCGGCCACGCGGCGCTCTGCTCGCACTGGCTGATCCTGTGGGCCCTGCTGATCGCGTCGCGCGGTTCGACGCCGCGCCTCCGGGCCGGCGAGTGGGCCGCGCTCGGCCTGTGCGCCGGTCTGGTGCAGCCCTATCTGGCGGCGATGGTCCTGCCGTTGCTGGCGGCGGCCGCGCTCGACCGACACGGCTCCTCGGGACGCGCGGGCGTCGTGGCGTTCGCGGCGGCGGCCGGGGCGACGGTGACCGGGTGGTGGCTGTCGGGCCTGTTCGTGCTCGAAGGCGACGGCTCGCTCGCCGCCTGCGGCCTCGGCTACTACTCGATGAACCTGCTCGCGCCGATCACCCCGGGCGGCTGGTCGCGTCTGCTGCCGGCGCTGCCGGTGGCGGGCGACGGCCAGACCTACGAAGGCTTCCACTACCTGGGACTCGGCCTGCTCGGGCTGATGGCGCTGGCCGCGGTCCTGCGCGTGGCCGTCCGGCGCCGCGAGGCCGCGCCGCCGCTGGTGGGCCGGGCCGTCGCGATCGTGGCCGTGCTGATGACCGCGTTCGCCGTCAGCCCGGTGGTCACCTGGGGCGGGGCGGTGGTGCTCGACGTCAACGGCCCATGGGCGGCGCCGCTGGCGGCGTTCCGCTCGTCGGGCCGATTCTTCTGGCCGCTGACGTACCTGCTGCTCGGCTGGGCGATCGCCGTCGTGGCGCGGCGGCTGCGTCCGGCGGCCGCCGCGGCGGTCCTGCTCGCGGCCGTCGTGGTGCAGGGCTACGACCTGCAGGATGCGTGGGCGGCGCGGCGGGCCACCGCGCGGGACGCCGGCTTTCAGCAGTGGCCGCGGACATTCGCCTCACCCGAGTGGGCGGACGTCACCCTGCATCGACACCTGGTGCTGGTGCCGCCGCCGCAATGCGGCGCCGCGCCGGTGCCCTACGAGGCGGCGGTGCGCTTCGCCGCCGACCACGGCATGAGCGTCAACGCCGGGGTCATCGCGCGCGGGGACGACGGCGCCCGGCGCCGCTACTGCGCCGACCTCGACGCGTCGATCCAGGCGGCGCGGCTGGCACCGGGCCGCGTCTACGTCGTCCACCGGGCCGAGGCGCAGCGGCTCACGGCCGCCCTCGGGGCCGGGGTCCAGTGCGTCGAGCGCGACGCCGTGTGGGCCTGCGTGGCGATCGGCGGCGAGCGCCTGGACGTCTCGCCCGGGCGCCCCTGACGGCACGGCGACGACGGCCCGATCGCCCTCAGGGGGCGGTCACCACCAGCGCCCTGGCCGGGCCGCGGCTCGTGCGCCGGTAGCCATGCGCCTGGCTGGCATCGAAGTAGATCGAATCGCCGGCGGCGAGGCGATGCTCTTCGCCGGCGACGACGAGCGCGAGGCCGCCGCTCAGCAGGTGCACGAACTCGCCGCCGTCATGGGCGTGCAGACGCGGCCGCCCGGTGGCGATGAAGCGGACGCGGTAGGCGTTGAACCGGCGCTCGGTGGCGCTGAAATCGAGGCACTCGAACTCCCAGGCGGGGGCCCGGCCGCCGAGGCGTTCGACGAACCGCCGGCGCTCGGCGGCGCCGACCACGCCGGCCGCCCGCCGCGGC
Organism: uncultured Bifidobacteriaceae bacterium; assembly: GCA_964442845.1. Classification (GTDB taxonomy): domain Bacteria; phylum Acidobacteriota; class Vicinamibacteria; order Vicinamibacterales; family UBA2999; genus CAWAYR01. The sequence continues at coordinate 2,565 of CAYUAX010000155.1, read as the reverse complement.
GCCGCCGCGGCGAAGAAGTGATCGAGGCCGACGCCGAAGACGAGCGCGATGCGCAGCAGGGTGGGCAACGTCGGGAACATCCGGCCGCGTTCGAGCTTGGAGAGCATGGCCGGCGACAGGCCGGTGTGGCGGGCCAGCGCGACCAGGCCGAGTTTGCGGCGCAGCCGCAGCGCCCGCAGCCGCTCGCCGATCCCGTAGGCGGCCAGGCCGCCGGCCAGCGTCGGCGTCAGCGTTTTCCTCATGAGAAAAGAACGTATCGTCTGACGACCTGGCAGTCAAACGATCTCGGACCCGGCCGCACCCGGCGGCGCGGCCGGGCCGTCCTACCCGCTGACGCCCACTCGCCGCGGGTTCACCGGCGGCACCACGAATCGCTACCGGCGTCGAGGAGACACCATCGTCATGACCGCACTGAAGAGCCTGCTGTTCACCGCCGCGCTGGCGGCCGCCACGTTCGTCGCGCCGGCGCCGGCCGCCGCTCAAGGCAAGGACATCGTCGACACGGCCGTGGCCGCCGGCCAGTTCAACACCCTGGCGGCGGCGCTGAAGGCGGCCGGCCTGGTCGACACGCTGAAGGGCGCCGGGCCGTTCACCGTGTTCGCCCCGACCGACGCCGCCTTCGCCAAGCTCCCCAAAGGCACCGTCGACGACCTGCTGAAGCCCGAGAACAAGGCCAAGCTCGTCGCCGTCCTCACCTACCACGTCGTGCCCGGCAAGGTGATGGCGGCCGACGTGACCAAGCTGACCGCCGCCAAGACCGTGCAGGGCGGATCGGTGCCGGTGTCGACCATGGGGGGGTCGGTGATGGTCGGATCGGCCCACGTCACCTCGGCCGACGTGACCGCGTCGAACGGCGTGATTCACGTCATCGACACGGTGCTGCTCCCGCAGTAGCGGCGGCGGACGCCGGCGCGGGCCGCGGCCCGCGCCGGCGTCAGTCGTTCTTCAGCTCGACGACGATCACTTCGATCGGCTCGCTGCCGTTGTTGACGTCGGCGTGCTGCGTGTTGGGCAGGTCCTTGTCGAGCCAGTAGGCCTTGCCGGTCTCCCACAGGTGCGGCTTCGACTCGCCGGTCTTCTGCACGATGTCGATGGTGCCGCCCTTGAGGGCGATGAGCGCCCGGCCGTGCTCGTGACGGTGCATGGTGAGCGGCTGTTTCGGCTGGATGATGCTCTTCCACACCCGCACGTGCGCGTTCTCGAACTGCGGCTCGCGGCGGGTGCCGCTCTGCGCCGTCTGCGCGCCCAGGGTGGCCGCCACGCCGAGGGCGATGCCCACGGCCAGCACTCCGATCGTCTTTCCCACGGTCATCGGTCCTCCTCCTCGTCGTTCAGGTGTGCGTCAACGGCGCCGACCGCCCCGCCGCGGTCCGCGTCTGGCGGTGGCCCGTCGCGGCGCCGCGACGGGGCGTGGCGCCTTGGCCCGCGTCCGCGGCTTGCCGGCCGCGCGCGCCTTCGGCGCCGATCGCGTGGCCACTTTCGCGGCGGGCTTCGGCTTCGCCTTCGGCCGCGCCGGGGTGGCCCGGCGCGCGGCCGGGCGGTAACGCGCGTAGGTGCCCTCGAGAAACGGGGCCCACGCGTGACCGTCGGGCGACATCTCCATCAGGAAGGTGTAGCGGTCGGGCGTGCCGTGGTCGAACGAGCAGCGGGCGAACCCGCCACCGGCCAGGGCGGTGACCAGGCGCAGCGTGGCGCCGTCGAAGTCGCCGCGGTACTCGGCGGCCATGCCGGCCATCGAGTCGACCCACGTCATCACGTACTGTCCCGTGGCGGCGTCCCACCAGAACACCCCGTGGCCGCTGAAATGCGGCCGGCCGTCGCGGCTCTGCTGGTACTCCTGCACCACCGCGAAGCCGTCGAGGGCGACGCGGTTCTCGACCACGCCGGAGGCCCGGCCGCCGGCCGGATCCCACGGGGTCGGATGCAGGGTCTCGTCGCCGACCCAGCGGCCCGTCAACACCTGCAGACGGGCGTGCGCCGCGCCGGGCCTCGGCATCTGCATGAGCGTCTCCTCGCTCAGCGGGCCGCGACGAAGTCGATCTCGATGCGGGCGCCGCGCGGCAGCGCCGCCACCTGCACGGTCGATCGCGCCGGCGGCACGCCGCCGGCCGGGAAGTAGGTCCCGTAGATGTCGTTGACCTTGGCGAACTCGGCCAGATCGGTCATGTAGATCGTCGACTTGACGACGTCGCCGTAGCCCAGCCCGGCCTCCTTCAGCACCGCGCCGAGGTTGTCCATCACGCGCCGGGCCTGGGCCTCGGTGCCGCCCTCGACGAGCTGACCGCTCGCCGGGTCGAGGCCGATCTGGCCGGCGAGGTACACCGTGCTGCCGACGCCGACGCCGGGCGTATACGGGCCGATCGGCTTGACCACGCCGTTGAAGCCGCGCTTGGCCGTCATCTGCGCCGTGGCGACCGTGCCGTACATCGCGGCGGCGCCGAGCACTGCCCCAAGCACCAGGAACCCGAGTCGTTGGCCCATCGCGCTGACCTCCAAGCGACGGGATTATACCTAGCAGGCTGCTGAAATACGGCCGATGAGCAGCATCATCGTCAGGCGATCGAG
>CAYUAX010000154.1:0-12450 GCA_964442845.1 uncultured Bifidobacteriaceae bacterium | reverse complement strand
GTGGAACATGAACGAGGGCGGCTCCAACCAGCCGATGCCGCTCGTCCACGACGGCATCGTCTACCTCACCAACACGATGAACGAGGTGCAGGCGCTCGACGGCGCCAGCGGCGACCTCATCTGGGCCCATCAGGTCGGGCCCAACCGCCCAGGCGGCGCCTCCGGCGGCATGCGCAACATCGCCATCTACCAGGACAAGGTGTTCCTGGCCACCAGCGACGCCAGACTGGTGGCGCTCGACGCCCGCACCGGCGCCGTCGTGTGGACCACCGTGATCGCCGACGCCGCCAAGGGCTTCACCAATACGAGCGGCCCGATCGTGGTGAAGGGCAAGGTGATTCAGGGGCTCGGCGGCTGCGAGCGCTACCAGGACGAGCGCTGCTTCATCAGCGCCTACGACGCCGCCACCGGAACGCTCGCCTGGAAGTTCCACACCGTCGCGCACGCCGGCGAGCCGGGCGGCGACACCTGGAACAACCTGCCCGACATGATGCGGCAGGGCGGGGAGACGTGGATCACCGGCAGCTACGATCCCGACGTCGATCTCACCTTCTGGGGCATCGCCCAGGCCAAGCCGTGGATGCCGGTGAGCCGCGGCACGCGCGCCTTCGACGCCGCGCAGCACACCGCGTCCACCGTGGCGCTCAACCCCGACACCGGCGCGCTGGTCTGGCGCCATCAGCACCAGCCGGGCGAGACGCTCGACCTCGACGAGGTCTACGAGAAGGTGGCGATCGACGTCGGCGCGCAGAAGGCGCTGTTCACCATCGGCAAGTCGGGCATCCTGTGGAAGCTCGATCGCCAGACCGGCGCGCTGCTCGACTTCACCGAGACGGTGTTCCAGAACGTCTACGTGGACATCGACCGCAAGACCGGCCGGCCCACCTACCGCGGCGACATCCTGGAGCAGAAGATCGACCAGTGGATTTCCGCCTGTCCCAGCACCGAAGGCGGCCACAACTGGCAGGCGATGAGCTACCACCCGGCCACCAGCGCGCTGGTGATCCCGCTCAGCCAGTCGTGCATGGAGATCTCGCCCCGCAAGGTGGAGCAGGTGCCCGGCCAGGGCGGCACGGCGGCGGCGCGGCGCTTCTTCGAGATGCCGGGCAGCAACGGCAACGTCGGCAAGCTGGCCGCCTACGACGTGCGGACCCTGAAGGAACTGTGGAGCGTCGAGCAGCGGGCTGCCTACCTCACCGCCGCCCTCACCACTGGCGGCGGGCTGGTGTTCATCGGCGACCTCGACCGCACGTTCCACGCCTACGACGTCCGCAGCGGCAAGGAGCTGTGGAAGACGCGGCTCGGCACCTCGGTGCAGGGGTTTCCGGTGAGTTTCACCGCCGGCGGCCGGCAGTACGTCGCCGTCACCACCGGACTCGGCGGCGGCAGCCCGCGGGTGGTCCCACGCACCATCACGCCCGAGATCGTGCATCCGCCGTCGGGCCATACGCTCTACGTCTTCGAACTGCCCCGCTGAGCTACACTCCCCCAGGAGGATGCCGTGACCGCTCCCGATCCCCTGGTTGCGCCCATGGCCGGCGCCGACAGCCGTGTCGTCGGCGGCGTGCAGCTCGACATCGTGCGCACCGGCAGCGGCCGGGTGAAGCGGGCCATCTATCCCGCCGGTTTCCGCTGGTCCACGCACATGCGGCCGGTGACCGGCACCGCCACCTGCCAGCACGCGCACGTCGGCTTCCTGGCCAAGGGCCGCATCCACGTCCACTTCCCCGACGGCTGCGTGCAGGAGTACCAGGCGCCGGCGGCGCTGGCCATCGAGCCGGGCCACGACGCCTGGGTGATGGGCGACGAGCCGGCCGTGGTCATCGAAGTGGACTTCGAAGGCGAGACGGTCGCGCGCTTCGGCCTGCCCCCGTCGCACCAGCATTCCTGACGTGCACGACGGACGTTCGGGCCTCGTCCTCGCGGTGGTGGCGGCGCTGGCACTGGCCGCCGTGCCCGTGCCCGCGCAGCGTGGGCCGATCGGCGATCAGATTCGCGAGTTCGTCGCCGTGGACGCGCCGCTGGTGGCGCTCACCAACGCCCGCGTCATCGACGGCACCGGCGCGGCGGCGCGCGCCGGCCAGACGCTGATTCTGCGCCAGGGCGCCATCGAGGCGATCGGCGCCACCGGCAGCGTGGCCGTACCGGCCGGCGCCCACGTCATCGACCTGGCCGGCAAGAGCGTGCTGCCCGGGCTCGTGATGCTGCACGAGCACTTCTATTACCCGACCGGCCCAGGTGTGTACGGCCAGCTCGGTCAGAGCTTCGTGCGGCTGTACCTGGCCGGCGGCGTCACCACGATCCGCACGGCCGGCAACCTCAACGGCTACATGGACCTCACGCTGAAGCGCCGCGTCGAGGCCGGCGAGGTGGCCGGACCGGCCATCGACGCGACGATGCCGTACGTGAACGGCCCGAACCAGTTCGTGCAGATGACCGACGTGAACACCGAGGAGCGCTCGCGGCGCCACGTCGGCTATTGGGCCGACGAAGGCGCCACCTCGGTGAAGGCCTACATGCAGATCTCGCGCGCCGCGCTCGGCACGGCGATTCGGGAAGCGCACGCCCGCGGCCTGAAGGTGACGGGTCACCTGTGCTCGGTCACCTACGGCGAAGCCGCCACGCTCGGCATCGACAACCTCGAACACGGCTTCTTCGCCGCCACCGATTTCGTCGCCGACAAGCGGCCCGACGTGTGTCCGGGGCAGGGCGCCGGCCAGCAGTCGATCGCCGACCTCGACCCCGAGGGCGCGCCCTTCAAGGCGCTGGTCAAGACGCTGGTCGATCGGCGCGTCGCCGTCACCTCGACCCTCACCGTCTTCGAGCTGAACACGCCGGGCCGGCCGCTGCCGCCCGGCCTCGACGTGCTGGTGCCGCAGCTGCGCGACCAGTACCTGCAGAACCGGGCCCGCGTCGAGGCCAATGCGGCGAAGTCGGTTTACCCGCGGCTGTTCCCCAAGGCGATGGCGCTGGAGCGCGCGTTCGCCCGCGCCGGCGGCCTGCTGGTGGCCGGCACCGACCCGACCGGGGGCGGCGGCGTGATCCCCGGCTACGCCAATCATCGCCAGCTGGAGCTGCTGGTCGAGGCCGGCTTCACGCCGCTCGAGGCCATCACCATCGGCACGCTGAACGGCGCGAAGTACCTCGGCCGCGACGCCCGCATCGGAACGCTGGCGCCGGGCAAACAGGCCGACCTCATGGTCGTGGACGGCGATCCGTCGGCGTCCATTGCCGACGTGCGCAAGGTGACGATGGTGTTCAGACAGGGCGTGGGCTTCGACCCCGCGAAACTGGTGGCCTCGGTGAGCGGCCGCGTCGGACTATGGTGATTCTCGAGGGGACCGGGGACCAGGGACCGGGGACCGGGAAGAGCTCAGCATGCTGATCCCGTCGATCGATCTCAAGGGCGGGCGGATCGTCCAGCTGGTGCAGGGCGAGTCGCTGGCGCTCGAATCCACCGACGTGGACGGCTGGATCGACCGCTTCCGCGGCTACGACGCGGTGCAGCTCATCGACCTCGACGCGGCGATGGCGCTCGGCAACAACGACGTGCTGGTGCGCTACATCGCCCGCCAGCTGCCGTGCCGGGTCGGCGGCGGCGTGCGCTCCGCGGCGCGGGCCCGCGAGCTGCTCGACGCCGGCGCCACCCACGTGATCGTCGGCTCGTCGCTGTACCGCGGCGCCCGCGCCAACGACCCGCCGGGCCAGTGCCTCAACCTCGACTTCGCAAAGGAGCTGCGCCACGACGTCGGCGCCGCCAAGGTGATCGGCGCCGTCGACAGCAAAGGCGGCCGGGTCGTGATCCACGGCTGGAAGACCACGCTGCCGATCACGGCGGTGGAGGCGGTGCGGACGCTGGAGCCGTACTGCGGCGAGTTCCTCTACACCCACGTCGATCGCGAAGGCCTGATGCAGGGCACCGACATCCCGGCGATCCTCGAGGTGGCGCGAGCCACGTCGCGGCAGGTGACGGCGGCCGGCGGCATCACGACGCGCGAAGAGATCGACGAACTCGATCGCCACGGCGTCCACGCCGTGGTCGGCATGGCCATCTACACCGGGTCGCTGGCTCTGGACCGCTCGCCTACTGGATGAACGCCACCGACCGCACCGCCTTCATCACCACGAAGATCCGGTCGTTGTTCGACTTGGGATCGGCGGGCATCAGGAAGAAGCCGGGGCGGGCGGCATCGTAGGCGGTGGAGCTGCCGACCAGCACCTCGCCGTCGCGGAACGTCACCTGCAGCTTGCGGCCGGGCACCAGCTTGTCGAAGGCCTTCCGCTCGTTGTAGTCCTTGTCGCCGGTGTGATCCTTGACGAAGAACACCGCCTTGAGCAGCGGCACGTTCACCCGCACCGGCGCCGCGCCGGGCTCGCTCGGAATCACGTGGAAGAAGTCGCGGGTGACGGCGAAGTCCTGGGTGGTGCCCTTCACCACGTGACCGTCGGCGAACCGCGCGACCACCCGATTGTGCAGCTGCATGGCGACGAACACACCTCCGTCGAGCTGTGATCGTGCGCGCCCCGGGGGAGAACCACGGGACGATCAGGCGCGCCGCGTCGGGCTGGAGCGTATCATGCCGGCGCCGTCACCGATGACCGACGCCTCGCGCATCCTCGCCGCCTACACCGCGGCGGCCGACACCTTCGACGCGCTGCCGTTCTGGCACGAGTTCGGCCGCCGCACGGTCGAGCGCCTGCGGCTCCGCCCCGGGGAGCGGGTGCTCGACTTGTGCTGCGGCACCGGCGCGTCGGCGCTGCCGGCGGCCCACGCGGTCGGACCGACCGGCTCGGTGCTCGGCGTGGATCTGACGCCGGCCCTGGTGGCGGTCGCGCGGGAGCGCGCCGCGACGGCTGGGCTGAACCAGGCGCGGTTCGCCGTTGGCGACATCGACACACTGGACTACCCGGCAGCGTCGTTCGACGCGGTGGTCTCGGTGTTCGGGCTGTTCTTCGCCGCCGACATGGCGGCGGTGCTGCGTCGCGCCTGGACGTGGCTCGCGCCGGGCGGCCGGCTGGCCGTCACGGTGTGGGGCGAGACGGTGCTGGCCCCTGGGGAGGCGCTGTTCTGGGACGCCGTCCGCCGCGAGGACCCGACGCTCGACCACGTCAGCCGGGCGGGCCGGCTGACGACGCCCGAGGCGCTGCGCCGACTGTTCGCGGAGGCTGGACTGCCGCCGCCCGAGGTCACGGTCGAACGCTGGTCGATGCCCCTCGCGTCGCCCGAGGCGTTCTGGCCGGTGATCCTCGGCACCAGCAATCGCGGCGTATGGGACGCGCTGGCGCCGGACGCGCAGGATCGAGTCAGACGGTTCGTCGAAGAGGCGCTGGCGAGCGACGGCGTCGAGGCCCTTGCGTCGGAGGCGGTCGTCGCGGTCGTTGAGGCTTCGTGACAGATCTGTCAGCGAGCCGCCTCGGTGCCAGGCACGATGGTGCCAGGCACCGGGACGCCGGCTGACGAAATCGCTATCGCAGGGGCGGCGTGGACACCGGCGGATGCCGGTGCCGCGTCGCCTGTTCGTAGGCGTGGGCCGCGCCGAGCAGCGTGGCCTCGCTCCACGGACGGCCGAAGAAGGTGATGCCGGCGGGCAGGACGCCGCCGCGGGTGTAGCCCATCGGCACCTGCACCGACGGGAAGCCGGTGGTCGGCGAGAAGAACTGGCTGTTGTCGCCGCCCGGCGTGTTCAGGTCGCCGATGAGGCGGGGCGGGTTGCTCCAGGTCGGGTAGACCAGCACGTCGAGCTTCTCGCCGTCCATCAGGGCGAGCACGGCCTTGCGCACCTCCTCGCGATACGCCGCCTCCGCTCGGCACTCCGGTGTGTCGGGTCCGTTGGCGGCACCTTGCTCCGCCTGCTCGAGCCGCCGCTGTACGGTGGGATGGAACTTGCCGCCCTTGACGATCTCGGCCAGGTCGTTCACCGGCACGCGTCCGTTGCGCGCGGCCAGGAAGGCGTTGATGTCGTACTTGAACCCCTGGCAGGCGGCCATGCCCGGCACGCGCCTGATGCCGTCCAGACCCGGCACCGTCGCCGGGTCGACGATGGTGGCGCCGGTGCGGCGCAGGTCCTCGACCGCGGCCATGAACACCTGGACGATCTCGGGGTCGGTCGAGTCGCGCTCGTAGGCCTGTCGCAGCACGCCGACGCGCAGGCCGCGCAGGGCGTCGCGCTGCAGTGCGTCGGCGTAGCGTGGGATGGCGCGGCCGCGTGACGCCGCGGTGGCCGCGTCGTCGGCGTCCTCGCCCACGACCACTTGGAACACCGCGGTCGCGTCGGCCACGGTGCGCGCCATCGGCCCGGCGATGTCGGCGAGCAGACTGAGCGGGAACACGCCGGCGCGGCTGGTGAGGCCCATGGTCGAGCGGATGCCGACCAGCGCCTGGTGCGACGACGGCCCGCGGATGGAGTTGCCGGTGTCGCTGCCGAGCCCGACGGCACCGAAGCTGGCCGCGACGGCTGCGGCGGTGCCGCCGCTGGATCCGGCGGTGACGCGATCGAGCGCGTAGGGGTTCTTCGTGTAACCGGGCAGGATCGAGCTCACCGTCTCGTTCGGGGTGAAGGCCCACTCGGCGAGGTTCGACTTGGCCAGCACGATCGCCCCGGCGGCTTTGATACGCGCCACCTGGAAGGCGTCCTTCGCCGGCACGTAGCCTTCGAACGTGAGCGACCCGTTGGAGCTCTGCAGACCCGCTGTCTCGAAGTTGTCCTTCACGATCGTCGGGATGCAGTGCAGCGGGCCGGGCGCCTCGCCGCTCTTTGCGCGCGCATCGAGCGCGTCGGCCTCGGCGACAGCCCGGGGGTTGACGAGCACGATGGCGTTCACCGCCGGGCCGTTCTTGTCGTAGGCGTCGATGCGGCGCAGGTAGCGTTCGACCAGCGCCCGGCAGGTGATGCGGCCGTCGCGCAGTGCCGCCTGGATGTCGGCGATCGACGCCTCGACGACGTCGAACGGCGGCGGCGCGGGCGTTGGTTGCGCGCCGACCGGCGCGAGGGTGGGCGCGGCGATCAGCGCAAGAGCCAGGAGGGCGGGGACACGCACGCGCGGATCATACGTCCGCGTCGCCGGCGGTTCAGTACGCCTCCACCTCGAGATGCGGCACGCGCCTGAACCGCGCGACGTTGGCGGTGACGACCGGCATCTCGTAAGCGAGCGCGGTCGCCGCGATCCACAGGTCGTTGGTGCCGATCGTCTCACCGGTCTGACGCAAGTGGCGCAGGGCCCGGCCGAACTCCCAGCTCACGTCCGGGGTGTGCGGCAGCAGGTAGAACGGCGCGACGAAGGCCTCGCAGCGGTCGCGGTGCGCGCCGGCCACACCGGCGGCGAGCTCGCCGGGCACGACGAACGGCAGGTAGAGGTTGGCGTCGGGGCGCGCGTCGAGGAACGCGGTGGCGGGACCCGGCGCGCCGCGCACGTGCTCGCGCTGCAGGTCCACGAGGAACGTGGTGTCGAGGATCAGCGCCCGCTCCATGGGTCCTCCGGCGGCGCGCCGGCGGCCCTGGCCGCGACGATCGCGTCGAGTTCGTCGGCGCTGAACCATGGCCGGTTCCGGCTCAGCCGGGCCAGCAGCTCCCGGCCCGACACCGTGTCCTCCGGCCAGGTGGCGCGCAGCACCACTTCGCTGAACGATTCAGAGGAATACCGGCGGGCGGCCCGGAGCCGGTCGTACGCCTCGCGTTTGAGGGAGATGGTCTTGGAGCTCATGATTGCATGCAATGTGCATATTACATGAGTCGCTGAGCCTGGCCTGAGCCCTGGGCTCGGGGCTCGGGGCTCGGGGCTCGGGGCTCCGGGGCTCTGGAAACGATAGCCATCTCAGTGATGCGTGATGCAAGATGAGTCATGCGGACGACACTGGACATCGACGACGACGTGCTCGCCGCGGCCAAGGAACTCGCCGACCAGCGCCGGTCGACGGCCGGCAAGGTGCTGTCGGAGCTGGCCCGCCGCGGCTTGACGCAACCGGCGAGGGCCGACGTCCGGAACGGCGTGCCCCTGCTGCCCAGACGCGCCGCGGATCGGCCGCGTCCGACGCTGACGCTCGTCAACAGGCTGCGCGACGAACCGTGACCGCCGTTCACCTCCTCGACGTCAACGTGCTCGTCGCGCTCTTCGACGGCGACCACGTCCACCACGACGCCGCGCACGACTGGTTCACCGACCATCGGGCGGACGGCTGGGCGACGTCCGTCACCACGGAGAGCGGATTCGTGCGCATCGTCTCGAATCCGGCCTACGGCCTCGAGTTGCGCGTCGTCGATGCGGTGACGCACCTGCGCCGCTTCTGCGCCAGCGGCCATCACGAATTCTGGCCTGATGCGGTGCCGCTCCGCGACGACGCGGCCTATCGCCTGGAGTTGGTTCGCGGGTATCGCCAGGTGACCGACGTCACCCTGCTCGCGCTGGCGGTGCGGATGGGCGGCCGCCTGGCCACCTTCGACCGCACCATTCCGGTCGAAGCCGTGGCCGGCGCCACGCGGGAGGCGTTGACGGTGATCGGCGCCGTGGAATCCTGACGCCAAACCGGTAGACTGCCGACCGTGCAGCACGAATACGCCTTCGAGATGGCCGCGTCGAGCGTGCGGTTCGGCGCCGGCGTCACCCGCGAGGTGGGCCAGGACCTGACCGACCTCGGCGTGCGACGCGCGCTGGTCGTCACCGACCCCGTGATCGCCGGCCTGCCGCCGGTAGCCACGGTGCTCACGGCCCTGGCCGACGCCGGGGTGACCGCAGTGGTCTTCGACCGCGTCCGCGTCGAGCCGACCGACGTGTCCTTCCGCGAGGCGATCGACTTCGCCGCCGGCCAGGCCGTCGACGGCATCGTCGCGGTGGGCGGCGGCTCGGTGATCGACACGGCCAAGGCGGTGAACCTCTACACCCCCTATCCGCCGGCCGACTTCCTCGATTACGTGAACGCGCCGATCGGCAAGGCCATGCCCGTCCCCGGGCCGTTGAAGCCGCTGATCGCGATTCCGACCACGGCCGGCACCGGCAGCGAGACCACCGGCGTCAGCATCTTCGACCTGACCTCGATGCACGCCAAGACCGGCATCGCCAGCCGCCGCCTGAAGCCGACGCTGGGGCTGCTCGACCCAGAGAACACCCGCACGATGCCGCCGCAGGTCGCGGCCTCGAGCGGGCTCGACATCCTGAGCCACGCCATCGAGTCGTTCACCGCGCTGCCCTACGCGGCGCGGCCGCGGCCGGATCGGCCGGCGCTGCGGCCCGCGTACCAGGGCTCGAACCCGATCAGCGACGTGTGGTCGCTGCAGGCGCTGCGCATGGTGGCCGGCTACCTGGTGCGGGCCGTCGAGGATCCGGGCGACGACGAGGCGCGGGCGCAGATGCTGCTGGCGGCGTCGTACGCCGGCGTCGGGTTCGGCAACGCCGGGGTGCATCTGCCGCACGGCATGTCGTACCCCGTGTCGGGGCTGGTGAAGGACTACCGGGCACCCGGCTACGCCACGACGCATCCGCTCGTGCCGCACGGCATGTCGGTAATCCTCAACGCGCCGGCGGTGTTCCGCTACACCGCGTCGGCCAACCCGTCGCGGCATCTGCAGGCCGCCGAAGCCCTCGGCGCCGACGTGACCGGCGTGCGCGATGCGGACGCCGGACGGGTGCTGGCCGACCGCATCACCTGGTTCATGCAGCGGCTGCAGGTGCCCAACGGGCTGAAGGCCGTCGGCTACGGCAGCAGCGACATCCCGCGCCTGGTCGAGGGCACGCTGCCGCAGCACCGCGTGACCAAGCTGTCGCCGCGCGCGGCGGCCGAGGACGCGTTGGCAGGGCTGTTCGAGGACGCGCTCACGGCGTGGTGACGCGCCCGCGGCGGACCTGAAGGTCCGCCTACTTCAGGAACGACGCGATCCGATCGTTGATGAACTTCGCGTCGTCGGCGTTGCCGCCGCCACCCGCCGAGTGACCCCACAGCGACAGGATCGGCGTGAACGTAGCCTGCTTCAGGAACTGGCGCTCGTACCGCGCGTCGCCGATCGGGAAGTAGAGATCGGTCTCGCACGGCATGTAGAGCACCGGCACGCGGATCGACGCCAACGCCTTCTCGTGATCGCCGCCGAAGCCCGGCGTGTCGCCCACGTCGTGGCGCTGCCAGGCACGCGCCTGGGCGATCAGGTTGTTGGCGTCGCGGCCGGCGTCGCGGGCGACGCGCGCGGCGATCACCGCCTCCACCGTCTCGCCCTGCGGCTTGTACAGCTCCCGCCGCCACCACTCCTGCGACCACACCCACGCCGCCCAGTGCGCCGACCAGGCGGCGAGCCCGCGAGTCGGCGGCGACGTGTAGCGGCCGCCGGCGAACACCGGATCGACGGTCAGCGCGGCGATGGCGCTCTCGAGCCGGGCGACGCCGTGGGGGTATGTCTTGGCCGTGCCGCACCACGGGACGATCGCGTCCATGAACTCCGGATGCGAGACCGCCCACTGGAACGACTGCTCGGCGCCCATCGAGAACCCGGCCACGGCGCGCACGTGCGTGACGCCGAGATGCGCCAGGACCCGCCGCGACGCTTCGACGTTGTCGCGAATCGCGATCGCCGGAAAGTCGGGGCCCGCGTGCGGCGCCGGCGTGTTGCTGGGCGACGACGACACGCCGTTGCCGAACATCTCGGTGGTGACGACGAAGTGGCGCGCCGGATCGAACGCCTTGCCCGCGCCGACGACGAAGTCGTAGACGTGATAGTCGGCGCCGTACGACGTGGTGAGCAGCACGGCGTTGTCGCGCGCCGCGTTGAGCGTGCCGAACGTGGCGTAGGCGACCCGGGCCGTCGGCAGCACGGCGCCGCTCTCGAAACGGAAGCTGGCGATGTCGAGGAACCGGCGGTTGGGGTCGGCGGTGGGCGCCTGCGCCGACAGCGCCAGGGAGGTGCCGATCACGGCGAACAACGCGGCGAACAGGGCTCGAGGGCGACGGGGACGAGGCATCGGTTGGGCTCCACCTCAGGCGCCGATGATACGCCGTGACGCACCGCATTCCGGTCGCGGATTCGGCGGCCATGTGATATTCCTGTCAGGTTCGTTCCATGCCCGGGAGGACCGTCATGTCATCGTTCGTCGCCACCGCGTGCCCTTTCCTCAGGGCCGTCCTGTGGATGGCGCCCACTCTGCTCCTGACCGCGTGCGCGTCCGCCCGGCCGGCGGGCACCGCGTCCACTCCGGCGTCGCCCGGTACGGCGCCGGCCGCCACGGCGCCGGCTGGGGCCGCTCGACCGGCCACCGGCGCGGCGGCGTCCACCGCCAAGCCCGCGGCGACGCCCAAGGTGACGATGGCCACCGCCAAGGACGGCACCAGGATCGCCTACGAGGTGACCGGCACCGGCCCGGCGCTGATGCTCGTGCCCGGCGGCGGCCAGGTGCGCAGCACCTGGAAGGACCGCGGCTACGTCGAGCGGCTGAGCAAATCGTTCACCGTTATCACGCTCGACCTGCGCGGCACCGGCGACAGCGACAAGCCGGCCAAGCCGGGCGCCTTCGCGCTCGACACGATGCTCGCCGATCTCGTCGCCGTCGCCGATGCCGCCAAGGTGCAGCGCTTCCACGTGTGGGGCTACGGTCACGGCGCGGCCGTGGCGCGTTACCTGGCGGCGCGATCGGACCGGGTGATCTCGGCGGTGCTCGTCGGCACGACGATGGGCCCGCCGGTGGAAGGCATGGTCCGCGACGCCATCCTCGGCATGCGCGCCAAGTGGATGCCGGTGATCGAGGCGCAGGCCGCCGGCACGCTCGACCGCAGCAAGCTCACCCCCGGCGACATCGTCGCGCTCGACGGCGGCATCATCGTCTCCACGTTGATGCTCGGCTCGATGGTCGACTACCCGGTGCTCGAGCCCGGCGAGATCAAGGCGCCGACGCTGTGGGTAATCGGCGCCGCCGATGCCTCGGCCATGGAGAACGTCAAGGCCTACGAGCCCAAGCTGAAGGGCACGGCGGTGACGCTGAAGCTGCTCGACGGGTTGAGCTACTCCGACAGCTTCTCGCGCATCGACACGGCGATGACGGCGATCGAGCCGTTCCTCAAGGCCCAGGCGGGGAGTTAGGCCGGATTCTGCGCCAGTTCCGCCAGGTAGTCGAGCACGGCCTGGCGCGACTCGGGCCGCGTGTAGACATCGGCGGCGCGCGATCGGATCACGCCGGCGATCACCGCCGCCACCTCGTCGGCGGTCTGCGCCCCTTCGAACGTCCGCGAGTCGGGACCGCCGTGCACGGCGTTGATCCCGAATTCGGTGGCCACCACGCCCGGTGACACCACCGACACCTGGATGCCGGGATATGCCTCGCGCAGTTCGTCGCGCAGCATCGCGCTGTAGGCGTTCAGGAAGTGCTTGGCGCCCGAGTAGGCCGAGCGGAACAGCGCCCACGGCCGCCGGCCCAGCACCGACGACACGTTGACGATATGGCCGCGGCCGCGCGCCTTGAAGTGCGGCAGCACGGCGCCCA
>CAYUAX010000153.1:0-12539 GCA_964442845.1 uncultured Bifidobacteriaceae bacterium | reverse complement strand
CCGCCGATCGAGACGTTGACGAAGAGCAGGCCCAGCGTCGCGTAGCGCAGGCGGACGCCGGGCTGCAGGTCGTAGAACTGACGGGCCAGCACCAGGGCGCTGATGGTCATCGCGCCGGGCTCGGTGATGAACGACCCGAGCAGCGGGCCGACGACGAGGATGGTCACCCACCAGGCCGCCGGGGTGCCGCCGCCCAGCGCCGCCACCCGACGCAGCGCCGCCTCGGCGAAGGTGACGATCGGCCGCGTCGACGCCAGCGCCATGATCACGACGACGAACATCGGCTCGGTATAGACGACCGTTTCGCCGAAGTAATGCGTGGCCGTGTGCCAGCCGTCGTAGAGCGTCATCGCCACCAGCAACACGAGCGCCCACAGGCCGAACACCACCTCGACCTCGCCGAAAAAGTGCAACAGCTCCGCCTGCACGCTGGGGCCTGGCGTCCGGCCGGCGGCCCTGGCCCGATCGTCGTGGGCGTGCTGCAGCGCGTGGGCGCGGCGCGTGAACCACGCGGCGGCGAAGGTGTGGACGATCGCCATCACGAAGATGGCGGTGGCCACGGCGTTGAACGGCTCGGCCTGGATGCGGCCGAGCAGCACGTCGACCAGGCTGGCGACGCCGGCGTCGTCGTAGGACGACAGCGGCAGGGGCAGCGAGGCCGCGGCCTCGGGCGGTGCGATCACTGCAGACACGTTAGCGGACCGTCCGCGGCACGGCAAGTCGGCGGTATTCGGCTACCATGCCCGGACGATGGCGCCACGTCGTCCGTCCCGCCGCGCGTCGCGCCGGCCGGCGCTGCCGCGCGCGCCGCTGCCGCGCCAGACCGGCGGCCGTCACGAAGACAAGACGCGGCGTCCGATCAGGAAGCGGAAGCATCGGACGCGGCCCTCCGACGACGAGTAGGCGCCGGCCGCATCCAGACCCTGACCAGCACCGCGAGGCCGAGCATCAGGACCAGGTCGGCCTCGAACACCACGCGCAGGCCGGGGCCGCTGATGAGCCCGGCCACGACCGGACTCACCGCCAGGCCGATGAGCGACGCCGTCATCATCAACCCGAAGCCGGTGGCGTGCGCGTCAGCAGGCAGCAACGCCCCGCCGGTGGTGTACGCCGCGGTCATGGCGACCCCGATCGCCGCCCCGCTCGCCGCCAGGGCCACGCCGAACGCCGGCACCGATGGCACCCAGACGATCAGCGCCAGCCCGGCGGCGGTCACCAGCGCGCCGCCGGCGATCGGCGTCGGCGGCGGCCAGCGGTCGAGCAGCGGCGCGGCCACGCGGTGGCCCAACGCCGCGGCGAGCGCCGCCACGGAGAACAGCACGCCGGCCACCAGCGGCACCTGGGACGCCGGCACCAGCCGCTCGACGTAGAGCGGCAGAATCGGCCCGAAGCTGCGGTCGACGAGCTGCAGCGCCAGGATGGCGACGAAGACCATCCAGAACCCCGGGGTCGCCGCCAGCTCGCCGAACACCTCGCGCAAGCCGCGCGCCGCCGCCCGGGCCTGACGGGTGCGCGGCTCGCGGTAGACGACGGCTATGGTCCCGGCCGCGACCAGATAGAAGAGGGCAGCGGCGAGGAACGTGGCGCGCAGGCCGACCAGCGGCGCCAGGACGCCGCCGACCACCGGGCCGATCGCCGGGCCGAGCCGCTGCGCCACCTGCACCGTGCCGATCGCCGAGGCCATGCGATCGCGGGGCACCGACTCGGCGGCCATCGACACGGTGAGGGCCCCGTAGCCGGCGAACACGCCGAGCAGCGCCCGCAGCGCGAACAGCTGCCAGGCGGCGGTGACGAAGGCCATCGCCGCCTTGGTGACGGCGAACGCGCCGAGCGAGCGCAGCACCAGCACCTTGCTGCCGTAGCGGTCGCCGACCCGGCCCCAGAGCGGCGCGCTGATGGCCGTGATCGCCGGCGTGGCGCCGAGCGTGAGCCCGGTCCACAAGGCAATGTCGGCGACGTCGGTGACGCCGAGCTCGCGGATGTAGAGCGGCAGGAACGGCATCACCACCGTGAAGCCGGCGAAGCCGATGCCGTTGGCCGCGGCCGCGGCGAGCACGTTGCGGCGCGACGAGAAGCCGGGACGCGCGTCGCTCAGAAGCGAATCCGCACCGACGGGCCGGCGTACACCTGGATGCTGTCGATGAAGCGGATCCGGTGCGGGTTGTTCTGCATCACGATCGAGCTGGTGCGGATGCCGTCGCCGAAGAAGCGCACGCCCTTGAGCAGGCTGCCGTCGGTGACGCCGGTGGCGGCGAAGATGATGTTCTTGCCGCGGGCCAGGTCGGCCGAGGTGTAGACGCGCTTGGCGTCGGTGATGCCCATCGCCCGGCAGCGCTCTTCGTCCTCGGGCTTGGCGATGACCAGGCGGGCGAAGATCTCGCCGTTGAGGCACTGCATCGCCGCCGCCGTCAGCACGCCTTCGGGGGCGCCGCCGGTGCCCATCACCGCGTGGACGCCGCTGCCCGACACCGCGGCGGCGATGCCGGCCGACAGGTCGCCGTCGCCGATCAGGCGGATGCGGGCGCCAGTGGCACGGATGTCGTGGATCAACTTCTCGTGGCGCGGCCGGTCGAGCACCACGACCGTCAGCTCGTCGACCTGCCGGCCGAGGGCGCGGGCGATGGCGCGCAGGTTCTCGCGCACCGGCGCGTCGATGTCCACCAGGTGCTTGGAGCTGGGCCCGACCACCAGCTTCTCCATGTAGAGATCGGGGGCGTGCAGCAGGCCGCCCTCGTCGGAGGCGGCCAGCACGGCGATGGCGTTGGGCGCCCCGGTGGCGCACAGGTTGGTGCCCTCGAGCGGATCGACGGCGATGTCCACCTTGTCGTAGTGACGCCGATCGCCGTTGTCCTTGCCGGCCAGACCCACCTTCTCGCCGATGTAGAGCATCGGCGCTTCGTCGCGCTCGCCCTCGCCGATGACGATGGTGCCGTCGATCGGCACGGTGTCGAGCTCGTGGCGCATCGCTTCGACGGCAGCCTGGTCGGAGCCGTGGCGGTCGCCCTGGCCCATGGTGTGCGCGCAGGCGATCGCCGCCTGCTCGACCACGCGCAGGAACTCCAGCGACAGATCGCTCTCCATGGCGGGGCCTTCTTTCGAGCGCTTCCGGACGTGAGACATGTCGTGCGACTCCGGCGATCCGCAGGCAACGGCGGATCGCGTCAACCCTGTGCGCGGAAACGACTTACGGACAACCGGTGGATCGTATCACAGGCCCGCCCGGCGGAGCCGTACGGGCGCGCCGACGCCGAGCCCGAGGATCGCCGCGGCGCTGCCGCCGCTGACGGCGATCTCGAGCCGCTCGCTGCTGCCGAAGAGCGCGCACAGCGCCCCCGCCGGGACGTCGGCGTAGGTGTCCACCAGGCGCGGCACGTCGTGGCCGCCGACGGCGATGTCGATGCCGCCGCCGCGGACCAGCCGCTCGACGACGCCACGGCCCACGGTAGTGATGAGGTTGCCGAAGCGATCGACCAGCTCGACTTCCCCGTCGACGCCATCGGGCCCCTCGACCGCCGCCGGCCAGTCGAGGCGCACCGGTGCGGCGACGCTGCGGCCCAGCGTGGCGATGGCCGCGCCGCGGGCCAGCCACGCCGCCGCCGGCGCGAAGCGATCGCGGCCCTCGAAGGTGCGGCTGATGGTGGCTCGCGCGAACTTGCGCTCGGTGAGCTCGACCACGCGCTTGGCCGGCGTCTCGTCGAGGACGGCGCTCAGCACGCCGTTGTCGGGGGCGACGAAGCGGTAGTCGCCGGTGTCCACGGCCAGGCCGCGCCGGCTCGACCCGACGCCGGGATCGACGACCACCAGGAAGACGGTGCCGGCCGGGAAGTACTTGTAGGAGGCGGCGAGCTGACGCGCGGCGGCGCGGATGTCGTGCGGCGCGACGTCGTGGGTGATGTCGACCAGCGTGGCCTCCGGACAGATGCCCAGCGCCACGCCCTTCATCGTCCCGACGTAGTGATCGACGGTCCCGAAGTCGGTGAGCAGCGCAATCAGGGGGCGTGACACGCGCGTCTCTCCACGAGCGCCGCCAGCGGCGCGATGAGGTCAGACCCCGGCCAAATACGCCGGCTTGCGGAAGATGATCTCGCGCATGTTCGTCTTCATCAGGAACGAGTCCGACACGCGCAGGGTCTCGAACAGCTTGATGATGTCGCGGTTCTGCAGGCTGCGCTGCCGCGGCTGGGTGCCGCCGTAGCTGCGGTAGCGCAGCGTGCCGCGATCGACGACGACGTACTTCGTGTAGAGCGCCCGGCCGGGCTCGACGGCGGTGCTGAAGAAGCCGAGCAGCGAGCCGTCGGCGACCAGCAGCTTGGCCAGCGTCGCCGCCAGCGCCGTGGCCGCCTGGCGGTCGAGGAAATCGAACACGTCCCAGCAGAGGATGCCGTCCACCGAGCCGGGTTCGCTCTTGAAGCGGGTGCGGAAGAACTCGGGGAGCCGATCGAGGGTACCGGCGGCGGCGTGCCGTTCGATGTCGCCGAAGAGATCCTCCACGCGCAGGCGGCAGCCGAGCTCCTCGCCGAAGAACGACACGTTGGAGCCGACGACCGGGCCCAGGTCGAGCAGCACCGGCGCCGGCTTCACGGCGACGTTGGCGAGGAACTTGGGCAGCGCCTTGGTCGGATAGACGAGCTCCGGCGACTCGGGCGCCGCTGGCGCCGCCGCCGCGCCCGAGGAGTCGGCGCGCCGCCCGCCGAAGCGGGACAGGAGATCGTGCAGTCCGCCAGCCACGGAAACCAGGACTCCGGGCGCGGAGGCTGGGGCCGGCCTCCGCGCCGCGAGGTGCTAGACGCCGGCCTTCGCCGGCACCGGCGCGGACTGAGCCGCCGACGCCGCCGGTTTCGCGGCCGCCGGCTTCTGCTGCATGTCGATGGCGCCGCGGAAGTGCGCGCCCTCGGCGATGGCGACGCGCGGGGCGGTGACGTCGCCGTCCACCGAGCCGTTGTCGCGGATGTCGACCTTCTCCGACGCGGTGACGTTGCCGGTGACCTCGCCGAGCACGATCACCTGCTTGGCGAACACCTCGGCGCGGATCTTCCCGTTCGGGCCGATCGTGAGGGTGTTGTCGCGCAGTTCGATGCGGCCTTCGACGTTGCCTTCGATGGTGAGATCCTCGCTGCCGCTCAGCTCACCCTTGATGACCACAGACTTCCCGATGTTCACGTTGTCCCTCCCCATCGCCGCGTGCGCACGATGATCGCCGCCACTCTGGGCGGCCGGTGAATGCGCCGCTGCTGGTGCAGGGGCGGGTGCCGGTGCCGGGGGTGCCGCCGGCTTGGGCGACTCGTCACGCTTCCACATTGCTGCTGCCCTCCGATGCGGACGGACGATCGCCCGCGCTGCTCGCCGTGGTGACCTGGGGAAGGGCTCCTGGAACGAAGCCCGGCCAGTATAGGCACCACGCGAAATCGATGTCTACCCCTTTTGGCGCCGATGTTTAGCGCCTCCGTCCGCCGACCGCGGCCGGGTGTTACGATCCGGGCAGTGTCGCGCATCTATCTGGACCACAACGCGACGACGCCGCTGGTGCCGGCCGCCCTCGAACGGCTCACCGCGGTCGCCCGGGACACCTGGGGCAACGCGTCGAGCGTCCACCACTTCGGCCAACAGGCCAAGGCGGTGCTCGACGAGGCGCGCGCCCAGGTGGCGACGCTGCTCGGCGCCGAGCCGCCGGAGATCGTGTTCACGGCGGGCGGCACCGAAGGCGACAACGCCGCGGTGCGTGGCGCCGTCGAGGCGCTCGAACCGTCGGGCCGTCGTCATCTGATCGTGTCGGCGATCGAGCACGAAGCCGTGCTGCAGACCGCCAAGTCGCTGTCCCGGCGAGGGTTCGAGGTGTCGATCCTGCCGGTGGGGGCCAGCGGCGTCGCCGAGCCGGAGGCCCTGCAGGCGCTGCTGACCGATCGCACGGCCCTCGTATCGGTCATGCACGCCAATAACGAGATAGGCACGCTGCAGCCCGTGGCCCGGCTGGCCGCCTTGGCCCGGGACCGGGGCGCCCTGTTCCACACCGACGCCGTCCAGACCGCCGGCAAGGTGCCGGTGGACGTCGCCGCGCTCGGCGTCGACCTGCTCTCGATTTCCGCCCACAAGTTCGGCGGCCCGAAGGGCGCCGGGGCGCTGTGGATTCGCCGCGGCGTCCGGCTGGCGCCGTTCGTCACCGGCGGCCGCCAGGAGCGCAACCGACGCTCGGGGACCGAGAACGTCCCCGCCCTGGCCGGGATGGGCGCCGCCGCCGACCACGCCCGCCGTCACGCCGCCGCCGCGGCGCCCAAGGTGGCGGCCCTGCGCGATCGGCTCGAGCAGGGCGTCCTCGACCGGGTGCCCGGCACCGCCGTCAACGGCGAGCGCGGCGCGCGCGTGCCGAACACCACCAACATCTCGTTCGACCGCGTCGAGTCGGAGTCGCTGCTCATCGCCCTCGATCTCGAGGGCATCGCCGTGTCGTCGGGCTCGGCCTGTTCGTCGGGCACGCTGGAACCGTCGCACGTGCTCAAGGCGATGGGCTTCCCGCACCAGCGCACCCTCAACTCGCTGCGCTTCAGCCTCGGCAGCGCCACGACCGAGGCCGAGATCGATCGCGTCGTCGCGGTGCTGCCCGGCCTGGTCGAGAAGCTGCGCAAGCTGGCGCCGGCGCGGCGATGACCACGCCCGCCGATCGGGTCGTCGTCGCGATGTCGGGCGGGGTGGACTCGTCGGTCGCCGCGGCGCTGCTCGTGGAGCAGGGCCACGACGTGGTCGGCGTGTCGATGCAGCTCTACGACCAGCGCGAAGGCGGGTTCGGCACCTGCTGCACCATCGACGATCTCCACGACGCCCGGCGCGTCGCCGCCGCGCTCGGCATCCCGCACTACGTCGTCAACTTCGAGTCGCACTTCCACGCCCACGTGCAGGAGAACTTCGTCGCCGAGTACCGGCGCGGCCGCACGCCGATTCCCTGCGCCCGCTGCAACAGCGAGGTCAAGTTCAGCGAGCTGCTGCAGCGCGCCGCCGGCTACGGCGCCGGCCGGCTCGCGACCGGCCACTACGCGCGCGTCGAGCGCGGCGGCGACGGCCGCGTGCGGCTGCGGCGCGGCCTCGATCCCGGGAAGGATCAGAGCTACTTCCTGTTTTCGCTGACGCAGGCGCAACTGGCCCAGGCCGATTTTCCCGTCGGCGCGCTGCACAAGGACGACGTGCGGGCCCACGCCCGGCGGCTCGGCCTGATGACCGCCGACAAGCCCGACAGCCAGGAAATCTGCTTCGTGCCCGACGGCGACTACGCCGCCTTCCTGGAGCGCGAGGATCCGACGCTGGCGGCGGCGGGCCCGATCGTCGATCAGCAGGGCACGACGCTCGGCGGCCACGGCGGCGTGCACCGCTTCACCATCGGCCAGCGCAAGGGCCTCGGGCTGTCAACCGGCGTGCCGCTCTACGTCGTGGACATCGACGCCGATCGCCGGCAGGTCACGGTCGGCCCGCGCGAGGCGCTGGACCGCACGACGCTGAGCGCATCGGGGGTCAACTGGATCGCGGGAGCAGCGCCCGGGGACTGGACGGCGGTCACGGCGCAGATCCGCCACCGCCACCGCCCCGCCGCCGCCCGCGTGCGCGCCCTCGACGACAGCCGCGCCGAGGTCGTCTTCGCCGCGCCCCAGCAGGCCATCACCCCCGGCCAGGCCGTGGTGTGGTACGACGGCGACGAGGTGCTGGGCGGCGGGTGGATCGACTGAGAACCGGGCCTCGGGGCTCGGGGCTCGGGGCTCGGAAGAGCTGACAGCAACCCACGCGTCTTGTGGTGCGTCAGTTCTGTCGAGGGTTCTTCCCGAGACCCGAAACCCGAGACCCTAGCCCCGGCACTTAGTGGCCGACGCCTGACAGAAAGCGTTCGGCGTCGATCGCGGCCATACAGCCCGATCCAGCGGCCGTGACCGCTTGACGATAGACGTGATCCTGCACGTCGCCGGCGGCGAACACCCCTGGGATGTTGGTGCGCGAGCCGCTGTGCGTCTTGATGTAGCCGGTCTCGTCGAGGTCGATCGCGCCCTTCACCAGTGAGGTGTTGGGCACGTGGCCGATGGCGATGAACACGCCGTCGACCGCCAGCTCGCTCACCGCGCCGGTCTGCAGATTGGTCAGCACCAGGCTCGACACCTCGCCCTTGGTCACGTCCTTGATGTCGGTGACGGCGGTGTTCCAGACGAACGAGATCTTGGGGTCGTTGAGCGCCTTGTCCTGCATCACCTTCGACGCGCGCAGGGTGTCGCGGCGGTGGATCACGGTGACGTGCGAGGCCAGCTTGGCGAGGTAGATCGCCTCTTCCATCGCGGTGTCGCCGCCGCCGACGACGGCGACGTGCTTGCCCTTGAAGAAGAAGCCGTCGCAGGTCGCGCAGGTCGAGACGCCGCGCCCCGACAGCTGCTTGTCCACACCGAGGTCGAGCCACTTGGCCGACGCGCCGGTGGCGAGGATCAGCGCCTGGGCGGTGTAGACGGTCTTGCCGACCGTGATCTTGAACGGCCGCGCCGACAGATCGAGCGCGGCCACGTCGCCCTGGACGATCTCGGCGCCGAAGCGTTCGGCCTGCGCCCGCAGCTCGGTCATCAGATCCGGCCCGAGGATGCCGTCGCGGTAGCCGGGCCAGTTCTCGACCATCGTGGTCAGCATCAACTGACCGCCGGCTTCGACGCCTTCGATGACCAGCGGCGCCAGGTTGGCGCGCGCCGTGTAGAGCGCGGCGGTCAGGCCCGCCGGACCCGAGCCGATGACGACGACCTCGCGGTCGGTGGGGGTCGCCGGAGCGCTCACAGGTGCTTGTCGATCATGCGGGCGAGGTCGTCCTTCGCCGCCAGTCCCACCACCGAGTCGGCCAGCTGGCCGTTCTTGAACAGCAGCAGCGTCGGGATGCCGCGCACGCCGAACTTCGGCGCGGTGGCCGGGTGGTCGTCGATGTTCATCTTCGCCACGGTCACACGGCCCGCGTACTCCTCGGCCAGCTGATCGACGGTCGGGGCCAGACGCCGGCAGGGGGCGCACCATTCCGCCCAGAAGTCGACGAGCACCACGCCCTGCTTCACCGCCGCCTCGAAATCGCCGTCGCCGAGGGTCTTGATCTTGTCCGAAGCCATGTCACTCCTCAGTGGTTCTGATGCCGCGCGCCCGTGACCGGTGTCACGCCGACCGCTCCGGACGCCCCTGTCGGCGGCCGCGCCGGGCGGCGATCACTCCTTTATACACCTTCACGTAGGCACGCGCCGAACGCTCCCAGGAGTGGTCGACTTTCATGCCGTTCGCCTGCAGGCGCCTCCAGTCGGCCGGCTGCCCGTACACGCGCAGTGCCTCGCGCAGTGTCTCGAGCATCGCCAGTCCGCTGTATTCCGCGAACAGAAACCCCGTGCCGGTCCGCGTCGCGGCGTTCCACGCCGCCACCGAGTCCACCAGGCCGCCGGTCGCGCGCACGATCGGCACGGTGCCGTAGCGCAGGCTGTACATCTGGTTCAGGCCGCACGGCTCGTAGCGCGACGGCATCAGGAACAGATCGGCGCCGCCCTCCACCAGGTGCGCCAGCCGCTCGTCGAAGCCGATTGCCGCGCCGATGCGCGACGGGCGATGGGCCGCCAGCGATCGCCACATCTGTTCGTAGCGGCCGTCGCCGCTGCCGACCACGACGAAGCCGGCGTCGAGGTCGGCGAGTTCGGACGCCACCTGCGCCACGAGATCGAAGCCTTTCTGATCGACCAGCCGTGACACGACGCCGATGAGCGGCCGGGCCATCGCCGCGTCGTCGGCGGCCAGCCCGAACGCCTCGAGGACGGCGCGTTTGGCCGCCGCCTTGCCGCCCATCGCGCGCGGCGAGAACGACGCCGGCAGATACGGGTCGCGCTCGGGACTCCACACGTCGACGTCGATGCCGTTGAGGATGCCGGTGAGCACGTGGGCGCGGGCGCGAATCACGCCGTCGAGCCCGGCGCCGTACTCGGCCCGCTGGATCTCCTCGGCATAGGTCGGGCTCACCGTGGTGACCGCGTCGCTGAAGTTGATCCCCGACTTCAGCAGGCTGACGCGGTCCCAGTACTCCAGGCCGTCGACCGTGAACAGATCCCAGCCCAGGCCCAGCCGCGGCAGCCACGCCTTGTCGACGATGCCCTGATACGCCAGGTTGTGGATCGTGAACACCGTCGGCACGCGGCCGAGCGACGGATGGCGCGCGAAATGCTGCCGCAGGTAGGCCGGCGCCAGGCCGGCCTGCCAGTCGTGGCCGTGGACGACGTCGATCGGCGTGGCCTGTGCCGCCGCCCACTCGAGCGCGGCGATGACCAGGAACGCGAAGCGCAGCGCGTTGTCGTCGAAGTCCACGCCGCCGCTGTTGTAGAGGCCGGCGCGGTGGTAGAGCGGCGGGCATTCCACCAGCATGGCGCGCGCGCCGACGCCGAGCGGTTCCTCGAAGAGCCCGGCGGCGTAGGTCACGCCGTTCACCGCGGCCGACACGTCGTGGCGCCACTGCCCCGCCGCCACCCCGGCGTAGCGCGGCGTGAAGAGCGTCACCTCGTGCCCGAGGCGACCGAGCGCCCGCGGCAGCGCGCTGGCCACGTCGGCGAGGCCACCGGTCTTGGCGAACGGCGTCGCCTCGGCGGCGATCATCAGGATTTGAAGGGGTGCCGCCGGGCGACGTGGCGCTCGTGGCGCTCGCGGCGCTGGCGCCGGGCGCGGCGCCGCCGGACGGGGCATCTGGACCACTTTGGACCGCGCCATGCCCATACGTTAGCAGTCCGCGCGCGGCTCGGCAGCGCGTGCGGCGCCGCCCGCCATGTAGAATCTCCCCCGTGGCCTCGCCCCCGCGCCCGGAACGGGCCGTGCCGCGCGAACTCGCGGCACTCGCTGAACTGGCCGACCAGCACCCCGAACTGGCCCCGGCCGTCGCCCTCGAACGCGAGCTGCTCGACGGCGAGCGACGCCTGCAGCGCCGCCTCGGCACGCCGTGGATCGACGCCTCGGCCGAGGCCCTTTCAGCACGCCTGGTTCGCGGCGAGCGGCTGGTCGAACTGGCCCAGCTCAACCTCGACTGGACGGAGCTGCGCCTGCGCCTGCGGCAAGTGATCGACGTGCTCCGCCGCCACGACGTGCTCGACGCCGCCGACGTCCCGCGGCTGCAGGCGCTCGACCGCGGCGCCGACCTGCCCGCGGTCGTCGGCGGCTGGTTCGACGCGGCGCCGGGTGGGCCGAGCGCCGGCGAGGTGGACGCCGCCCTCGGCGACGTGCTGGGCATCGCGGCCCGGCCGTTCCTGGCCCGGGCCGCCGAGGTGCTGTTGCAGCGGGTGGCGGTGGATGGTTGGGGCCGCGCGACGTGTCCGGTGTGCGGCGGCCGGCCGGTCTTCGCCGTGCTCGGCAACGGCGACCGGCGTCTCGTGTGCGGGCGGTGTCTGGGCCGCTGGTCCTTCGCCGCGCGCAGCTGCCACCACTGCCTGGCGGTCGAAGGCCTGCGCGTGTTCTCGGCGCACGACGGCCTCTACCAGGTGACGGCGTGCGGGGCGTGTCGGAAGTACCTGAAGGGGCTCGACTCGCGTCGGGCCGGCCGGCCGTTCTTCCTGGCGCTCGATACCGTGGCGACGCTGGCCCTCGACCGCGCGATCGGCGAGCAGGGATTCGAGCCGGGATAGCGCGTGAGGCGGCGGTTCGGTCGAGCCGCTACTGCTGCTGGAGCTGCTGGCCGGAGGCGGCGGTCGTGGTCGCCGTCGTCATGTGGCCGCTCAGCCAGTTGAACAGGTGCTTCGTCTCGGCGAATCGCCCGGCGTTCGAGCGGGCCCCGAGCACCACGACCGCCACCTGGCGGCCGGTCTGGGGCAGCCGCACCAGCGTGGCCAGGCAATAGCCCGAGCTGCTGATGAAGCCGGTCTTGCCGCCGATCACGTCGAGCTCGCCGTTGCGCACCAGCCGGTTGGTGCTGTTGACGTGCACGCTGCGCCGGCCGACCGCCATGTCGTAGCCGGTCTTGCGCATGATCGAACCGATGCGCTCGTCGGCGGCGGCGTAGGCGATGAGGCGGGCCATTTCGAGCGCCGACGAGACGTTGGCCGACATCAGCCCCGAGGTGTCTTCGTAGTGCGTCAGCTCGAGGCCGAGTTCGCGGGCCTTGGCGTTCATCCGCTCGATGAAGCCGTCGGTGCCGTACGGCGAAATGCGCGCCAGCACGCGGGCCGCGGCGTTGTCCGAGCCGATCAGGGTGAGGTGCAGCAGATCGTCGGCGGTGACCTGATAGCCGGTGCGCAGATACGTGGTGTTGGCGCGCAGCACGTCGGCGCGCTCGACCTTGACGACCTGGCTGAGGTCGGGCATCGACTCCAGGAAGACCAGCGCCGTCATCACCTTGGTGATGCTGGCAATCGAGCGCGGCTCCTGGGCGTTCTCCTCGAACAGCACCTGGTCGGTCTCGGGGTCGTAGATCACGGCGGCGGCGGCGCGCGGCGCCGGCACTTCCTGCCCGGCGTCGTCGAGCTTGAAGCGCGGCGTCGCGCGCTCCTCGGCCTCGCGGGCGCGGGCGGCGGCCCGGGCGCGGGCCACGGCGC
>CAYUAX010000152.1:0-12578 GCA_964442845.1 uncultured Bifidobacteriaceae bacterium | reverse complement strand
GCACGGGCTTCACCGTGCAGGTGCCGGCGCTGCCGCCGGGTGGCTCGCCCGCGCCGGCACCGGCCACGGAGCCGGCGGCGTGAGCGCGGCCGGCGGGTCGGCCGGCGCCAGCGGCCCGCCCGCGACCGGCCACCGGGTGCTCCTCGTCGACGACGAGCCCGGGCTGCGGCGCATGCTGTCGGATCGGCTGCGCGCCGAAGGCTATCGCATCGACACCGCCGAGAACGGCGAGAAGGCGGTGACGCTGGCCCGCTCCGGCGGCTACGACGTGATCGTCCTCGACCTGACCCTGCCGCTGAAAGACGGCCTCGAGGTGTGCCGCGAGCTGCGCCGCGGCGGCACCGACACGCCGGTGCTGATGCTCACCGCCCGCGACGCCGTCGCCGACAAGGTGCTGGGGCTCAAGACCGGCGCCGACGACTACATGACCAAGCCGTTCGCGTCCACCGAACTGCTGGCGCGCATCGAGGCGCTGCTGCGCCGCCGCGCGCCCAAGGCCGAACCGGCGGAGTTCGCGTTCGGCGACGTGGTGGTCCGTCCGGTGGCCGGCCAGGTGCTGCGCGCCGGCCAGCCGGTGCGGCTGTCGGCGCAGGAACTGAAGCTGCTCACCCACCTGGTGCGTCATCCCGGGGTGCTGTTCTCACGCGACCAGCTGCTCGACGCGGTGTGGGGTTACCAGGCCACGCCCGAAACCCGTACCGTGGACGTGCACGTCAGCTGGCTGCGCCAGAAGCTCGAACCCGATCCGCACCACCCGAAGTTCATCGTCACCGTGTTCGGGCTCGGCTACCGCTTCGAGGGCCCGGGCACGCCGGCCTGACGCGACGACGCCGGCGCCGCGTCAGCGCACGCGCGTCACCGGGTGCGCCGCGAGCAGTTCGCGCATCGCGGCCAGGAACTCCGGCCGCAGCATCGCGCCCGTGGGACCGCCGTGACTGGCGCCGTCGATCACGACGAGGCGCATCGCGGGCCGCAGGGCCTGCATGTCCTTGAAGTCGGCCAGGTAGCCGTCGAGGCTGCCGACGATCCCCACCGTGGGCACCTGGATCGCCCGCACCTGCTCGGCCGTGATCGCCAGGTCCTTGAACCCGCGGTGCAGCGCCGCGAGGGCGAAGCGGTCCTGATTCGGGTCAGCGAGACACGCCTTCGAGCGCTCCTGGATCAGGGCCTCGGTCGGCGGCGGCTGGCCAATCGGCGCCAGCCGGGCCATCTGGCTGCGGCTCACGCACTCGCGCTCCTTCTCAGCCGCCTCGCGGTCGAGCCGCTCCGCCTCGGCCGGCGTGAACTTGAACCGACCGGCCGACCCGCCCATCGTGAAGGTGAGGAACCGATCGGGATGGCTGGTCACGAGCGTGCCGAGGATGGACGCGCCCATCGAGTAGCCGACCATGTGGGCGCGCTGGATCCCCAGGTGATCGAGCAGGCGGACCACGTCGAGGCCCATCTGCCGGCCGTAGGCCGCGGCGTCACGCGGCTTGCCGCTCTGGCCGTGGCCCCGGGCGTCGAGCGCGAGGACGCGATAGTCGCGTTCCAGGGCCGCGGCGATGCCCGAGTCGATCCAGCTCTGGAGCGAACCGCCGTTGCCGTGCAGGAGCACGACGGGCGTCCCCGCGCCGCGGTCGACGTAACGGATGCGGACGCCCGCCGAGTCGAACCATC
This sequence comes from uncultured Bifidobacteriaceae bacterium, assembly GCA_964442845.1. Classification (GTDB taxonomy): domain Bacteria; phylum Acidobacteriota; class Vicinamibacteria; order Vicinamibacterales; family UBA2999; genus CAWAYR01. The sequence continues at coordinate 10,919 of CAYUAX010000152.1, read as the reverse complement.
GATCCTGGGCGTGCGCCGTCGCCGCCAGGAGCATCACCGCCGCGAACGTGGCCAGTCGCGCCATGGTCGATTCCTCCCTCGGGGGCGTCCCGATCGCGGCGATTCTCGCACGCCCGGGCGGCGTACAATCGGCGCTTTCGCGGAGGCTTCGATGTCCAGGCTCACGACGTCCGTGCTCGCGTTCGCCCTGTTCGCCGCCACTTCAGGCCCGGCGTGGGCTCAGGCCCCGGCGCCGCCGCCGACCGACCGCACCAAGGCGACGCGGTTCAGCGCCGAGGAGCTGCGCGCCGCGCTCGGCAAGCTGCCCACCGATCGGCCGTCGTCGGCCGTGCGCGTGTTCTCGCTGGCGCCCTACAACGTCAACGTCGAGCAGCGCCAGCCGCGCGCCCAGGGCGCCTCGCTGCACGAGGCCCAGGCCGAGCTGTTCTACGTGATCGACGGGTCGGCCACCCTGCTGACCGGCGGCACCATCCCCAACGCCACCCGCACCGGCACCAACCTGGCCGGGCCGACGATCGAAAACGGGGTGCGGACGCCCTTTGCCAAGGGGGATTTCCTCATCGTGCCGTCCGGGGTGCCGCATCAGTTCGTGGACATCACGGCGCCGATCCACCTGATGTCGATCTACCTGCCCAACCAGGGGCAGTAGGCGGGCGGGAGCCTGAATGGCCGGAAATGTGATACCGTCAAGGTCTCTTTCTTCGTGAGTCCTGCCTCGCCTTCGGCGCAGTCGTCGCACCGGAGACCCTCACAGACCTCATAGGAGTCACGTTCCGCCCCCGCGGAGCGCACGTCCGGCCGCGGATCGCGGTCATGGCCGGCGTGGAACCGGTACGACGGCAATGGGCCGCCGGACCAGCGCGATCGCAGGGATCGATATGGCTACCAAGGGCGTCATCAAGCGTCTCGTTCGTGACAAGGGCTTCGGCTTCGTGCAGGCCGAGAACGGCACCGAATACTTCTTCCACCAGGCGTCGTGCGTCGACGGCGACTTCGACACCTACCGCGAGGGCCAGTCCCTCACGTTCGACACCGGCCAGGGCCCGAAGGGACCGCGCGCCGAGAACGTCCGCCTGGCCTAGCGCCAGCCGCCGCAATACCGGGCCGCGGGTCTCGTCCCTCCGGGCGAGATCCGCGGCCCTTTCTTTTTCGGGCCCCCTGATGTTGCGCGCGCAGTGACGTAGAATCGCGGCCGTCGCATGGCGCTGGCCGTCGGGTCCCGCCTCGGCGTCGTGCTGGCCCGCCAGCTCGCTGACGCGCTCGACTACGCCCACGAGCACGGCGTCGTGCACCGCAACCTCGAGCCGGCCAACCTCAAGGTCACGCCCGACGGACAGCTCAAGGTGCTCGACTTCGGCCTGGCCAAGGCGCTGGAAGGCCCGCATGCGTTCAGCGCCGAGGCGGCGCTTTCCCGACGCTGACCAGCCCGGTAATGACCCAGGCCGGGATGCTGCTCGGCACTGCCGCCTACATGAGCCCGGAGCAGGCGCGCGGCAAGCCGGTGGACAAGCGCGCCGACATCTGGGCAGTCGGCGCCGTGCTCTACGAGCTGCTGACCGGCGTGCGGGCCTTCGAGGGCGAGACAGTGTCCGACACGCTGGCCGCGGTGCTGAAGAGCGAGCCCGACTGGACGCGGCTGCCGGCCGCGCTCCGCACGCTGCTGCGCGACTGCCTCGCGCGCGACCCGAAAGAGCGGCTGCGCGACATCGGCGACGTCCGACGCGAGCTGGCGGCTGACGCGTCAGTTCACGGCGGTCCAGCGGCACCGCCTCAGCCGACCGTGGCGCGCGGCGGCGGATGGCTGCCGTGGGCCGTCGCCGCGTCGCTCGGCGCAGCGCTGGGCATCCCGACGGCAAGGTGCTCGCGTTTCAGCAGGCGACGCCGCCGGCCAAGGACATCATGCTGCTCACCATCGACGGTAACGAACGCGACGGCTGGCGACCTGGCCGCGCGGCGCGGTTCTTCGACGGCGGGGCCATCGAGCTGGCACCCGCGTTCTCGCCCGACGGCCGCTGGCTGGCCTACAGCTCGTGGGAGTCCGGTCGTGCCGAGATCCACATGCGGCCGTTCCCGGGGCCCGGCAGCCGCGTCGTGGTATCGAGGAACGGGGGACGCAGCCGCCGCTGGTCGCCGACGGCGCGTCAGTTGTTCTACGCGGAGAGCGTCGCTGAGCCGACCCGGCTGATGGTCGTGGACTACGCGGCCGACGGCGGAACGTTTCAGCCCGAGGCGCCGCGGCCATGGTCCGGTCGACGCATCATGCCGCGACGCAACAACCACAACTACGCCCTGCATCCCGACGGTCGCCGCGTCGCTGCGCTGGTCGAAGGCACGCAGCCGGAGCGGCCGTCAGGCGCTGACCGCCTGGCATTCGTGTCGAACCCGTTCCTCGACGAGCTGCGCCGCCTCGCGCCCACCGGCCGGTGAGGCTCAGGCCAGCCTGACGCCGGCCACGCCGGCGAGTGCCGCTTGCACAACGCGAGGGGATCCGCAATCTCCCCCGCATCGACGGGCACGGGTCAGCAGCCGCATCGTCAGATCGCGTGCCGACCGGGCTTGGGTCAGTGCGGCGTGGCGAAGCCGACGGCGGCCGCCACCTTGCGTTGCGCCACGTCGAGCGTGACGAATGCCAGCTCTGCTGCCGTCGGGTCGAGGTACAGCGCACAAGCCACGTGCCACAGGTCGGCGCCGCGCAGCGTGCCGTGCCCTGCAACCAGCTCGAACTCCTGCGCCAGTGCGCGCTCCGGAAGGACCCAGCCAACGCCGGTGAACGTATCGGCGGCCGGGACGACGCGCTCTCGACCGAGCGCCGCCCGCACTTCGGCCTCCAACAGGTTCGACGATACCAGCCGCGTGAAGGGGCGCAGCATCTCGGCGACCCGCCCGGCGGCCGGCTCGCCCAACGTCAGCGCGACGAGACACGAGCTGTCTACGTAGGCGACGGCCACGAGGTCAGTCGCGCGAGGCGATGAACCGGCTCAGTGCCCCACGCCGCCGCGCCACTGGTCGCGGCAATGCGCCGGGCCGAGCCGCGCGGGTGACGGCGCCGGCGCGTTCCAGCCTCGCGAGCCGCGCCTCGAGTGACTCGGTCGCGGGTTCGATGGGCCGGATCTCGGCCACCTGGGTGCCGTGGTGCGTGACGATCACGCGTCGACCGGCGCGCACCTTGCGCAGGATCTCGCTGAAGCGCGTCTTGGCCTCGTAGGTCGAGTAGCTGTCCACGGGATCAGTATAGACTAGTCTGACTAGACCAGACGTCGGCCTGCTCGCGCCGTCAGTAGCCGCGCTCGAAATCCACCACATAGCGCAGCGGCTGCCCGGCGCGAAACCGCCGGTAGTTGTCGGCGAACACGCCGACGATGTCCCCCGGAAAGCTCGGCGCCGAGGTGTGACACGTGATGTGCACGTTGGGCGTGCGCCACAACACGTGATCCGGCGGCAGCGGCTCTTCCGAGAACACGTCGAGCACGGCGCCGGCCAGCCGGCCGCTGTCCAGTGCGTCCACCAGCGCCACCACGTCCAGCGTGTCGCCGCGCCCGGCGTTGACGACCACGGCGTGCGGCGGCAGCGCGCCCAGCATCTCGCCGTCGACGATGCCGCGCGTGCCGCCGGTGTTGGGCAGCACCGCCACCAGGTAATCGAGCCCGGCGGCGAACGCCGCCTTGTCGGCGCCGTGGAAGTAGTGGTCCACGTGGCGGCAGTCCTCGCTGGCCCGCGTGTAGCCGCGGACGATCATCCCGAAGTGCTTGGCGGTCGTGGCCAGGTGCGCACCGATCGACCCCACGCCGACCAGCCCGATTCGCTTGCCCTGCAGCGTACCCGGCAGCGTGGTGTCCCAGCGGCCGGCCCGCGTCGCCGCGTGACGCGCCAGGAGCTTGCGCTCGTGCGCCAGCAGGTAGGCGAACACGTACTCCGACATCAACGGGCCGAACACACCGCGGATGTTGGTGAGCACGTAGTCGCGGCGCAGCGAGGGGTCGAGCATCGGCTCGACGCCGGCCCAGGTGAGCTGCACCCATTTGAGGGCCGGCATGCGCGGCAAGGCCTCGCGGACGCGGGTCGGGTCGCCGAGCAGGATGGCGGCCTGCGCGGCGCGCGCCACGCCGTCGCCGACATCGGCGGTGGCGATCACGGCCAGGTCGGGCAGCGCGGCCGCGGCGATGAGCCGCGCGTACTCTTCGGGGTGTTTCGTCAGGACCAGAGCCGTGTGCATGGGATGGCGCTCGCGGGAGCGCCCTCACTGTACCCCGGCCCGTCGGCCCCGGCGATTGGACTAAGATCCCGCCCTTCGGAGGGCGATCGCGCATGCGACAGGCACGACACGTGGTCACGGGACTGACGGCGGCGGGCGTGCTCGCCGCGACGCTCGGCACGTCGGCGCAGGCGCCGGCCCCGCCGGTGGACGACGCAACGCTGCTGACGCCTCCAGCCGGAGAGTGGGTCACGCACGGCCGCGACTACGCGGAGACGCATCACAGTCCGCTGGCGCGTATCGACCAGTCGAACGTCGCCCGCCTCACCGAGGCGTGGTCGGTCGAGGTGGGCTCGGCCGGCAAGATCGAGACGACGCCGATCGTCTGGAACGGCACGCTGTACGGCACCTCGACGTGGAGCGTCGTCTACGCCGTGGACGCGCGCACCGGGGCGCTGAAGTGGCGCTGGGATCCGGCCCTGGTCAAGGGCGGCTACGGCGAAGGCGGCCCGCGCTACTGCTGCGGGCCGGTCAACCGCGGCGTCGCCATCTACCAGGGCAAGGTCTACGTCGGGCTCCTCGACGGCCGCCTGGTCGCCCTCGACGCCGAGAACGGCCGCGTCGTGTGGGCGGTGCAGACCACGCCGGTCGGCGCCGACTACAGCATCACCGGCGCGCCGCGGGTGGTGAAAGGCAAGGTGATCATCGGCAACGGCGGCGGCGAATACGGCGTGCGCGGCTATCTCACCGCCTACGACGCCGAGTCCGGCAAGCAGGCGTGGCGCTGGTACGTCGTGCCCGGCGATCCGTCCAAGGGCCTCGAGGATCGCTCGATGGAAGTGGCCCTCAAGACATGGAAGGGCGAGTGGTGGAAGTACGGCGGCGGCGGCACGCCGTGGGACGGGCTGGCCTACGACCCCGAGGCCAACCTCGTCTATGTCGGCACCGGCAACGGCTCGCCGTGGTCGCGCGACCACCGCAGCCAGGGCAGCGGCGACAACCTGTACCTGTCGTCGATCGTCGCGCTCAACGCCGATACCGGCCGCTACGTGTGGCATTACCAGACCACGCCCGGCGACGACTGGGACTACAACGCGGCGCAGCAGATGATCCTCGCCGACCTGACCATCGACGGGAAGCCGCGCAAGGTGCTGCTGCAGGCCCCCAAGAACGGCTTCTTCTACGTGATCGACCGCCTCACCGGCGAGCTCCTGTCGGCGCAGCCGTTCGTCACCGTCACCTGGGCCACGCACATCGACCTGAAGACCGGCCGGCCCGTGGAGACGCCGGAGGCGCGTTACGGCGCCAAGGGCGCGCGGCTGTCGCCCTCGGCGGTCGGCGCGCATCACTGGCCGCCGATGGCGTTCAACCCGACGACTGGCCTCGTCTACTTCCCCGGCCAGGAGACCTCGATGGTCTACCGCACCGCCGAGAAGTTCGACTTCCGCGAGGGCCAGTGGAACACCGGCACGACGCTGGGCGGCGCGGCCGGCGCCGCGGCCGCCGGGGCCACCACCTCCCCACCCGGACTCAAGGCGTTCTTCGTCGCCTGGGATCCGGTGGCCAACAAAGAGCGGTGGCGCATCGCACACCTGCCGAGCGGCGGCGCGCTGTCGACCGCCGGGCAGCTGGTGTTCGTCGGCGACAACGCCGGCCGGTTCATGGCGCTCGACCCGGCCACCGGCAGGACGCTCTGGGAGACGAAGCTCCTGACCGGCGTCGCCACGCCGGTCACCTACGAGATCGACGGCCGTCAGTACGTCGCGGTGATGTCGGGCACGACGAACGGCCGGGTTTACGCGTTCACGCTGCCCTGATTTGCTGTAGACTCCGCCCCGCACTCACGTCACGCACCTCCGCGGGCAGGACCTTCGAGGGCCCCTGCCCGCGGCGTCCGCCCCCCCTCGTGGATGGAGTCAGCATGTCTCATCTCGCAGCGGCGTCGTCTCGTCGTGCCCGTGTCCATCGTTCGACCCGCGTCGGTCTCCTCACGGCCGTGGCGATCGCCAGCATCGCGGCGCCCGCGGGCCTGGGCGCGCAACAACCGGCGGCGCCGGCGGACGGCCCGGCCGGGTTCATCCAGGTCACCGCCGTCACCGTCAGCCCGGCCGGCGTGCTCGACTTCGAGGAGTACGTCAAGAAGGCCGTCGCCGCCACGGCGAAGGTGAGCGGCCGGCCGGTGCAGGCGTACCAGCCGATGTACGGCAACCCCAACGTGTACTACTTCGTGGTGTCGTTGACCGCCGGCAAGGATCTCGACAGCCAGCCGACCGTGCCGCAGGCGCTCATGAAGACCTACGGCGAGGCCGAGGGCGCGCGCCTGCTCAAGGCCGGGCGCGCCGTGATCGAGAGTATCGTCATCGAGCGTCACAACACGGTGCGGCGGATCAGCACGAACCTGCGTCCCGGCGGCAAGCCGTCGCGCTTCTACCAGGTGATGCGCACCGAGGTGCGGCCCGACATGATGGACGACTACATGAACGTGCTCGAGAAGGTGAAGAAGGCCGAGGAGGCCCAGCCCAATGCCGTCACGGCGATGCGGCGCGTGATGGGCGAAGGCGGCCCGGCCGGCACGGTTCTCGTCGTCCGCGGCTTCAACTCGTTCGAGGAGCGGGCCGGCTGGGCCAACCAGCGCGACGTGCTGCGCAAGGTGTACGGCGACGTGGACGAGCGGCTGATGAACGAGACCATCAGCCGCGCCGTGGTGGCGCGCGAGAGCACGGTGCTGGTGCACCGGGCCGACCTGAGCAGCCAGTAGCGCACGCACGGGTCCCCGCCGGAGCACGGCGGGGACCCGTCGTCAGCGAATTCGCGCCCAGGTAAGCGTGCCGGTCGTGCGCCCGGCGGCGTTCCTGATCGACAGCCTCAACGTGTTGCCGCCGTCGGCGAACTCGAAGTAGCGCACCAGGTCGGTGTTCGGCCAGTTCGGGTTGGTCGACGCCTCGACGTGATGCGTCACCTTCGCGTCGCGGTCGCTCAACTCGTAGCCGCCGTAATAGGACAGGAAGCCGGTGTAGGCGGCGGCACGTTCGCTGTCGGTCGGCGGCGACGACAGCCGGGCGCGATCGGCGTAGGTGAGCTGCGCCGCCATCTGGCCGGCCGGGTCGTACATGATGCGTCCGCCGGTGTACCGGCTCGACGTGGCGACGCCCTTGGCGTCGATGTTGACGAACGAGACCAGCCGCCAGTTGCCGACGAAGCGGGGATCGCCCTTGCCGGTCCGAGTCGGCGCCGGCACGGCGCTCGCCGCCGCGGCACCGCCACGGCCCTTCTCGATCGCGGCGATGAGCCCCGCCAGCGCCTGGTCGAGCTGCCGCGTGCCCACCGGCGCGCCGCGCTGGTGCCCCATGCGCACGACGACGAGGTCGTGGGACGGCACGATGAACGTATGCTGGCCGCCGGCGCCCGACATGAAGTAGGCGTCACGCGGCAGGCTCCACTGACCCTCGCCGTTCACCCAGAACTGGCCGCCGTACTCCTTGCGCTTCCAGGCCGGCGCCGGCGTGCGCACGAACGTCGCCCAGCCCTCGGGCAGCAGCCGCTGGCCGTTCCAGACGCCGTCCTGCAGGTACAACAGGCCGAGCCGGGCCCAGTTGCGCGGCGTGCCGTAGTCGTAGCCGCTCAGCAGGAAATTGCCCCACGGGTCGGGCTCGAGCACCTGCCGGCGGATGCCGATCCGGTCGAACAACGCGCGCTGGGGCCAGGTGAGGTAGTGCTCGCCCTTCTTCTCCACCGCCTGCCGCACCAGGAACCCGAGCGTCATCGGGTCGGAGTTGCGGTAGCGGCCCACCGTGCCCGGCGCGAACTCGACCGGCGAGCTGGTCGAATATTTGAAGGCGTCCACTGCGCCGGCGTAGATGAAGAAGTGATCGTGGTACTGCCACGTGGGGTCTATCCACCGGTCGTCCTGGCCGGTGAAGCTGAGCCCGCTCGACATCTGCATCACGTCGCGGACGCGGATGGCGCCGCGCGGGTCGCCGGGCCGCCGCCAGTCGGGCACCGGCGCCCGATCGTCGAGCGCGAACGCGCCGTCCTTCACCACCAGCCCGACCAGCGTCGCGGTGAGGCTCTTCCCCATCGACCAGCTCTCGAGCTGCGTGTCCTTGGTGATCCCCGGCATGTAGCGCTCGCCGACGATCTGGCCCTTGTAGACCACCACCATGCCAGCGGTGAGGCCCGCCGGGTCTGCGAAGGCGAGATCCACGGCCGCGGACACCGCCGCGCGATCGAGGCCGGCCGGCCACGGCTGCGTCGATGGCGCGTCGCCCATCGGCCACGGCTGGGTGGCGGCATCCGGCAGCGACGTCCGCACCGGCACCGGGGTGAAGTGGACGCCGTCGTGATCGACCGGATGGATGACGCAGCCCTGGTCGCCGTAGAACGCCGCGGTTCGGGTCACGCCGCCGACGGTCACGCGCACGCGCTTCGCCTGTCGATCGACCTCGGCGGTGACCGGCTTCTTGCGGTCGGGCTCGGTCATCAGGAAGTAGGCGCTGTTCTCGCGCACCTCGGCCTCTTCGCGGCCCGAGACGAACACGCCGGAGCACAGCACCTTGGCGTAGCTGGCGGCGCCGAGCGACGTCGGCGACTGGTAGGGGACGTCGGGATGGTGCGATCGGGCCGCCGGCACGGCGGGCTGCCGCGCCGACATCGGCACGCCGGCGAGGCCGGCCGCCAGTGCGAGGACGAAACGCCAGTGCGCCATGCGGCGCATCCTACACGACCCGCGGTCTGGTGGGCAGGGTGTCAGCTCACGTGACCTCACGATCGAGCCCGAGCGGGAAGGCGACGGCCCAACGCCGGCGGCTTCAGGAGCATGTCAGGCGGCCCTATTCACAATCGTGGGTCGTAAAGGTGGACGCCGCGGACGCGTCCCAGAGCACCTCTGAGCGGCGAGAGCGGCGCCATCCGGGTTGCAGAACGATCTCGAAACCAGTGAGTTCCGCGCCAGGTGTTATGCCCGGCTCCCCGAAGTCAGCGCCGCCGCGCGACCACCTGACCCCTCCACGGTCAGAGTCGAGAGTAGTCGTCCAACCTTCGGGAGCCCGGGCTCGGAGGATAGGCGAACCCGCGAAGGGGAAGAACTCGGGAGCGCTATCGCTCTAGCTACGTGCTTGACGGAGGAGTCCAGATACGGAGGTTAGCCAGCCTGAACGTCAGAAGTCGATGGCAATACCAACGGCCGCCGACAGAAGCACCGATCCGACGGCTCGCGTAGGTGGTTGATTGTCAGGCGTATCGTCTTCAAGCACTCCATGAACTGCTACCGAGGGTACGATCGAGATGCGACTGCCAGTTCGAACCGCGAGGTTGAGCCGGGCTGCCAGTGCGGGAGCGACGCTGTTGACTGTGTCTTCGTAGGGAGTGGAGCGAGTCGGGAACGACAACAGCTGCGCGCCGAACCGCGTGGTCCGGCGAATCGCAGCCCCAACAAGCCCGAGCACGCGCACCTCAAGCGGTGTCTTCGAACTCGTCAGCGACAGCGCGACTCCACCCATAAGAAAGCTGTCGCGATGTCCGGATGTCAGCTGCAGGGGGCCGCCGGGCCGACGAATGCTTTGCTCATCCTCGATGCGCGGCCCCAACAATCCCTCAAACGCAAGAGCGTAGCGTGGCGTGACGCCTATCCCACCATTGACCTGGAGAGCGATTCCTACGCCTCCGAGCGGCCCGCAGACCTGCGGGCACTCTTCTGGGCCCTCAGGTTGCTGGCCCAGAGCAACGGACGCTCCGAACCAGCTATTCGTAGCGCTTGCGCCAGCCACTTGGGCGTCTGCACGCGCAGCGAACAGCCCGCACGCGATCACAGTCAGGACTCGCGCCACACTCTTCGACGAGGAGTGCTTCATCCGCGTCCAGCCTTTCGTTGTCTGGCTAACGACGCCGCCTCAGCCGCGGCGCTCAGCACCGCATGATGCCACAGACGCCGAGCGCCGTCGGCTGCATGCGGAGGTAAGCTGGCAGCTGGCTCTAGCGCCGACCGAGGTCGATGCCGAGTCCAACCCGAACAGTGTGGGCACCGAGGCCGACAGACTGTTCCTGCGCGGAGCGCGAAGCCCTTAGGTACCGCACCGTAATGAGAGGCCGCAACAGACTCCCGCGTGACAACGCCAGATCCAGCCCGGCGCCCACTGCCAAGCGGCTACGCTCTTGCGTATTGTCAAACGCGTCGCTCTCACCGCGCTGCACGGACCCGCCCCGAATCCCGACGCCGCCTTTGACGACGACGACCGGCTCCTGCTGTGGCCATCCGAGGCCGCCCATGAGCAGCCCTACGGTTTCGCGAAACGAGAACTCACTTTCAGGTCCCAGGGAACGTGGGCGTGAGTCGCCCCAGGACAACGAAGCGGTGCTGACCTCGACCGCGACCGTGGCGCTCTTGATCCACAGGTGCGCCGACGCCTGAATCCCGATGCCAAGTCGATTCGGTCCATCTCCGCCAACGTCCGGATTGAGGTGCGCACCGTCTACCGTCAGCGACGACGCAATCGCAGCAACCGCCACACCACCCCGCGGCGCCTGAGTGCCCTGCGCGGAGTAGGGCGCTTGCGCCGTTGCGTCGCAAACACTCACGCCGCTCGCCACTATTGCTGCCATGAGGCGCCAGAGGCGGGTTCTGCTGCTGCGATACGCGCGCGTAATTGTCAGGGTGCTCGCCGTCAACCTGTCCACCTAGACAGTATGGCTGTCGAGGCAGAGACCTGCCTCACGTAGTAGATCGTGGATT
>CAYUAX010000151.1:0-12620 GCA_964442845.1 uncultured Bifidobacteriaceae bacterium | reverse complement strand
GAACTGGGCGCAGCGCTCGAAGCCGGCCTGAACGTCCCGGTCACCCTCGCCGGTGCCGCCGCCGCCGGCGGCGCCGGCTGGCGGCCGACGATGCGGATCGACGGCGCCCTCGGCGGCGACCTGACGGCCTGGATCGACGCCGCCGGCGCGGCCCGGGCGGCGCGCCGCCTGATGAACGTCGACGAGGAACCCGAGCCCTCGGTGATCGGCGAGATGCTCCGCGAGATGTGGGGCCACGCCGCGCGCATGGCGGTCGCGCGCTGGCCGGAGGGCACTCTCACCGCGACCGTCGGCGCGCCCGCGACGGGTGAAGCGCCGGCCGATGCCGCCGGGGCGTGGACGATCGCCGCCGGCGACGCGGCGCTGGCCGTGGTCAGCGTGCGCGGCGCGCTGCACCAGGCGGCGGGCACCGCCGGGCCGCGCGTCGAGGGCGATCTGGCCGGCAATCTCGCCGTGCTGATGGACATCGATCTGCCGCTCGTCGTGCGCTTCGCGCGCACCGAGCTGACGCTCAAGGCGCTCACGGCGCTGGGGCCGGGATCGATGCTGGACATGGGCCGGGCGCCGGAAGAGCCGGTGCAGGTGCTGGTCGGCGGCCAGGTCGTCGCCGAGGGCGACGTGGTGGTGGTCGGCGGCAACTACGGCGTGCGCATCACGAGCGTGCTCGGCCCGGCCGACCGCCTGAAGGCGCTGGAGGGAGCGCGGTGACCAACGAGATGACGATCGGCCTGGTGGCCGCCGGCGGGCTGCAGCTGCTGCTCCTGCTGCAGTTGTGGCGCACGACCCGTGCCGCGGCGCGCGGCGGCAAACGCATCGAGCAGCTGACCTCGGCGCTCGAACTGCTCACCGACACGACGGAGTCGGGCTTCGTGAACGTCGCCAGCGAGCTGACACGGGTCGGCGCCCGGCCGGCCACCCCGGCGGCGACGCGGCGCGCCGTCACCGAACGCATCGCCGTCGCCGTCCGCGACGGTCGCACGCTGGCCGACGTCGCCGCCGACGAGGGGCTGTCGGAGAGCGAAGTCCGTCTGCACCTCGGCCTCGAGCGGAGCGACCCCCGGAGCGGCGCGATCGCCGCGGCGCACGCCCTGGTGACGGCCCCGCCGGCCGCCGCCGACACCGGCGTGCTCGACGACCTCGAACGCTGGATGACCACCCTGGGCAGCGGCCGCACGCCGGCCGCCCCCCCTCGCCATGCCGCTGTGCGCGTCTGAGTCCTGCGGGCGGCGGCGGCGCTGGTGGCAGGGCGCCTCGGTCGGGGTGACCCTCGACGGCGCGTGGCTGTGCTCGCGCGCGTGCGTCGAGCGGACCCTGCGCGCTCGTGTCGGCGAGCCGCGGCCGCGCGGCGCCGAGCCGTCAGCCGGGCGGCCGCCGCTGCGCCTGGGGGCGCTGCTGCGCCATCAGCGGGCCTGCCGGCCGGAACAGATCGACGCCGCGTTGGCGGCGCAGGGGGAGAGCCAGCTCCGTCTCGGCGAACAGCTGCGGGCGATGGGGGCGGTCCAGGGGCCGGCGGTGCTGCGGGCCCTGGCGGCGCAGACCGGCGTCAGCTACCTGGCGTCGGTCGACGTCGAACGCGTCCACGACGCCCCGGGCGGCCTGGCCCTCGACGTCGTGCTCGCCCTTGGCGTGCTGCCGTTGGGTCCGGTCGACGGCACGCGCATGCGCGTGGCCTTCCCGGCCCCGGTGCCGCGCGCGGCGTTGACGGCGTTGCGCACCCTCACCGGATGGACGCCCGAGCCGTTCCTGGTCGGCGACGACGACTGGATCGAGTTGCTGCGCCACTACGGCGCCGGCCTCGAGGCCCGAGGACTGCGCGCCGATCCGCCGGTGGCCGATGCCGACGACGCCGTCCTGCGCCTCACCGAGGCGGTGATGGCCAGCGGCCACGCCGACCTGCGCGAGGCGCGCTGGGCCGGTTTCGTGTGGCTGCGCGTGCTCGGCGGGCCCGCACCCGTCGACGTGGTATTCGACCACCGGGTCGAGACGCTTGAACTTCCCAAGGAGGCGACATGGCCGGCGGCCACTACATCGCTCTGAGCGGCATGCGCACGCGGCTCGACGAGCTCGATCGGCTCGCCGCCGATCTCGCCAACGTCGGCACGGCCGGCTACAAGGGCGAGCGCGTCGGCCTGCGCGACGCGCCGCGCCCGCAGTTCGACGCCGCGCTGGAGACGGCCATCGACGCCACCACCGGCGGCCGGCGCCTGGACAACCGCCCCGGCGCCATCGAACGCACCGCCCGCGACCTCGACCTGGTCATCGAAGGCCGAGGGTTCCTGGTCGTCGACACGCCGGCCGGCCCGCGCTACACCCGCAATGGCCACCTGACCCGCCAACCCGACGGCACGCTGGTCACCGCCGACGGGGCGGTGGTGCGCGGCGCCGAGGGCCCGTTGACGGTGGGCGAGGGGCGGCTGCGCATCGACGCCGACGGCACCGTCACCGCCGGCGAGACCGTCGCCGGCAAGCTGGCCGTCGTCGAGTTCGCCGATCCCGGCACGCTGGTGCGCGAGACCGGCGCGCTGCTGCGGGCGCCCGACGACGCCGCGCCGGCACCGGCCGCGAACGCCGTCGTCCGCACCGGGGCCCTCGAAGCATCGAACGTCTCGGTGGTCGACCGTGTCGCCGAGCTGACCAACGTCAACCGCAGCTTCCAGGCGCTGCAGAAGGCCGTCTCCGTGCTGATGAACGACATCGACGGCCGTGCCGTCGAGACGCTCAGCCGGCGGTAACCGGACCCCAAGGAGCCGACATGATCCGCGCCCTCTACACCGCTGCGAGTGGCATGAACGCGCAGCAGACCAACATCGACAACGTCGCCCACAACCTGGCCAACGTCAACACCGCCGGCTACAAGCGCACCCACGTCGAGTTCGAGGACCTGTTCTACCAGCACACGCGGGTGCCAGGCTCGGCGACGAGCCAGGGCGATTCGCCGACCGGGCTGGAGATCGGCCTCGGCACGCGCGCCGTCGCCACCTCGCGCAACTTCACGAGCGGCAGCTTCCGCGCCACGCAGAGCCCGCTCGACGTGGCCATCGAAGGCGACGGGTTCTTCCAGGTGACGATGCCCGACGGCACCACCTCCTACACCCGGGCCGGCAACCTGCATCGCAACGCGCAGGGCCAGGTGGTGACCAACGAAGGCTTCGCGCTCGAGCCGGCCATCGTCATCCCCGAGAACGCCACGACCGTGACCATCGCCCGTGACGGCACGGTGTCGGCGACCGTGCCCGGCCAGGGCGCCGCCCAGCAGCTCGGCACCATCGAGCTGGCGACCTTCCAGAACCCGGCCGGCCTGACGCCGCTCGGCGGCAACCTGTTCCAGGTGACCGCCGCGTCGGGCGACGCGCAGGTCGGCGCCGCCGGCACCGAGCAGCGTGGCACGCTGGTCCAGGGCTTCCTCGAGGACTCGAACGTCAGCGTCGTCGAGGAGATGGTCAACATGATCCTCGGCCAGCGCGCCTACGAGGCCAGCTCGAAGGTGATCAAGGCGGCGGACGAGATGCTGGCGCAGGTCAACAACCTGGTGCGCTGATGCTGCCGGCGATCCTGCTCACGTCGCTGCTCGTCACGGCTCCGGCCGAGACGTCCGCCGCGCTCGACGCGGCGTCGCTCGCCGCCGTCTCGGCGGCGGTACGGGCGCGACTCGGTGCGGCCGTCGATGTCGCCGTGGAGGCGGTCGGCCGCGTCGACGCGCCGGCCGCGGCGCCGGTCGACGCCGTGCTCGATCCGACCGCGGCGCTGGGGCGGCCGTCGCGCGTGGTGTTCCGCGGCCGTGATTCGCGCGGCGCGCTGGTGCCGATTGGCGGCGCGACGGTGGTGCTGGCCGTGACGGTCGATCACCTGCACACCGCGCGGCCGATCCGCCGCGGCGCCCTCGTCGCTGCCGGAGACGTCGTTCCGGCGCGTCACGCGCTCGGGCGCGGGCCGCTGCGGCCGTGGCCGGCCGCCGCCGAGATCGTCGACGGCCGGGCGACGCGCGAACTCGCCGCCGATGCGTGTCTCGCCGCCGGCGTCGTCGCGCCGCAGCCGGTGGTCCGCCAGGGCGACGAGGTGACCGGCGTGCTGCGCCTCGATGCGGTCGAGGCCCGGGCCGTCCTGGTCGCGGTGGACAGCGGCCGTATCGGCGCCCGCATCCGCGTGATGAACGCCGACAGCCGCCGTCTGTTCCGCGCCCGCATCGTCGCGCGCGCCCTCGTGGAGATCGAACCATGACCGAAGTCCGTCGCTCCCGCGTCCTCCACCGGCTGGTGGTCGTCGCCGGCCTCGTCGCCCTTCCGGCGACGGTCGCCGCGCAGGGGCCGCCGCCCGACACCCAGGACCAGGCGATGGCCCGCCACCTCGAAGCGGCGCGGGCTCCGGCCGCCACCCCCGACCCGTCGTTGTGGATGCACGGCCTCGCGCTCGATCTGCGCGCCCGCCGTGTCAACGACCTGGTGACCGTCCGCGTGCAGGAGAGCATCGCCGCGTCGGGCACCGCCGACTCGTCGCTGGCCAAGTCGAGCAGCGCCAGCGTCGCGGTGCCGTCGCTGTTCGGGCTGGAGACCAAGGTGCCGTCGGCGGTCAACCCGTCGAACCTGGCCAGCAGCCAGAGCGACACCGGCTTCACCGGCGGCGGCTCCACCACGCGTACCAGCCTGCTCACCGCGACGATGAGCGCACGGGTCGCGGCGGTGCTGCCCAACGGCGACCTCGTGCTGGAAGGCGTGCGCGAGATCGAGATCAACGGAGAGCGCCAGGTGGTGGTGCTGAGCGGCATCGCCCGTGTCGTCGACATCCAGCCGGGCAACGTCGTCAGCTCGATGCAACTCGGCCAGCTGCGGATCCGCTACTTCGGCAAGGGCCTGACCCGAAACAGCCTCTCGCCCGGTTGGCTGATCCGCGTCCTCAACAAGATCTTCTGACCATGACCAGCCCTCGTCTCGCCCTCGTCGTGCTCGCCGCCGCGCTGACGGCCCTGCCGCCGCCGGCCGCGGCCGACACCGCGACCCGCCTCAAGGACGTCGTCTCGCTGCAGGGGCCGGAAGCGGTGCCGCTCATCGGCTACGGCCTCGTCGTCGGCCTGAACAAGACCGGCGATCGCCGTCAGACCATCTTCTCGACACAGTCACTGGCCAACATGCTCCAGCAGTTCGGGCTGGCCGTCGACGCCGCGGCCGTGCGGGTCGAGAACATCGCCGCCGTGCTGGTCACCGCCAACCTGCCGGCCTACGCCCGGCCCGGCGTCAAGCTCGACGTCACCGCGTCGTCGATCGGCGACGCCCGCAGCCTGCAGGGCGGGACGCTCCTGGCGACGTCGCTGCGCGGCCCGACCGGCACCATCCACGCGCTGGCCCAGGGGCCGCTGTCGATCGGCGGGTTCGGCGGCGGCGCCGGCGGCAACTCGGTGCAGGTCAACCACCTCACCGTCGGCCGCGTGCCGGCCGGGGCGCTGGTGCAGGCGGCCAGCGGCGTCACGCTGCCGCCGGCGGAGATCGTCTCGCTGGCCATGCACGACCCCGACTTCGCCAACGCGTCGCGCGTCGCCCAGGTGATCAACGCCGAACTGGGCGCCGACCGCGCCCGCGTCGTCGATCCGGGAACCATCGCCGTGCAGGTGCCGCCGGCCTATCGCAGCGCGCTGCCCGATCTCATGGCCCGGCTCGAGATGCTGCCGGTGTCGGCCGACACTCCGGCGCGGGTCGTGATCAACGAGCGTTCCGGCACCATCGTGGTCGGGGCCAACGTCCGCATCGCCGCGGCCGCCGTCGCCCATGGCAACCTGTCGGTGCGGATCAGCACGCGCTTCGAGGTGTCGCAGCCGGCGCCGATGTCGCGCGGTGGCGACACGGTGGTCGTCCCCAACACGCAGGTGGACGTTCGTGAGGGCACCGCGCGGCTGGTCGAACTCGAGGAGGGCACCACGCTCGAGGCGGTGGTCCGCGCCCTGAACACTTTGGGCGCCACGCCGCGCGACATCATCGCCATCATGCAGGCGTTGAAGGCCGCCGGCGCGCTCGCGGCCGAGATCGTGATCCTGTAGGACCCGCCATGCCGATTCCTTTCGATCCGTCCGTTCGCGCCGACCAGTCGCCGATCGCCGGCGACGCCCGGGCCACCGCCCGCACGCCGGAGCGCCTGCAGGTCGCCGCCCTGGTGCAGCAGTTCGAGGGGATGCTGCTCACCGAGATGCTGCGCGACCTGCGCGTCAGCGACGACGCCGACGACGAGGCCTTCGGCCTCGGCGGCTCGACGATGACCGACACCATGCGCGGCGAGTTCGCCCTGGCCCTGAGCCGGCACGGCGGGCTCGGCCTGGGCGAGGTCCTGGCCGACGCGTTCGCGCGGCAGCAGGGCGTCGCCACCGTGGACGACACCGCGCCGGTCGTGCCGGCGGTGCCCGGGCTGCCAGCGGCCGCCGTGCCCGCGACGCCCGTCGTCCTCCCGGGTGGCACCGAGGCGGCGGTCACCTCGCCGTTCGGGTGGCGCGAGGATCCGTTCACCGGGCAGACGCGGTTCCACCGCGGCACCGATCTGGCCCTGGCGTACGGCACGCCGGTCGCGGCGCTGGCCGAGGGCACCGTCAGCTTCGCCGGCGAACGCGGCGGCTACGGCACGACGGTGGTCGTCGATCACGCCGACGGCCGGCAGACGCTGTTCGCGCACCTGTCGTCGCTGGCGGTGGAGGTCGGTGACCGCGTCGCGGCGGGGCAGACCATCGCCCGATCCGGCGCCAGCGGCCGGGCGACCGGCGCACATCTGCACGTCGAGGTCCGCGAGGCCGGCCGGGCGGTCGACCCGCGGGCGACGGCCCTGGACTTGCACGACTCGGTCGGGAACGGCTCGTGGTGACGCAGACTAATGGAACGGCGGCTCCTGCCGATTCCACCCATGAGTCGCCAGGGATGTCCCTGGGAGGGCACTGATGAAGATCGACCAGAACCGAGGCGGGCTCGACCATGTCGGCGGCGCCAAGACCGACGCGGTCCGCGACGAGCGGACGGCGGCGGCCGACAAGGCGACGCGCGACGACCGGACGGCCGACCGCGTCCAGGTCTCGACCACGAGCCAGCTCGCCGCCACGGCGGCCGCCGCAGCGTCCGAGGCCCCCGAGGTCCGGGCCGACGCCGTGGCGCGGGCCAAGGCGCGGCTGGCGTCGGGCGAGCTCGGCGACCCCGGCCGGATCGCCGATGCGCTGATCGACCAGGCCATCGACAAAGGCTGACGGCTGCCGTGACCGCCAACACCGAACGGACCGTGTTCACCCAGGCGCGTGAGCTGCGGGTGGCCCTCGACGGGCTCTCCGCCGCCCTGGCGTCGGGCGATCCCGATCGCGTGCTGGGCGCCGAGGCGCCGCTGGCCGCGGCCGTGGCCGACTGTGCCCGTCCGGCGGCGACCGTCGGCGACGCCGACGGCGTGCGCGACGAGTTGAGCCGGGTCGGCGCCCTGCTGGCGCGGTGTCGCGCGTCCGGGGCGGCGCTGGCCGCCCTGCTGGAGGCCACCCTCACCGTGCTCGGCCGCGACGGCGACTACGATCGCCACGGCGAACGGCTGGTCACCGGATCGATTCGGCGCCACGACCTGCGGGTGCGGGGCTGATCGTGGCGGGCCTGTTCGGCAGCCTGCAGATGGCCGCCCGGTCGCTGGCGGCGCAGCAGACGGGGCTCGACCTCACCGGCCAGAACATCGCCAATCTCAACACGCCCGGCTACGCCCGCCGCCGACTCGAGCTCGCCGAGGTGGTCTACGGCGCCAAGGGCGTCGAAGTGCTGGGCACGCGGGCCGTGCGTGACGCCGTCCTCGACGCGCGGGTGCGGCTGGCGCTGCCCGCGGAATCGCGCGAAGGCGCCATCGCGCACGCCCTGGCCACGGTCGAAGCGTCGATCGGGGCGCCGGGGCAGGGCCTCGACGGCCGCTTCACCGCGTTCTTCGACGCCTGGGCGGCGCTGTCGCTGGACCCGACATCGGCGGTCGCGCGCGACGCCGTCGTCCAGCAGGGCCGGGCGTTGAGCGTGGCGTTCCACGACGCGCAGGCGCAGATCGCCGAGTCGCGGGCGATGGCCGACCGCGACATCCGCCAGTCGGTGAGCGACGTCAACGCGCTCGCGCTCGAGATCGCCGACCTGAACCGGGCCATCGCCGCCGCCGGCGGCGCCGACGTCGAGGCGCTGAAAGGCAAGCAGCAGCTCGCCGTGGAGAAGCTGGCCGGCCTCACCGCCGTGGCGGTGCTGGCGCGCAGCGACGGCGGCATGGACGTGACGATTCCCTCGGGCCGCGCCCTGGTCATCGGCGATGCGTCCTACGCGGTCGCGATCGGCAACGGCCCCGACGGCATGGCGACGTTGTCGCTCGGCGGCTACGACATCACCACCGAGATCACCAGCGGCCACATCGGCGGGCTGCTGCACGCCCGCGACACGCTGATCCCAGGCTACCTGCAGCAGCTCGACGCCATGGCGTTCGCCGTGGTGCAGGAAGTCAACACGCGGCATCAGGCCGGGTTCGACGCCAGCGGCGCCGCCGGCGGGCCGTTCTTCGCGCCGCTGGCCACCGCGACCGGCGCCGCCGCCGCGATCGGCGTGTCGGCGGCGGTGGCCGCCGATCCCGCGCTCGTCGCCGCGTCGGCCACGGGCGCGCCCGGCGACAACCAGACGGCGCGGGCGCTGGCCGCGCTGCGTGACGCCAATGTCCTGTTCGCCGGCACGGCGACCTTCGCCGAGGGCTGGGCGCGGCTGGCCTACACGGTCGGCGCCGATGCCGCGGCGGCGCAGCTGCAGCAGGCGTCGCGGGGGGCCGTCCGCGAAGAAGTGGAGCGCCTCCGCGACCAGGTGTCCGGCGTGTCGCTCGACGAGGAAGCCGCCAACCTGATCAAGTTCCAGCGCGCCTATGAGGCCAACGCGAAGTTCTTCGCGACCATCGACTCGGTGCTCGAGACGTTGATGAGCCTGGCGGGAGCCCGCTGATGAGAGTCACGTTCCGATCGCTGCACGAGGGCGTGGATTACGTCCACTCGGCCGCCGCCGACCTGGCGCGTGCCCGCCAGCAGGTGGAGAGCGGCAAACGCCTGCATCTGCCCAGCGACGACCCGGCGGCGATGCTCCGCGCGGTCGAAGGCCGCGCCGAGATCGGCGCGCTGGATTCCTACGCCCGCAGCGCCGACACCGTCACGGCCCGCCTGGCGAGCTTCGACAGCGTGCTGACCACCGTCGTCGATCGGCTGACCGCGGCGCAGGTGGCGGCGACCGCGGCGCGGGGCACGACCGTGACCGCGGCGGCGCGCGAAGCGCTGGCCCTGCAGCTCGAAGGCCTGCGCGACGACCTGGTGGGCGACCTGAACACGTCGTTCCGCGGCGTGTATCTGTTCAGCGGCAGCGAGGTCGGTTCCCCGGCCTACGCCCGGGTCGCCGGCGTCTGGACCTATCAGGGCGACAACGCCGCGGTCTCCGCCGATATCGGCCAGGGCCGCAGCGCCGAGATCACGCTCGACGGACAGGCGATCGCGCAGGGCAGCGACGCCGTCGATCTCTTCACCGAAATGGACGCGCTGGTCACGGCGGTCCGCGCCGGCGACACCGCCGCCATCGGCGCCGGCATCGACGCGCTCAACCGGGCGTTCACGCGGGCGACGCGGGCGCAGAGCGGCATCGGCGCCGACCAGGCAGGCCTGGCCACGCGGCAGCTGCAGATCACGTCCAGCCGCCTGGCCGTGGTGACCCGCGTCGCCAAGGACGAGGATGCCGATCTGGCCTCGGCGATCAGCGCGCTCAGCCGCGCCGAGACCGCCTATCAGGCGGCGCTGGGCGCCGTGGCGACATCGTCGCGGCTGTCGCTGATGGATTACCTGCGATGACGCCGGCGTTGTCGCCGGCGCTGCCGGCCGTGTTCGACGTCGCCACGCCGTTCGGCGCGTTCGCCGCCGACGCCGCCGGAGTCGTCACCTTCGCCGCCGGCGTCCCCGGCTTCGAGCAGTGCCGCCGCTTCGTGCTGGTGACCGCCGCGGCGCTCGAGCCGTTCACCTGCCTGCACGGCCTCGACGCGCCGAGCCCGTCGTTCCTCTGCATCGATCCGCGCCTGCTGTTCGACGGCTACGCCCCGCGCCTGTCGCCCGCCGACCGTCGCCGGCTCGGCGCCGACGCCGCCACGCCGCTGGTCTGGCTGGCGGTCGTCCGCCTCGATGACGGCGGCGCGACGGCCAACCTGCGGGCGCCGATCGTCGTCAACCCGGATCGCATGCTCGGCGTGCAGGTGCTCGACGCCGAGGGCCCGTACGCCGCCGATCATCAGCTGATTGGGGTGTAGCAACCCGTGGCGAAAGTCCCGACGGCATTCGACTCGACGATGCATCGCCGTTCGCGTCGTTGCTCCGCCTTCGAATACAGGCCGGTATTCTCAGCCACCCCACGAGGCACAGCACGCCTCGTGGGGACCCCGGCAGTTGTCGCGCCTTGCGATCCCCGGGGCCCCCGACGCGCGTGGTCTGCGCGTTGGGGTGGGTGTAGCACCTCATCGGTCTCGGTGCTCGCCGGGACTTTCACCACGGGCTGCTAGCAGTGCTCGTCGTGACGCGGCGGCGCGACGAAGCGATCGTCATCGGCGATGGCGTCGAAGTGCGCGTGCTGCGCGTCGGCAAGGACGGTGTGCGGCTCGGCGTGACCGCGCCGCCCGACGTGCCGGTGCATCGCCGCGAGGTCTACGACGCCGCCGTCGCCGCCAATCGCTCGGCGGCCGGGGCCGGCGCCGACGCCCTCGAGCGCGTCGCCGCGCGCCTCCGTCTCCAACCGCCCCGTGCCCCGCAGCTCTGAACCCGTCGGGATGCGGATCGCGCCGTGGCAGCACCTCACCACGGCCGAGATGGCCGTCGCGTTTCGCGCCGAGCACGCCCGGCTCGCCGCCGTCCTCGCCTGGGACACGTCGGCGACCTGGACCGCGCTCGAACGGGCCCGGGTCACCGGCGGGGTGACCGGCCTGGTGGCGCGCGACGCCGCCGGCGCCGTCGCCGGCTGGACCTACGCGGTCGAGCTCGGCGACGAGCTGCAGGTCGGCGGTTTCACCGCGACGGCGGCGGCGCGTGATCCGCTGCTCGACGCGCTGCTGTCGCTGCCGGCCGCCCGCGACGCGGCGCGGCTGCGCCTGTTCGGCGCCGTGAGTGCGCCCGGGCTCGTCGCCGCCCTGCAGCGCCGTGGTTTCGTGACCGGCGGCTATGACTACCTGCGAGCGGCGCTGCCGCCGGAAGCCGCGAGCACCGGCGCGGGCGGCGCAGGGTGGCGTCACGGCGACCTGTCCGCCACGGCGGCGCTGTTGCGTGCCGCCTATCCGGTCGATGACCCGCTGCGGCCGTTCGGCGCGACGCCGGCGCTCGAGGAGTGGCTGCGGTACGTCGTGGCCCTGACCAGCACCGCCGGCTGCGGCGTCTTCGCGCCCGACCTCAGCGTCGTCGTGCGCGGCGCCGACGGCACGCTCGACGCGGTGGCGCTGGTGACGCGCCTGGGGCCGACGGTGGCGCATCTCGCGCAGCTCGCGGTCACCCCGGCGGCGCGCGGCCGCGGCCTTGGCCGCCTGGTGCTCGACGCCGCGCGACGGAACGCCAGGAGCGCCGGCTGCGTGGCGATGACGCTGCTCGTCGCCGCCGACAACGCCGCGGCACGGCGCCTGTACGACGGCCGCGGGTTCAGGTATGCCGCGTCGTACGTCTCGGCGCTGGCGACCCCGGTCCCGTCGTCGGCGCCGGTGGCGGCGCGCCCGCAGCGGACCGCGGCGATCGCGTAAGGCGAGGACGCGCGGTCAGCCGCGGCGGTCGACCAATGCGGCGTGGCCGACCGGTGGGGTCAGCACGCGTCGATACGCCGCCAGAGTGGACTCGCCCTGCTCCAGACTGACGACGGCGGCGCGCCTGGCCAGCTCGGCATCGGCGAGCGCCTGCATCGATTCCTCGTCGGTGGCGAGAATCCGCGCGACGAGGTCGGCCGCCGTCTGGCGCAGGCCGAGGACTTCGCCGTAGGCGGGCAGCGCCGCGACCGACAGCCGCACCCGCGCGATCGTCGTCCGGACGTCGCGCATCTCCTGTTCGAGCGCCACGAGGGCGCGGGTGAGCCGCTCGCGTTCGTCGCTCTCGACGGCCAGCTGTTCGAAGTCGCGCCGGGCGGTGACGCCGCGCTGCCGGCCGGCGACGACCTCGAGCTGACGCAGCAGCGCGATCTCGGCCTCGAGGCCGGCGCGGTACTGCTCGAGGGCGTCGGCCAGCTCGCGCTCGATCACGCGGCGCCCCGCATCGGATCGGGAGTGCCGGCGCCGGGCTGGGCGGCGATCGCGGCCCAGGCCTCGCGCAGGCCGGTGAACACGCCGATGGCGTCGTCGAGCGGCGCGACGGCGTTCTGGCTGGCCGCCTGCAGCAGGCGGGCGTTGACGTAGGCGTAGAGGTCGTCGAGCGATGCCGCGACGTCGCCGCCCTCGGCCATGTTGAGGGTGCTCTGCAGCTCGTTGACGATGGCCAGCACCTTGGCGAGCGCGTCGCGCCGGGCGGCGATGTCGCGCCGCTCGATCGCGGCGCGGGCGGCGTGCATCGAGGCGAGGGCGCCGTCGTAGAGCATCACCACCAGTTCGAGCGGCGAGCTCGACTGGACCTGGGTGCTCTTGTAGTG